>JAISIN010000072.1 GCA_031262085.1 Prevotellaceae bacterium
GACCGATGTCTATGGAGGTCCCATCCAATATATCGTGTTAGAATTGAAGATCAAACGCGCCGGCGTGCCCAAGACCATTGCCATGGGGCTGGAGCAAATCACGGAGTATATGGACAAAGACGCCCCCGATGCCGAAGGGCACTTCAGCTTGTTAAACCGCGACAAAAGCGCCACGTGGAGCAAGAAGATCTGGCACCGAAAGGAGAGGTACCAAGGGCGAACGATTACCGTGTGGGGAATGTGATTCATGAGCGAACTCAAACAACGCACCACCCGCGGACTTATCTGGGGCGGCATCAGCAACGGCGCACAGCAACTGATGAACTTCTTTTTCGGCATCGTGCTGGCACGACTGCTCAATGCCGACGACTATGGTACCGTAGGCATGCTCTCCATCTTTACTGCGTTGGCAGGTACGCTGCAAGACAGCGGCTTCACCGTTGCCCTTGCCAATCGGCGGGAGGTGAAGCACGACGACTACAACGCCGTGTTCTGGTTTAGCACGTTCGTGGGGGTGACGCTATACCTTATATTATTCGGCTGTGCGCCGCTCATAGCCCGCTTCTTTCATAAACCCGAGCTGACATGGCTGTCGCGCTACGTCTTTTTGGGTTTTCTCATTGCCAGCATGGGTACGGCACAGCATGCCTATCTGTTTCGCAATCTCATGGTGAAGCAGAAAGCGTTGTCGCAGATTCCGGCGCTCGTCATAGCCGGTAGCGTGGGCGTGTGGATGGCGTGGCGCGGCATGAGTTACTGGGGGCTGGCTACGCAGACGCTGGTCTTCATAGCGTTGACCAACCTCTCTTTCTGGTACTACTCGCCGTGGCGACCGAGTCTGAAGATCGATTTCCGTCCGTTGCGCTCCATGTTCGGGTTTGGTAGCAAGCTGTTGGTGACGAACATCTTCAACCAGCTCAACAGCAACCTGCTCTCAACCTTGCTGGGCAGGCTCTTCACGAGCGCCGATGTGGGGCACTACACGCAAGCCTCGAAATGGAATACGCAAGCGTTCGCTTTCATCAACGGCATGATAGGCAGTGTGGCGCAACCCGTGCTGGCAGAGGTGAGCAACGATGCAGTCCGCCAGTGCGCCGTATTCAGAAAGATGCTGCGCTTCGCCTCGTTCTTGTCGTTCCCGATGATGTTGGGGCTGGCGCTTACGGCACGCGAATTGGTCGTTATCACAGTGACAAACAAATGGTTGCCCTGCGTGCCGCTGTTGCAGATGCTGTGTGTATGGGGAGCGTTTGTGCCGGTTATGACGCTCTATACCAATCTGCTGCTGAGCAAGGGACGGTCGAATATCTATATGTGGAACATCATGGCACAGTGCATACTGCAACTGGCGGTGATGCTGGCAAGCTATCGGTACGGCATACAAACAATGGTTGCACTGTTTGTTGCAGTCAATGTGGGTTGGCTGTTGATCTGGCATCGCTTCGTTGCCCGCGAGATACGACTTCCCTTGCGTCATGCGCTGAAAGATGTGCTCTCTTTCGCGCTCATTGCGGTCGTGACAATGGGTATCGCCTATCTTTGCACCTGCTCTCTGACCCATATCTACCTGCTCTTTGCCGGTAAGGTAGTAATCGCAGTAGCGATCTACCTGCTACTGATGCGTGTGAGCAACGTCGTTATCTTCAAGGAGACGATGCAATATCTGTTCAAAAAGAGATTGATGATATTGTAAACAGAAAAAATAACGATTAATGAGTGATACCCTTAAGGTCAGCGTGCTCATGCTGACCTATAATCAAGAGCGTTACGTTGCTCAAGCTATTCGCAGCGTGCTGGCACAGCAGACCGATTTTGCGTTCGAGCTGGTTATCGGCAACGATGCCAGCACCGATCAAACCGGCGCAATTTGCGCGCGTCTGGCGCTCTGCCATCCCGACCGCATCGTGCTCATCGACCGTCCGCAGAACGTAGGGTTGGCACAGAACTTTATGGATACCTATCACTGTCTGCGGGGACAGTATGTTGCCATTTGTGAAGGCGACGATTACTGGATCAGCCGGTACAAGCTGCAACGGCAAGTGGCATGGCTCGAGGCGCATCCCGACGATGCCATCTGCTTCCATCGCGTCATCAACTACTACGAAGACAACCACACCAAGAGTCTTAGCAACGGCGGTCAGAAGCGCGACACCGACATCCTCGATCTGGCGCGCGGCAACTACATCACCAATGTGTCGGTGCTGTTTCGTCGCGGAGTGTTCGGCGAGTTGCCCGACTGGTTTGCACAGGTCAGCACCTACGACTATCCGCTGCACCTGCTCACCGCTCAATACGGACGCATCCACTACATGCGTCGTCCCATGGCAGTCTACCGACAGCGCGCCGACGCCATCTGGAGCAAAGCAGCCGCAGAAAAGAAACGCGACATCTCTCTGAGCGTAAGGCAGCAGTTGATAACCCACTTTCAAGCACGGCGCCCCGACGTTTGTGCCCTATTACAACAGTCGTGCGAACAGATACGGAAGAACTACGCACCTCACTGCACTCACGCAAAGCCCTCCTTCACCAAGCGGGTGAGGAGGGCTTTCACTATGATTCGGGCAGCGGTGTCGCGGTGGGTACCGATACCGCAATAAGTTCGCATGCTCTCAATGCACCCATCTAAATAGACGGTTCCATCGGATTTTCCCGCTAAACC
Source organism: Prevotellaceae bacterium (assembly GCA_031262085.1). Classification (GTDB taxonomy): domain Bacteria; phylum Bacteroidota; class Bacteroidia; order Bacteroidales; family Bacteroidaceae; genus Bacteroides. The sequence continues at coordinate 2,660 of JAISIN010000072.1, forward strand.
ACCCGCGGTCTTTGTCTAAAGAGAGCCACACCATGATGGGCTTGCCTACCACGTGGTCTTCGGGTACATATCCCCAATAGCGCGAATCGGCAGAGTTCTGGCGATTGTCGCCCATCATGAAGTAGTAGTCCATTTGGAACGTATAGCTGTCGGCTTTCTTGCCGTTGATGTAGATATCTTCGCCCCGTACCTCTAACTTGTTGCCTTCGTAAGCAGTGATGCACCGCTCGTAGAAGGGCAAGTTCGAGAGGGTGAGCGGGGTTGTAGCACCTTTCTTGGGTATCCAGATCGGACCGTAATTATCGGTTGTCCAGTCGTCGTACAGATTCTTCGGATACATATCGTGCTGCGATTCAAACTGTAAGGGGGTAGCCGATACGACAAGGTCTTTGCGTCCCAGCAGTTTGCTGCGCGCTTCTTGGGTGAGCGGCAGATTGAAGGTGATTGCTCCCGGCTGATAGCCCGCTATATCTTCCATGCTTAATCCCAGCTCATCGCGCAGGAACTCTTGCGGAATGGTTTTACCGGTACCTGTCACTTTATAAAAATACTGAACGTGCTCGGGTTCGTCTAAAGGTTTCCCATCGATATAAACGATGCGGTCGATGATTTGTAGCGTATCGCCGGGCATGCCGATGCACCGCTTCACATAGTTTTCGCGGCGGTCGACCGGACGCGTCACCACTGCGCCGTACTGCGACGGGTTTTGTCGGATGTACTTGCTGCCGGCTGCATAATAAAGGTCGTACACGATGCGTTGCTTGGCAGGCGACAGACTGTCCATGCGGATGGAATTGGAGTAGATGCTTTGTCCGGCGTCGTATGCCAGACTATAGAAATCCTGCGCTTGTACCTTCAAGGCTACGGTATCGCCGGCAGGGAAGTTGAATACCACGATGTCATTGCGTTGCACCTGTCCCAAGCCGGATACGCGGCGATACTTCCATTGCGGCCATTCGATATACGACTTGGTGTCGATAATCGGCAGGGTGTGTTGCGCCAGCGGCATGGACAGCGGGGTGTTGGGGATGCGGGGACCGTAGCTCACCTTGCTGACATAGAGAAAATCGCCTACCAATAGCGACTTCTCTAACGACGACGACGGTATTTGATAGTTCTGAAAGAAGAAGTTGTGTACAAAGTAGACTGCCACCAAGGCGAAAACAATGGCATCGACCCAGCTCATGATACTGCGCACGGCTTTGTTTTCAGACTTCTTCCAAAAGTCCCACGGGATAATCTTGGTGATATAAGCGTCGAAGATGAACGGAACGACGATAAGTCCCAGCCAGCTTTTTACCCACACTAAGAAAAGCAGGTAAAGCAGGGTGTAGACAGTAAACTTGATCCATTGAGCGCGCGTAGCTTTCTTTATCATGAGGCGTCAATTTAAAAAGGTGAATAAATCTTTCATCCCCAGCAACCCGCTGTGGGTTGCGGTATATTCGGCTGCCAGCACGGCGCCCATGGCAAAGCCGCTGCGATTCTTCGCGTCGTGGGTGATGCTGATGCTGTCGGCTTCACTCTCGTAGCGGATGGTGTGTATGCCCGGCACTTCGCCTTCGCGGATGCTGTGTATGGGGAGTTCGTCGGGGGTGGCGGCATCCTCTTTGATCCACTTGGCTTTTCGGTCGAGGTTGGCGATGAGGCTTTCTGCCAAAGTGATGGCGGTGCCGCTCGGTGCATCCAGCTTGTGGATGTGATGGGTCTCGGTCATGCCGACATCGTAAGCCGGAAACTGATTCATGATCTTGGCAAGATAAATATTGAGTGCCGAGAAGATGGCAACACCCAAGCTGAAGTTAGACGACCAGAAGAGTGTTTTGTGCTGCTGCGTGCAAAAAACCGCCATTTCATCGCGTCGACCCTCTATCCAGCCGGTGCTTCCCGATACTACCTTTACTCCGGCATCGAATGCTTTCAGGCAGTTGTCGTAAGCTGCTGCAGGGTTGGTGAACTCTATTGCCACATCGGCGTTGCGGAACGCATCCGACGCAAAGTCTTCAGGATTGTTTATGTCGATGATGCAGACAATCTCGTGTCCGCGACTCAAGGCGATTCGTTCAATCTCCTTGCCCATTTTGCCGTAGCCTATTAATGCTATTTTCATTTATTATATAAATTTGAGTGCGCAAATATAGAGACTTTTCTCGTGTAAACTGAAGATTGAGAATTAAAAATTAAAAGCCGCGATGGGAAAACGAGACATGGATCTTCCTGCCGAATCATATACCTTTCATCGGGAAATACTATTTTTGTGCTGACGTACAGTTAACTTTATTAAGCATACTCCCGATTAAACCATGTTTTCCCAAAATGTTCTAATAGGAAACAATAACCATTTAACGTTTTAGATTTATGAGACAGAAATTAATGATGTTCATGATGACTGCTTTGTTTGCAGGCAGTCCGTTGATGCTCTCCGCACAGCATGTAGAAAATCGTGCCGACAGAACAAAGAGAGAGCGTCCCTCTGAAGAAGAAATGCTGCAGATGCGTAGCCGCCAAATGGCAAACACGCTGATGCTGGACGATGCTACCGCTGCCAAATTCGCTCCCGTGTATCAGAACTATTTGAAGGAGATGCGCGCACTGACCCCGCCACGCAATGCCAAGGCGCGGAAGAACGAAGGCGAATCTTTGGCTTCTAAAGGAACCCTTACCGACGATGAAGCCGCTCGGTTGTTGAAAGACCGTTTTGCTAAAGAGCAGCAACGGTTGGACATTCAGCAGAAATATAGCAAGGAGTTTAGTAAGATACTCGCTCCCAAGCAAGTGCTGAAAATCTTCCGGCAGCAGCGCCCACCCCGTATGGCACAACACAGCCGAAACGGACAGCCCCGCTTCGGACAGTCACAGCCTCGTTCGGATCAACGTCAACAGCCGCGGATGAACGGTGTAAGACCGCAACAGCGTCATTGATGTACCCTCATCTCCTCTATGAGATGGTGCGCCTTGCCGTATTTCTCCATAATAAACAACACATACCGCATATCTACCCCGATGCAGCGCTGCCGCGCTGCATCGTATTCAATGTCGCTGCTCATGGCTTCCCAGTTACCATCGAAAGCCAAGCCGAGCAGCTCTCCGCGGGCATTGAACATGGCGCTGCCCGAGTTGCCGCCCGTGATGTCGTTGTTGGTAATGAAGCAGACGGGCAGGTTGCTTGCCTCATTCGAGGCGAGCAGTGATAGAAGCTCCGGTTGCAGGTAGTAGTCGCGGTCGCCGGTATACGCGCGATTCTTTTCGAGGATGCCGCGCGCGGTAGTGAAGTAGTTATACTCAGCGCCGTCGAAGGGGGTATAGCTTGCCACCGTTCCAAAGCTGAGGCGCATCGTGCTGTTGGCATCCGGATAGAAGTTGCGGGCGGCATACATGCGGCGGATGGCGGAGTTGAGTTGGCGTTCACCTTGGGTGACGTGGTCGTTGGGCGTGTGCTGACGGTTGTTCATGTCGAAGTAAGTCGTCAGCAAGTCGAATGCCACGCCGATGATCGGGTCGTTGCCGATATTGAAAGTGGTATCCTGCTCGAGTATGCGGTGCAGGGCACGTGGGGTAGTAAACTCGCTACGGGCATACAGCGAATCAATAAACAACCGGTCGTCGCCTTGGTAGAGCGTGTCGATGGCGTGGTAGAAATCGGGCAGATAATCGGCATCGACCTGCGAACGATACTCCTTGAGTATGGCAGTAAAGACCTGTTTGTCAAGATCGAGATCGAGGTCGGCATATTGCTTCATGATATTGTTTACGTTGATCCCGATCGTTTGCTCGTCGGCTCCGAGGTCGAGATTCAGAATGCCCAGCGCCAGTTGCGGCAATTCGGGCGCATAGAAAAATGCTTCCGTAAAATAAGCCTGCGCGCGGTTGGTCGTCCGCCGATTCTTATAAGCCAGCTCCAGATCGGTAAAGAGCGGCAGTAGGCGGGCACGCTCGGCAGGCGTCTGCCGTATCCAGTTGCGTATGCTCTCTTCCATGGCACGCTTCTTCTCCAGTATGTGAAGCTTGCGTATAGCGCGGTTCATGCCGATGCTATTCTTCCAATAATTGCTGCTTTCATCGTATTTGGAGGCGTACTTGAGGCGTATGCTGTCGTTGGCATCCATCGCTTGCTTCCAGATGGCTTGCTTCACGCCGCGCACATCGATCTGTGCCTGATTGCTGCCCGTCATCATCTCCTCAATACCGAAAGAGGAGAGATAGCGCTCCGTGCTTCCGGGATAGCCGATCGTCATGCAGAAGTCGCCCTCTTTGTATCCGGCAAGCGAGACCGGCGCTACATATTTGGGATGATAGGGCACATTGTCGGGCGCATAGTCTGCCGGCTGATTGTGCGCGTCGGCATAGATGCGGAATACCGAAAAGTCGCCCGTATGACGCGGCCACACCCAGTTGTCGGTGTCCCATCCGAACTTACCTACCGACGAGGGAGGGGCAAACACCAGCCTGACATCGGTATAGTCGCGATAGATCGACAGCCAGAACTCGTTTCCCGCGTAGAAAGCATCGACTATGCCCACCAGCGTGTCGTCCTTGCGCGATACCTCTTCGCTGATCACTCGCGCGATGGAGTCGATGGTTTGCTCGCGCGTCGATTCGTCCATCTGCGGTGTGACGGCACGGAGTACGCGCTTGGTTACGTCCTCTGTACGTATCAGGAAGCGCACGTACAGTTCGGGGTTGGGGAGTTCCTCATCGCGAGTATGCGCCGTGAAACCATCTTGCAGGTAGTTGTGCTCTACCGACGAATGTTGTTGCACGCTGTTGAAGCCACAATGGTGATTGGTCAGTACCAATCCGTCTTCCGATACCACTACGCCCGAGCAGAATCCGCCGAAGCTGACGATGGCATCTTTCAGAGAGGCTTTACGGGGGTTATATAGTTGGCTGGCAGAGAGCTGCAAACCAAGTTCCTTCATGGATTTGCGAGTGGGCTTATCCAGATTGCCGAGCATCCACATGCCTTCGTCGGCACTGACGGAAAGCGTTACACACAAAGAGAGAGAGAGGGCGATAAGGGTCTTTGCTTTCATTGAATTGATGATTGATAATGAGCCGCAAAAGTACAACTAATTTTGCCTATCTTTGCACTCCTTTAAAAAAACAATACGCGCTATGTTAGCATTAACCCTCTATGCTCATCCGGTATTTGGTTGGAAGTTCACGCTCTATTCGGTCGAACGGCTGACCGATGAGAGCTTCCTGATACAAGGCGTCCCCTCCCCTCAAGATGTCTCAGAGCCTGTTTGCCAAACTCTGTTTACCTTGTCCGAAGGTATTTCCGATCAGGCATTGAGGCGTGCCTATTCGCGCAAGGATTCGTGGGCAGAGTTTAAAGAGGAGCTTACCGAGCAAACACTGCAACGCTACATCCGTCCCCGCATCGACATAGCCAACCGCAAGATATGGGCGATTGTACGTCACACCGACATGCCGCTCTTTGTTCGCCTCCGGTACAACGACCGTGTGTTGCTCCATTCCGACCGTCTGCAAGCCACTGCTACCAACGCTTCTGCGGTGTTCAACTTTATCAGAGAAGAGAACGGTTTACATTATTTTATCTCGCTTACCTACGAAGGAGCCGATATTACTTTGCAGACCACCCCCCATGCCGTCGTAGCCGAAAAGCCCTGCATCGTACTGGTAGGCGACACCCTCTATGAGGTTTCGGATATCGAAGCCAAAAAGCTGACGCCCTTCTTTCAGAAAGCGCGCATCGAAGTGCCCGCACGAACCATCGATACCTATCTGCGTACCTTTGTGATAAAGACCATGCAGCAATACGAAGTGCGCCTGCAAGGCATCACCCAGCATCTGCTCACGCCCGAACGGAAAGCCATTCTCTCGCTCGAAAAAGATTTCGGAAGCGAGCTGGTTATACTGCTGTGGTTTCAATACGGCGACGATACCCGCATCCACCCCGATCAAGCCTTGACGCAGAGAATCCGGGTGGAAGAGGGAAGCATCTATCGCTATCGGCGCGATTCGGAGTGGGAGGCGAACAGCATCGCTCTGCTGCAAGAGAAAGGGCTGCATTGCGTGCAATCCAACCATTACAAGCAGCGTTGCGGCAATGCCGACAATCCGTATAGCTTACTGGAGTGGCTGAATGTGCAGGAAGAGGTTGCCCGACATTTCGTTGTAGAGCAGCATCTGGAACACATCTATTACACCGGAACCCTGACGTTGCAAGTAAGCATATCCGAAAAAGTAGACTGGTTTGATGTGCGTATCTTAGTGGTGGTCGGTCATTATAAACTTCCGTTCCGACGCTTTCGGAAGCATATTTTGAAAGGGAACAGGGATTATCTCCTGCCCGACGGCAAAATACTGATTCTGCCCGATGAATGGTTTACCCGCTATGGCGTATTCTTCCGAATAGGGTTAGACGATGAAGAGGCGCTACGCATCCGAAAGATGCATGCTCCCGCTTTGAAATGTATTGCCGATTATTTGCCGCTTGCCGACTTGGAACATCTGCAACGCTCCTTGGAGCCTCCGACCGACCAACCACCCGTTCCTGCGTCCCTGCAGGTGCGGTTGCGTCCTTATCAAATGGTTGGTTTCCGATGGCTGGCTAATCTGTATCGACAGGGGTGGGGCGGATGCCTGTCCGACGATATGGGATTGGGAAAGACCGTACAGATGGCTGCACTCTTACAATTAAAGAGAGGCATAAAAAAACGCCTTCAAGAATATCACTATCCCTGAAGGCTTTATCACTATTAGTAAAGTATTACTTAACCTTTTGAAAATAATCGTAAAGGGTATCACTACTCCTTACTTTCACTACTATTTGTTGTTAAAAAAAGAAATCACAAGGTTAACAAAGTGCGGGTGATAGGACTCGAACCTACACGCCTTTCGGCACCAGATCCTAAGTCTGGCGCGGCTGCCAATTACGCCACACCCGCTTGTATGGCAAAGTTCTTTTTCTTTAGCGCGGCAAAGATAATAAGTATTTTCGAAATAGCAAGTTCACGGAATAAAAAATCATTTTACATACCTTCTCGCGGCTTCGATGATGGTATCTATTTGTTTGGCTTTGTCGTCGTCGCTCATATCAACTTTCACATCGGGGTCGATGCCGAACTCAATGTGTTGCTTGTCGGCATCTAAATGCGGACTGGCAGAAAAACGTACTCCCCACCCGTTGGGCAGCTCCGATGAGAAAGGCAGACCGGCTCCGCCACCGGTACGGTCACCTATCAGCGTAACCTGCGGCAGGTATCGCATGGTATTGACAAAATCGTTGGTAGCGCTGTACGAATGGCGATTGGTGAGCACTGCCACCTTCTTCTGCCAGCGAATGCTGTTGGAGGGTTCGAGGTAGATGGCTACCGGCTCGGAGAAATCGTTGTGCCCCTTGCCTTGTTTGTGTTGTATATAGCCGGTTAGTGTCCGGGTGTTGGTAAAGCGGGCAGCTATCAGCGAGGCGTTGCTCAGGTTGCCGCCGCCGTTGTTGCGCACGTCGATAATCAGTCCGTTACAGGGCGCGAGGTAAACCAGCATCTGGTCGAGATTACCGTTGCCCACACCGTCGGAGAACGAATCGTAGCGCACGTAGCCGACGTTGTCGTCGAGGATGGTATACTTCATGCCGGCGGCGATGTGGTAGCTGCGTCCCAGATAGTGTTCGACGATACTTTCGTCGAAGTTGCGCGGATAATCGAGATACCAATCCCAGTAGCGCGCCACGTTCGATGAGCTGTAAAGGTTGACGTGTCCGTCGCGTAGTTCTGCCAGCATGTTGCCCAATACCTCGAAGAGACCTTCGCTACTCATGTCGGTGGTAATCAAGGGTTGGTATTGACGGCGTATGGCATCCCAGTCTATCTGTTTATACTCCAAGAAACAGTATTGCTCGTCGATCAGTCTCCACAAGGCGTCGAAGTTGCCTTGTGGTGTGTTGGCAAACTTCTCCTCGCCGATGCAACCGGTCAGCAAAAGAGGTATGAGTAACTTTAGTATTGTCTTCATTGTCGGGTAGTTCGCGTTATTTAGCCCATACGAATTTCTTCACCACGCCTACCATAAAGGCATGTGAGTAGGTGTGTGTGCGCAATCCGTTGACGGCAGATTGTTGTGCATCCCAGATCCATGCCAGCCGCATGGTAGCATGAAACAGCGGGAAGTCGGCGCTGAGCAGTTGGCGGAGCGACGGATTGTTGTGCAGAGAGGTGACCTGCACGACGCCTCCGGCATTGCCAATGACAAATATCTCGTAATACGACTGTCCGTAGTGGGGTGAGAACATGGCTCCCAACAGCGGCACATTGAGTTGGTAGCGCAGAGTGATGGGGTAGCTTCGGATGCGGAAATCCCATATCGCCGCCCCCGACGCGTCGAGGTTGATGTATGCCCGTGCCGAGGCGGGGTTGTTGCCGTTGCGCAGGTTGTACACGAAGCCGCCGTTCAGGTCGAGCAGGCTGCCTGCCAGCAGCCTGAAATGGGGGGTAATGCGAAAGTTGTAGTGCAGTCCGTAGTTCCAGTTTGCCAATCCGGAGAACGTATTGTTGTTGTCGGCATGGTTGTGGGTGTATCCGAAATCGGCTTGGAAGAAGGTCTGTCGCGATAGCTTGCCGTTCCACCATTTAGTCATGCGGGTGCTTTCGCGCGCGATGCGAAAGTCGATGCCGCGATAAGCCTGCGGCGACAAGTAGGTGTCGTAGACGTCGGTGGTGCCGATGCCGTACATGGTGACGCGTGTCACCTCTTGTGCAACAGTGGGCTGGCTGTTTAGCAGCAGACACAGCAGAATCAGCATATAGGGTGTCTTCCTTTTCATGACTCAAAACAGCAGGTTCATCTGTCCGTCTTCCGACGTGGGGTCTGCGGGTGGGGTACCGTCGTCGTCGGCAACGAGATCGGACAGTGCCGAATCGTCTTCGTCGTCCGTCGCTGCGGGTTCTTCCGGTTGACGTGTCGGTTCCAGCTCGTTGACGGTTTCGATGGTGTAGGTGGTAAGTCGTCGTCCGCGTGCTTTCGTACTGCGTAGCGGGACAAACTCGTCGGTTTCGATGATGAGCGGCTCGCGGAAGTGGTCGTGTCCGCCGAAGACCACCTCCAAGCGTGCATACGGCTCGTCGGTCAGCAGGAGGAGGCGGCTGTTCTTGTTTTCGCCCAAATAGTTCTGTTTGCGGGGGCTTGCCTCGAAGGTGAATCGCTTGATGTAGGGCAGGTTGTGCTGGTCGGCATCATAGAGTACAGCTGTCCATATTTTGGCAGCGTCGTATTTTTCTAATACGCGGATGTTGTTGTCGTAGTGATTGCTCAAGTCGAAGTTGGTCAGGTAGAAATCGCCGTTGTTCAGTACCACGAGGATCGAATCGTTGCTCTGAAACTCTCCCAGATACTCTCCGCGTCCGTCGTAGTTCAGTCGCAGCACGTCGTAATCGAACCACACGTTTCGTCCGCCGAGGGTCGACCCTCCGCGTTGCTTGAGCACGACCTTGTGCACCGGGTTGCGGGTGAGCAGATAGCCCTTGGTGTGGCGTGTCTTGATGGGGATGCGGCTAAAATCTTCTTCGAAGGTGGTGCGTTTGATGCGGGGGTTGGGGCGCAGCGAGACCTTAATGATCTCTGCCTCGCCATTGGGGTTGACGCTGAAATAGACAATGCGCGAATCATCGGTGCCCTGCGTCAGGTCGTATTCGCGGTCGCGCACAATGGAGGTGACATTGAATCGTTTCATGTAGCAGGTTCCCTCTTTCCCGTCGCAATACACCACGTTATAGATGGTTCGTTTGTCGTTCTTCTTAAAGATGTTGGCATAAAGAATCTTCTTCCCGACAAACTTCTTGTCGGCTACGGGCGTAATGATGTATTTGCCGTTGCGGAAGAAGATGATGATGTCGTCTATGTCGGAGCAGTTGCACAAAAACTCATCTTTCTTCAGCGCGGTGCCGATAAATCCCTGTTCGCGGTCGATGTAGAGCTTGGCATTGGCTTCTGCCACCTTGCTCGCCACGATGACGTCGAAGTTGCGCAACTCGGTACGTCGGGGGAAGGCGTTGCCATATTTCTCCTTGAGCATGCGGAACCAACGGGTTGCATATTCTACGATGTGATTCAGGTGGTGATTGATTTCCTCGATCTCCGCCCTCATACGTGCCATGAGTTCGTCGGCTTTGTCGGAGTTGAACTTCAAGATGCGTCCCATCTTGATTTCCATCAGTCGCAGAATATCTTCTTTGGTTACTTCGCGAATCAGGCGGGGGTAGAAGGGGGTGAGGCGTTCGTCGATGTACTCGCAGGCGGCATCCATGCTCTTTGCCTGTTCGAACTCTTGAGCCTTATAGATGCGCTCTTCGATGAATATTTTCTCGAGCGAAGCAAAATGGAGACTTTCCTGTATCTCGTCCTTGCGTATTTCGAGTTCTTGGCGCAGTAGGGCGAGGGTGTTGTCTGCCGACTTGCGCAGCACGTCGCTTACGGTGAGGAAGTGGGGCTTCTGGTCGTCGATTACGCAGCAATTGGGTGAGATGCTTACTTCACAATCGGTAAAGGCGTACAGGGCGTCGATGGTTTTGTCGGACGATACGCCGGGCGCCAGATGCACCAGTATCTCGGCATTGCCCGAGGTGAGATCTTCGACTTTGCGTATCTTGATTTTGCCCTTGTCGGATGCTCTGACTATCGAATCGCAGATGCTGGTGACCGTCTTCCCATAGGGTATTTCGCGGATGGCGAGTGTTTTGTTGTCGATCTTCTCGATGCGGGCGCGTACACGTATGCTTCCACCTCGTTCGCCGTCGTTGTACTTACTGATGTCGACACTTCCGCCTGTGGGGAAGTCGGGATACAAGTGAAACTCCTCTCCGTGCAGATAGGCAACGGAGGCGTTGCACAATTCGTTGAAGTTATGAGGCATAATCTTGGACGAGAGACCGACGGCGATGCCCTCTACTCCTTGTGCCAGCAGGAGCGGGAACTTCACCGGCAGGGTGACCGGTTCTTTGTTTCGTCCGTCGTACGACAGCTTCCAGTGGGTTGTTTTGGGGTTGAAGACTACTTCGATAGCAAACTTGGATAGGCGGGCTTCGATGTAACGGGGTGCAGCGGCGCTGTCGCCGGTAAGTATGTTTCCCCAGTTGCCCTGACAATCTATGAGCAGTTCCTTTTGTCCGAGTTGTACCAGCGCATCACCGATAGACGCATCGCCGTGCGGATGAAATTGCATGGTGTGTCCTACGATGTTTGCCACCTTATTATATCTGCCGTCTTCCATTCGTCGCATGGAGTGCAGGATGCGTCGTTGTACCGGTTTCAATCCGTCGTTGATGTGTGGTACGGCCCTTTCCAAGATGACATACGAGGCATAGTCCAGAAACCAATTCTGGTACATGCCTGTAAGTTGGTGTTTGCTGCGTTCGTCGGTTACGCCGGTCGGTTTATAATCCGTCTCCGCCGGTACTTGCTCGTCCGATTCGAACATCGGGGTTTCATAGTCTTCGCTCATAAATTGAATGCTGCTTTTTGTCCTTCGACGGCAAAAGTACAAAAATTATTGTTTATTAGCCCGTTTGCGCTCGTTCTCATCGAGAATAATCTTGCGCATGCGCATGGCTTTGGGTGTCACTTCTACATATTCGTCTTCTTTGATATACTCCAATGCTTCTTCGAGTGAGAACTGTACGGGCGGGATGAGGCGCACTTTATCGTCGGACCCCGAGGCGCGCATGTTGGTGAGTTTCTTCGATTTGGTGACGTTGATAACCAAGTCGTTGTCGTGCGAGTGTTCGCCCACTACCTGTCCGGCATACACTTCGTCCTGCGGAAAGATAAAGAATCGTCCGCGATCTTGCAGCTTGTCGATGGCATAAGCAAAAGCCGTACCCGTCTCCATGGCGATCATGGAGCCGTTGGTGCGGCGTTCTATTTCGCCTTTGTTGGGTTGATATTCTTTGTAGCGGTGTGCCATGATGGCTTCGCCTGCCGAGGCAGTGAGTACATTGGTGCGCAACCCGATGATGCCGCGCGAGGGCATGTCGAACTCCAAGTTGACGCGGTCGCCTACGGTTTCCATCTTGGTCATTTCGCCCTTACGGCGGGTCACCATGTCTATCATCTTGCTGGCATAGGTTTCGGGCACATTGATGGTGAGTTCTTCTATCGGCTCGCAACGCACGCCGTTTATCTCCTTTAAGATGACTTGCGGCTGTCCCACCTGCAGCTCATATCCTTCGCGGCGCATGGTTTCTATGAGTACCGACAGGTGTAGTACGCCTCGTCCGGATACGATCCATTTGCCGTCTTCGGCGCTCTTCTGTATGCGCAAAGCCAAGTTCTTATCCAGCTCTTTCATCAACCGGTCTTGTATGTGTCTCGATGTAACGTACTTGCCGTCGCGTCCGAAGAAGGGCGAATCGTTGATGGTGAAGAGCATGCTCATGGTGGGTTCGTCGATGGCGATGGGGGGGAGCGCTTCGGGGTTGTCGTAATCGCATATCGTATCGCCTATATCGAATCCGTCGATGCCTATCAGCGCGCAGATATCGCCCGAAGATACTTCGCTCGTTTTGATGCGCCCCAACCCTTCGAATGTGTGCAGCTCTTTGATCTTGGTTCGCATCAGGGCGCCGCTACGCTTCACGAGCGACACGTTCATGCCCTCGCGCAGGGTGCCGCGATGTACGCGCCCTACGGCGATACGTCCGGTGTACGACGAATAGTCGAGCGAGGTGATCAGCATCTGCGGGGTACCTTCCAACTGGTGGGGAGCCGGGATGTTTTCGATGATGCAATCCAGCAGAGGCACAATCGAATCGGTGGGTTGACGCCAGTCGGTACTCATCCAGTTGTTTTTCGCCGAGCCGTATATCACGGGGAAGTCGAGCTGCTCCTCAGTAGCATTCAGGCTGAACATCAAGTCGAACACCATTTCATACACCTCCTCGGGGCGGCAGTTGGGCTTGTCGACCTTATTGACTACTACAATCGGCTTCAACCCTATCTGTAAGGCTTTCTGCAATACGAAGCGGGTCTGCGGCATGGGACCCTCAAAGGCATCGACCAACAGCAGGCAGCCGTCTGCCATGTTGAGCACGCGTTCTACTTCGCCGCCGAAGTCGCTGTGCCCCGGCGTGTCGATAATATTTATCTTGGTTCCGCTATAGTTGATGGAGACATTCTTCGAGAGAATCGTAATACCTCGCTCGCGTTCTAAATCGTTGTTGTCCAATATCAACTCGCCTGCTTTCTGGTTGCTCCTGAACAGATGTCCAGCCATAAGCATTTTGTCAACGAGGGTCGTCTTCCCATGATCCACATGGGCTATGATTGCAATGTTCCTGATGTTTTGCATATAACTCTATATAATTTGGGCGCAAAGGTAGACATTTTAGGTCATAATTATGCTAATAGGTTCATATATCTGTCATTCCCTATCCAATCGCTGCTTGCCAACTCCTACACCTTCCCCGCCCACTCGCTGGTGCAGATCGAGGCAAAGATTAAGTAGCCAGCAGCAGTAGTATCACCTGCCCTCCCATGATACGCAGAAACATCACCAGCGGGTAGACCGTCGAATAGCCCACAGCCGGAGCTTCGTTGCCCGCTGTCTGATGTGCATAAGCCAATGCGGGAGGGTCGGTATTGCTGCCTGCAATGAGTCCCATCAAGGTGAAGTAGTTCAACCGATAACGCAGGCGGGCAACGACGCCGACCAGCAATAGGGGAACAACCGTGATGAGGAAACCGTAGAACACGTACCACAAACCGTTTCCATCGAGCACGGTGGAGACGAAACGCCCGCCGGCTTCGATGCCGACACTGGCAAGGAAGAGCACAATGCCCATCTCACGCAGCATCAGATTGGCGCTCGTGGTGGTATAGGTGACCAAACGCAGCTTATAGCCAAAGCGACCGATGAGGATGGCCACCACCAACGGACCGCCTGCCAATCCCAACTTAACAGGGGTGGGTATACCGGGTATGACCAGCGGCAAGCTGCCCAACACGATGCCCAAGAAGATGCCGACAAAGATGGTAATGATATTCGGCGTATCGAGCCGCTTGAGCTGATTGCCCACCAAGGCTGCCACGCGATCAATGGCATCTTGTGCCCCCACGAGCATGATGCGGTCGCCCACTTGCAGCACAAGGTTGGGGTCGGCAAAAAGATCTACACCCGAACGATTCACGCGCGTCACGTTCACGCCGTAGAGGTTCCGTATGTGGAGCGCACCCAATCGCTTGCCGTTGATTTCCGACTTGGTCACCAACACGCGACGCGATACCATGGGCATCTGCTCGTGTGTCCACTCCGCATCCACCTCGTGACCGATGAAAGCGGTGATGCCTTCCACATCCTCTTCGGCACAAACCACGAAGAGCTGGTCTCCGCGGTGCAGCACGGTGTCTTGGTTGGGAATGGAAATCGTATCTTCATGCTTGATACGCGAACAGACAAACGGACGACCCACAAGTTGCTTCACTTTATACAAGGTGTGACCCGAGAGCGCTTCGTTCACCACTTCAAGATAGAGCAAGCGCGGCTTTTGCTTCTGATCGGCGCCTTGGTCGTGCAGGCTCTCCTCTTCCCGCTTCAGGTTGATTCGACAGAGCGCTTTCACCACAATCATCGAAAGGATAATACCGACCACGCCCAACGGATAAGCACAAGCATACCCCAGCGCAATGGGGTCGCCGGTGTAATTGAGCTGATTCAGCGCCTCCTGCGCCGCACCCAAGCCCGGGGTATTGGTCACCGCACCGTAGAGCACACCCACCATCATCGGCAAGTCCACCCTTCCGTCGAGCCAATAGATACCGAGCGCTACGACAATGTTGAGCGCCACAATGGCTACTGCCAACACATTGAGCGTGATGCCGCCCCGCTTGAATGAGGAAAAGAAAGAGGGACCAACCTGTAGCCCGATGCAGAAGACGAAGAGTATCAGTCCGAACTCGCGAATGAAGTGAAGGATGTGGGTGTCGCCCGTGAAGCCGAAGTGCCCCATCAGGATGCCCATGAAGAGTACAAAAGTCACCCCCAGAGAGACACCGAAGATTTTAACTTTGCCCAGCAGTACGCCGGCAGCAATCACGAAAGCATAAAGGCAGACGATGTGAGCGATGGAAGAGCTGTCCCACAGCAAGGTCTGTATCCAGTTCATAATGGTGTGCGATAGTGAGTATGGTTAATAATGGCGGCAAAGGTAGGCATTCTTCAAATACAACATATACTTTTTACGAAGCAGTTTCTTTATTCTGCCGGTGTAAAAGCTCGCCGTGATCAACCTGCTTTTCATGTACGATAAGAACGAACGCGAGAATCTCACCATAGCTGAAATTGATGACCTACTGAAAGAAGTGGAAGCGCTTCGTGAACGGCATACCTTTGCGCTGCAAATCAATCAGATTATGGACACATCCGTTTTAGACGAAGAAACCCGCAACAAGGTATCTTTCATCACATACATCATCCCGCAGTTCGCCCGCGCTTACAAGATGAACTCGCAAAAAGCCTACCGCTATCTGCTGAAATACGGCGGCATGGATTTCATCGACAAGCATTATCCGCAAAAACGCCGATGCCGCCATTATGCAGATAAGCGAACAAATCGTTGAAACGCTGATGGTAGAGCATGAATGGAACGAGCTGCAAGCTACAAGGTATTGGTATCTCTCCGACACATACGCCATGCTGACGGATGAATCTACCGGATTGTATCAGCAAGGGT
Source organism: Prevotellaceae bacterium (assembly GCA_031262085.1). GTDB lineage: Bacteria > Bacteroidota > Bacteroidia > Bacteroidales > Bacteroidaceae > Bacteroides. Next base: position 18,346 of record JAISIN010000072.1, read on the forward strand.
GGAGAGAGGTGTGCAGATTATTGATGGAGGGGAAAGGCTGATAAAATAAAGGAAGTAATATGGTGCTGATATGACTATTCTTCTTAGGCAGCTTTGCTATAAAGCTATAATATAGTAGGTTCTGTTTCTAACCCTACACTTTAGAGCGCCAAGCTAAGGATGGCAGCGAACTTTAGCAATATGAATTGTTCTGACAATATCTAAGGGAGAAAGGGCAATGGCAAGCATATCCGCGACAAGGTCGTATAGTAACACAGTGTTAGTCGTATTTTAACACGATGTTAATCGTATCTTAACTCACTGTTAATCGTATACCTGTCACCACCCCCTCCTGAAGGTATTGTAGAACCTCTAAATAGATGATTATGGCATTCTATAGGAAAATTCAGAAAAAAGTCAACTCCCTGTGGTACCCGCAATCGGTGACCGTGGGCAAACCCGTCACCACGGACGAGATAGCCGAAAAATTGGTAGATGTCTCGACCGTCAGCCCGGGCGATGCCTACAATGTGCTCAAAGACTTGGCAAACGTGATGGGGGGGACATCACACCTCCCACACCTTGCAGCGCTTATTGGTCACCATATAGACTACATAAGTCCGCATCTTGTAGTTGACAAATTGTCGGTTGATGTCGGCGGCATAGCCTTTTACCTGTGCGATGTCCTCTTCGCGGGGGGCAGTGAGCGCTTCGACAATGATTTCGTCTTTCGCTTTGAAGTATTTGAACTCCACCACGCGGCAGTCGTTGTGGAACGAAGTGCCGGGCAAACCCTTCATCACCAAGTCGGGGCGACCGGAGGGGAAATTGGGTTCGATGGCAAAAGAGAAGTAGCTATTGATGTACCGGGAACTGAGCCAGAAGAAAGCGCAACGGACGAAGTTCTCGTTGATCTTGTCGAACACTTGGGCGGGGAGTATGCGGATGTATTCCTCGAAGAAGTTCTCTACCAGCGGCTCGAGTTGGCGGTTGTCGGCAAAGGCGCTATAAACAGCAAGCTGTCGGTAGGCATCATAATGCACATCATAAATCTCATTGTAATAATCCATATAGATGCTACGCATGGTAAGATTGGGCAGTATCATAATGCTTCCGCTTTTCAGGGTGGTCATGCCCAGATAGAAAAGCGCGATGGGATAGAAATTAGAGTTTTTGAGCGTGGTACTGCCGAAACGGCTTTGCAAGTCTGCGGCGGCGTAGAGCAACTCTTCGTCGGCTATCAACCGATTGAGCATCTCATGGGCATTCTCCATGGTGTCTGTCAGGCGACGTATCCAGCCGATGTCGGTGCGCAGGTTGTTGTCGATCAGTTCGTCGGGGATCTCACCGTTTAGTTCGGCAAAATATTTAAAGAAATAGGTGAGTATGGTTGGGTTGAATAGGGGTCGGGCATTGGGTCGAAAACGGTATCCGTCGTAGTTGTCAATGAGGAGCGACCATATATCTTCGAACGAGATCTTTTCACCTCCATAGTTGTCTATGACGTAGTGCAGGTAAGCGGCGGCTTCTTCGTGCGTAAACCCCATCATCTCAATGAAATTGGGGCGCAACGAGAGGAACTCGGCGATGTTGTAGCCGCTGGTGAGGTCGTCGATCGTGATGGGCAACACACCGGTGCAGAAGCAGCGACGCACGAGACCCTCGCCCAAGCCGGCTTTGATGCTTTTGAAGAAGGTGCGGAAGAAACTTTCTTTACTTGTGATATCCTTGTAAAGGTCATCCTTGTAAGCCGTTATCATTTGATTGGTGGCGTTGTCATATTCGTCGATCAGGATGTAGAGTTGGGGCACGCCACTTTGGTAACGTATCCAAGCAAGGATATCGTTGAGCATAGCTACCGCGTTATGCTCATCGCTGAAAGTGAAGTCTTTGAAAAAGTGGGGATAACCGCGACCTCCGTGTGTAAAACCTTTAAGAAGAGGACAAACTAATTTGTTGAAGTTCTCCTCCATATCACCCATTGTATCTCCTACCCGTAGTTGAGAGAAGTCAAGTCGCAACACCATATATTGATTGTGTTCGGGCGTGGGGTTACTTCCGATGTAGGTGCCACTGAATAATTGTTCGAAGCGATCGGTAGCGTCGATGTCGTAATAGTATGCGAGCATCGAGACGTAGAGGCTTTTCCCGAAGCGGCGGGGGCGGAGATAGGTGGGAGCTTTATAATTTTCTATGCGTGGAATAAACTGCGTTTTATCCACGTAGTAATAGCCACCTTCGCGCAATTCGGCGAAGTCGGCTATGGCGTAGGGGATGGTTATTCTTTCTTGCATATATGCGGGCGTTTAATGAATGATAAATCATACGATTGCGCAAAGGTATGGTAAATCTGTAACTTAAACAAAGTAAATGAGATAAATAGGTTTTGTCGAGACTAACGGCGTGTTTTGTTGTCGGTCGTAGTAGACGCGCGGGTGAGGAGCTTGCTGGGTTGATAATCTGCCGAGCAGGAGATTTTCAGGGCGCGGTTGCCGCTGGTGGCTTGCGTGGTGCCTTGCACGATGTCGCGTTTCATTGAATTGAAATAACGTTTGATACACATTTAGCATTCTATATATAATATTCTGCGACATCGAAGATGCCTGCACGAATAGCATATTTTACCGCTTCGTGTACATTATTTATTTCCAGCTTCCGAAAAATATTCTTGCGATGAGTATTGGCCGTATGAAAACTAATGTTTTTCTCGAAAGCAATTTCTTTGGTCAT
>JAISIN010000118.1 GCA_031262085.1 Prevotellaceae bacterium
TAATAAGAGTGAAGCAAAGACAAACGTTCCTCTTCACTGTAAACCGTAAGTTTGGTACTCATAATTATTACACATTTAATGGTTGCTAAATGTGTCTACCTATACCAGTATAAGACAGACAGAGCCGACTATTGAAAGCCGGCTCCCTTTTCGTACCCCCGATGGGAATCGAACCCATATTTTCGGTTTAGGAAACCGACGTTCTATCCGTTGAACTACAAGGGCGCATTCATCCGAATGCTTTTGAGCAAAACGGTTGCAAAGGTAACGCTTTCTATCGATTTTGCGAAAAAAAGTTTGCTGTTACAATTAACTTTCCGAACTTTGCCCCCCGATTCATGGAGGGTACATCTCAAAACGACCTAAAGTGAACTACACTAACCTTATGATTTAATAAGAATAGATTACTTATCATAACAATTATGACAAACGACATGATGGTTCAAGAACTGGAGGATGTGGTAATACGCTTCTCCGGTGATTCCGGCGACGGCATGCAGCTCGCCGGTAACATCTTCTCAACAGCTTCGGCTACGGTGGGCAACGACATCAGTACGTTTCCCGACTATCCGGCAGACATCCGTGCCCCGCAAGGGTCGCTCAACGGAGTATCGGGCTTCCAAGTACACGTAGGAGCCGACAAGGTTTACACGCCGGGAGACCAGTGCGATGTATTGGTAGCCATGAACGCTGCCGCCCTGAAGACGCAATACAAGTTTGCCAAGCCAACCGCCTGTATCATTATTGATACCGATAGCTTTCAGGCATCCGACTTGCAGAAAGCCGCCTTCACTACCGACAACCCTATCGAAGAACTGGGTATCAAGCAAAATGTGATCGCAGCCCCCATCTCGCAAATGGTAAAAGAGTGCTTGGCAGAGAGCGGTATGGACAACAAAGCCATCCTGAAATGCCGAAACATGTTTGCCGTAGGGCTGACCTGCTGGCTCTTCGACCGCGACCTGAACGTGGTAGAGAATTTCCTGCGCGAGAAGTTCGGCAAGAAGCCCGAAATAGCCGAAGCCAACATCAAAGTGATACACGCCGGTTACGACTACGGACACAACACGCACGCCGCTGCCGACCATACCTACCGCATCGGTCGTAAAGCCAAAGATCCGGGCATCTACATGGACATCATGGGCAACAAAGCTACTGCCTACGGATTTATTGCCGCAGCCGAAAAAGCAGGGTTGAAGCTATACCTCGGCTCCTACCCTATTACACCTGCCACAGACGTTCTGCACGAACTCTCTAAACATAAATCGCTGGGCGTCATCACTGTACAGTGCGAAGACGAGATTGCCGGTTGCGCCACCTCCGTAGGCGCCGCCTTTGCCGGTGCACTGGCAGTAACCACCACCTCCGGACCGGGCATCTGCCTGAAGTCGGAAGCGATGAACCTCGCCGTCATCACCGAGCTGCCGTTGGTGGTACTGGATGTGCAACGAGGCGGTCCGTCGACCGGTCTGCCCACCAAGTCCGAGCAAGCCGACCTGCTGCAAGCCCTCTTCGGGCGCAACGGCGAAAGCCCCATGCCGGTCATTGCCGCCACCTCGCCTACCCACTGTTTCGATGCCGCCTACATGGCTTGCAAGATTGCACTCGAACACCTCACACCGGTGGTACTGCTCACCGATGGCTTCGTAGCCAACGGATCGGGCGCATGGAAGCTGCCCGACCTGAACAACTACCCCGACATCCGTCCGCAATATGTCACACCCGAGATGAAAGGGAGCTACTCGCCCTACCTGCGCAACCCCGACAACGGCGTGCGCTACTGGGCTGTGCCCGGACAAGAGGGCTACACCCACATCCTCGGCGGGTTGGAGAAGGACAACAAGACCGGGGCCATCTCGACCGATCCCGACAATCACGACTTGATGTGCCGACTGCGTGCCGACAAGGTTGCCCGCATTGCCGTACCCGACCTTACCGTCGAAGGGTGCGCCGACGATGCCGACCTGCTGATTGTGGGATTCGGAGGAACCTACGGACACCTCTATTCGGCTATGGACGAGATGAACAAAGCCGGTAAAAAAACCGCATTGGCACACTTCTCGTACATCAACCCCCTGCCCAAAAACACCGCCGAGGTACTGAAACGCTACAAGAAGGTGGTAGTAGCCGAACAGAATCTGGGACAGTTTGCCGGATACCTGCGCATGCACATAGACAACTTCACACCTTATCAATACAACGAAGTAAAAGGACAGCCGTTCGCCGTAAGCGAACTGGTAGCTGCATTTACCGACCTACTGAACCCATAAACTCCAGAACATCATGAACCAATATACAGCAAAAGACTTTAAAAAAGGACAACCGCGCTGGTGTCCGGGCTGTGGCGACCATTTCTTCCTGAACTCACTTCACAAAGCGATGGCAGAGATGGGTATCAAGCCTTACGAAACGGCTGTCATCTCGGGTATAGGCTGCTCCAGCCGCTTACCTTATTATATGAATACGTATGGCATGCAGACCATACACGGACGCGCCGCTGCCGTAGCCACCGGCTGCAAGGTCGCCAACCCTGACCTGAGCGTATGGCAGGTATCGGGCGACGGCGACGGCATGGCGATCGGCGGCAACCACTTCATTCATGCCATCCGCCGCAATGTCGACATCAACATCCTGCTACTCAACAACCGTATCTACGGTTTGACCAAAGGGCAATATTCGCCTACCTCACCGCGAGGATTCGTCAGCAAGTCGTCGCCCTACGGCACCGTCGAAGACCCGTTCCACCCCGCCGAGCTGTGCTTCGGTGCCCGCGGACGCTTCTTTGCACGCTGCGTGGCTACCGATGCCGAAGGCGCTGTAAACGTGCTGAAAGCCGCACAAGCACACAAAGGCACCACGGTGACGGAGATTCTGCAACACTGCGTCATCTTCAACGACAACGCCTTCGACGAAATATACAAAAAAGACGGACGCGCCAAGAACGCCATCTATTTAGAGCACGGCAAGCCGCTGCTCTTCGGTGAAAACAAGGAGTTCGGACTGATGCAGGAAGGCTTTGGACTGAAAGTGGTGAAACTGGGCGAGAACGGCATCACCGAGAAAGATATCCTCGTACACGATGCGCACTGCACGGACAACACTCTGCAACTGAAGCTGGCGCTGATGGAGGGTCCCGACTTCCCCATCGCACTGGGTGTCATCCGCGACGTGGAAGCGCCCACCTACGACGCCTCCGTTGCCGCACAACTCGCTGAGGTGTCGGCAAAGAAGAAGTATCACAATTTCCAAGAGTTACTCCTGACGAACGACACGTGGGAGGTGAAATAGCCCTCCCCGCTGTTTACTCGTTGTGCGTAGCCTGATACCACCTCGTTTTCGACTTTCCGCCACACCACGGATGTGTGGCGGGGTCGGAGATGGTGATGCCTGAAGTTGAACTGCGCCAGCAGCCCGGGGTCGTCGCACAGCTGGGCAACATAATCTCCCATATCAAAGAAGAAAGATCTCTCCGCTCCCGATACAGATGCGGGAGTCTCGGTCGTAGACCACGCCGAACTGCCCGGGAGCGATGCCTTGCAGCTCTTTCTCCGAAACGATGTGCACGGTGTCGCCTTCGCGCGTGAGTCGTCCTTTGGAAAATTCGGGGGTGTGGCGTATCTTGAAGGTGACGTCGACAGTCCCGTTGGTGTGCCACGGGTCGTCGGTGATGAAGTGGAAGTGGTGCATACCGAACTCCCGTCCGTATTGCAGTTGGGTGTCGTAGCCGTGCGACACGAAAACGGTATTCGTATCAATGTCCTTGCGAATGACGAACCACGGTCCGCCGCTCAGTCCCAGTCCTTTTCGTTGTCCGATGGTATGAAACCAGTAGCCGTGGTGGGTGCCGATGCGCTTGCCTGTCTCCAGTTCCACGATGTCGCCGTCGCGTTCGCCCAAGAAGCGGCGCACGAAGTCGTTGTAGTCGATCTTCCCGAGGAAGCAGATGCCTTGGCTGTCGCGCCGGCGGGCGGTGGGCAGGGCGGCGCGCAGGGCGATGTCGCGCACCTCCTGTTTCATCAGTCCGCCCAGCGGGAACATCAGCTTCGATACTTGCAGGTAGTCTATCTGGGCGAGGAAGTCGGTCTGGTCTTTCACCGGATCGACAGCTGTGCCTAACCATATCTTACCTCCTTCGTGCACAATAGAGGCATAGTGTCCGGTGGCAGTCTGGTCGAAATCTTTACCTACTTGCTGCTCGAAGCAACCAAACTTGATGTATTTGTTGCACATCACATCGGGGTTGGGGGTCAACCCGCGCCTGATTTTATCGATGGCATAAGCGGCTACCTGTTCCCAATACTCCTTCTGCAAATCGACCATCTCCAACGGAAGCCCGTACTTGCGGGCAATAGCCGACGACATCTCCCAATCTTCTTCCGCCGAACAATCCATGTAGTCTGCATGGTCCATCCCGATGCGAATATAGAACAACGACGGGCGATAGCCCTGTTCACAAAGCAGGTGCACCACAACCGAACTGTCTACACCTCCCGAAAGTAATACGGCAATATTCTGTTTCATGGTGCAAAAATAAGCTATTTATATGTTTTTAAACTGCACACGAGCCAATTTTGTTACCTTTGCCGCGACATAACCCCCCAATGAAAAGGATGAAACACTTACTTTATGCCTGCCTGCTGCTATTCCCCTGCATCGTAGCAGCCCAGTCTACCTTGAAGTTCCGCCCCGACGGAACATTCAGAATCGTACAGTTCACCGACACCCACTTTCAGGTGGACAATCCTGCCTCCGACATTGCCATCGACCGCATCAACGAGGTGCTCGATGCCGAAAAGCCCGACTTGGTCATTTTCACCGGCGACATGGTATACAACCGCCCTGCGGAAACAGGCATGCGCACCTTGCTCGAACCGGTAAGCCGTCGGGGCATTCCCTTTGTGGTGGTCTTCGGCAATCACGACGACGAGCAAGACCTGACGCGCGCCCAACTGTACGACATCGCCCGCGCCGTGCCCGGCAACCTGCTGCCGGAACGTCACGACAGCCCCTCGCCCGACTATGTGCTGAAGATATCCTCATCGGACACCCCGACGCACACCGCCGCCCTGCTCTACTGCATGGATTCGAATGCCTACTCGCCCATCAAGCAACAGGTGAAAGGCTACGGCTGGTTCCGCTTCGATCAGGTAGAATGGTACCGCAAGCAGGCAGCTACGTTCAAAACCGAACATCGCGGCGATACCCTGCCCGCGCTGGCATTCTTCCACATCCCCCTGCCCGAATTTGCCGAAGCCGCACAAAGCCCCACCGCCATCTTGCGAGGTACACGCATGGAGAAAGTGTGCAGCCCCGCACTCAACAGCGGCATGTTCACCGCCATGAAGGAGAGTGGCGACGTGATGGGTATCTTCGTCGGGCACGACCACGACAACGATTATGCCGTGCTGTGGTACGACATCTTGCTGGCTTACGGCAGGTTCAGCGGCGGCGACACCGAGTACAACCACCTGCACAACGGCGCCCGCATCATCGAGCTGTACGAGGGTGCCCGCGCCTTTACGACTTGGATTCGTCAGAAGGAGGGAGTGGTTCTCGATAAGTATCGCTATCCGGAAGACTTCCGGCGGAAGGAGAGTCCGAATCGGTAGTCTCTTCCTCTTCTTCCTCCTCCTCTTCATCAGCAAACGGACGAGGACGTTGCGGTCCGTACCCCATAAACCCAAAGGCACACAATATGCCCGTGACAGCTCCGCTAAGGTGCCCCTCCCACGAGGTGGTTGCCTTGGCAAACTGCGGGAACATATTCCAGATCATTCCTCCATAAATGAAAGTAATCAACAAAGATAAAGCAATGAGCGGGATATGTTTGCGGAAGATGCCACTAAAGAAAAGGAAAAAGGCAAGTCCGTAAATCACCCCGCTGGCGCCGATGTGCCAACCCGACTTACCTATCACAAAAGTAAGCAATCCGCAGCCCAGCCAGAGGAGCATAAATATGTAAGGCGCCAAATGGCGGTAGAAATAGAACAAACACCACGAAAGCAGAAACAGCGGCATGGTGTTTGCCATCAGATGACGCCACGAACTATGTATCAACGGATGGGCGAAAATTCCGAACACACCGCGCTTTTCGAGCGGATAAACACCCAGACGGGTAAAGTTCCAATCCATTCCTACCTCCAACACCTTTATCATATAAAGTATGAAAATAAGAAAGAGAGGTATGATAGCCGACGCAACAATTCGACGCAATTCTTGTTTCATTTGTAATACATACTCTAATTAATATAGCGCAATGCTACGAAGATTTTAGGTAAAAACAAAAATAAAGTAACTTTTTATTTTAAACAATGTCTTTAATTCGTATTTTTGGGCGCTGCTTAACCATACTTGCACCAAGACCGGCGGACAAGTACGTGCTACAGAAGGTTTAAGAATTTAATTATTATTATACATATATGAGTTATTTACACTTTGACAAAACGCTGATGATTAACCTGGAAGAATCTTTGCCCAGAGAAATACTCAGGACAAATAAGTCAGGGGCGTATCACTGCACTACCATCGTAGATTGTAACACCCGCAAATATCATGGGCTGCTGGTTATACCTGTTCCCAATCTCGACGATGAGAACCATGTGCTGATCTCTTCCTTAGACGAAACAGTCATTCAGCACGGTGCAGAGTTTAATTTGGGATTGCACAAATATCGGGGAGGCACACTCAGCCCCAACGGACACAAGTACATCCGCGAATTCGACTGCGAACGTATTCCCGCCACGACCTACCGCGTAGGAGGTGTGATGCTACGTAAGGAGAAACTCTTTGTTCACCACGAAAACCGCATCCTGATTCGATACACGTTGCTCGAAGCACACTCTGCCACCACCCTGCGCTTCCGACCCTTTCTGGCGTTTCGTAGCGTACGCGAATACACGCACGAGAACAGTCGCGCCAGTCGCGACTATCAACCCGTAGAAAACGGCATCAAGACCTGCATGTACGCAGGCTACCCCGAACTGTTCATGCAACTGAACAAGAAAAACGAATTTCACTTTCAACCCGACTGGTATCGCGACATCGAATACTCCAAGGAGCAAGAACGGGGCTACGACTTCAACGAAGATCTGTACGTGCCCGGCTATTTCGAGGTAGACATCAAGAAAGGCGAAAGCATCGTGTTCTCTGCCGGTATCTCCGAAATCTCACCCCGACGACTGAAAAGCCTCTTTGAAGAGGAGGTTGCCGACCGCACTCCGCGCGACAGTTTCTACAACTGCCTGAAGAACTCGGCACACCAGTTTCATAACAAACAAGGCGACCGCCACTACATCTTGGCAGGCTATCCGTGGTTTAAGTGTCGCGCCCGCGACATGTTTGTCGCATTGCCCGGCTTGACACTTGCCATCGACGAACGCAACGAGTTCGAAGAGGTGATGCTCACTGCCGAGAAAGCCATCCGCAGCTTCATGGAAGGCGAACCACCGCTCCCCACCTACAAAATATACGAGATGGAAGACCCCGACGTATTGTTGTGGGCAATATGGGCGTTGCAGCAGTATGCCAAAAACACCTCGCGACAACAATGCCGCGAACACTACGGTACCCTGCTGACCGACATCATTCAATTCGTCGGCAGCGGCAAACACAACAACCTCTTCCTCCATCACAACGGGTTGCTCTATGCCAACGGAACCGAAAAAGCCATCACGTGGATGAATGCCACCGTCGACGGACATCCCGTCACCCCACGTACCGGATACATCGTCGAAGTAAACGCACTGTGGTACAACGCCCTGAAATTTGTTGCCGACATGGAACGCGAAGCCGGCAACACCACACTGGCTGATACCTTGGATGCACAGGCAGAGCTTACCGGAAAGGCATTTGTCGACACCTTCCGCAACGAATACGGCTACTTGTTCGACTACGTCGACGGCTACCTGATGGACTGGAGTGTACGTCCCAACATGATCTTTACCGTGGCATTCGACTATTCACCACTCGACCGCGCGCAGAAGAAACAAGTGCTCGACATCGTAACCAAAGAGCTGCTTACCCCCAAAGGATTGCGTACCCTTAGCCCCAAAAGCGGCGGATACAACCCCAACTACGTAGGACCCCAACGACAACGCGACTATGCCTATCACCAAGGCACCGCCTGGCCTTGGCTCTTGGGGTTCTATATGCAAGCCTATCTGCGCATCTACAAAAACAGCGGCATCTCCTTCGTCGAACGCTACCTGATAGGCATCGAAGACGAGCTGACTATACACTGCGTCGGCTCCCTGCCCGAACTGTTCGACGGCAACCCCCCCTTCACCGGACGAGGTGCCGTATCGTTCGCCATGAACGTGGCAGAAATTCTGCACATCTTGAAACTATTGTCTAAGTATTATAATGTAAGAGTGACAAACACATGAAAGTATTAATGTTCGGATGGGAATTCCCTCCACACATATTGGGAGGCTTGGGTACCGCCAGCTACGGACTAACCAAAGGCATGTCCGTGCAACCCGACATGGAGATAACCTTCTGTATACCTAAGCCGTGGGGAGACGAAGACCGAAGCTTCCTGCACATCATCGGCATGAACAGCACACCCGTAGTGTGGCGCAATGTGACATGGGACTATGTCAACGGACGGGTAGGATCCTACATGAACCCACAGCTCTATTACGACCTGCGCGACCACATCTATGCCGACTTCCGCTACCTGAATACCAACGACTTGGGATGCATCGAGTTCTCGGGACGATACCCCGATAATCTGCAAGAAGAGATCAACAACTACTCCATCGTAGCAGGGGTCGTAGCCCGTCAGCAGCAGTACGACATCATCCACTCGCACGACTGGCTCACCTATCCCGCAGGCATACACGCCAAGCAGGTATCGGGTAAGCCGCTGGTGATTCACGTACATGCTACCGACTTCGACCGCAGCCGCGGCAACGTCAACCCTACCGTCTACGCCATTGAGAAGAACGGCATGGATTATGCCGACCACATCATGTGCGTAAGCGAGCTGACCCGACAAACAGTGATTCACAAGTACTTTCAGGATCCACGCAAAGTATCGACCGTGCACAACGCCGTATCACCGCTGCCGCAAGAGATACAGGAAATCGTCCCGCTGCGCAAGCCCAACGAAAAGGTCGTCACCTTCTTAGGACGCATCACCATGCAAAAAGGTCCCGAATACTTCGTCGAAGCCGCTGCCATGGTGCTGCATCGCACCCGCGACATCCGCTTTGTGATGGCAGGCAGTGGCGACATGATGAACCGGATGATACGTCTGGTTGCCGAACGGGGCATTGCCGATCGCTTCCACTTTCCCGGCTTCATGAAAGGAAAGGAGGTGTACGAAGTACTCAAAGCCAGCGATGTGTACATCATGCCGTCGGTATCCGAACCCTTTGGCATCTCACCACTCGAAGCCATGCAATGCTGCGTGCCCACCATCATCTCCAAACAATCGGGATGTGCCGAGATTCTCGACAAGTGCATCAAGACCGATTATTGGGACATTCACGCCATGGCAGACGCCATCTACGCCATCTGCACCTACCCCGCGCTCTACGAATATCTGCGCGACGAAGGGAAGAAAGAGGTCGATGGCATCAAGTGGGAAGATGTGGGATGGAAAGTGCGCCGCACATACGAACAACTCATCAATCGGTAAGCCCCCATTCATTCATTTTTAATTTTCAATTTTTAATTCTTAATTTCCTATATGAGAACCATCTGTCTTTATTTCGAAATACACCAGATTATTCATTTGAAACGCTATCGTTTCTTTGATATCGGCACCAGCCACTATTACTACGATGATTATGCCAACGAAACCGCCATCACCGAAGTAGCCGAGCGCTCGTATATACCGGCGCTGACCACCCTCATCCACATGGCTAAAGAGGCGGGCGGAGCGTTCAAGGTAGCGCTCTCCATATCGGGTGTAGCGCTGGAGCAATTAGAAATCCATGCGCCCGTAGTGATCGACCTGCTGCACCAGCTCAACGACACCGGATGCTGCGAGTTTCTGGCAGAACCCTACTCGCACGGACTATCCGCGCTTGCCAACGAAGATTGCTTCAAAGAGGAGGTCATGCGACAAGCCGACAAGATCATGCTGCAGTTCGGTAAACAACCCAAGGTGTTCCGTAACTCCAGTCTGATCTACTCCGACGAGATTGGCGCCATGGTGGCAAGCATGGGCTTCAAAGGCATGCTCACCGAAGGAGCCAAGCACATATTGGGCTGGAAGAGTCCGCATTATGTATATCACTGCAACCAAGCGCCTGCGCTGAAAATGTTGCTGCGCGACTTCAAGCTCTCCGACGACATCAGCCTACGCTTCTCGAACTCAGAATGGAGCGATTACCCCCTCTTTGCCGACAAGTACATCGGCTGGATCAGTGCGCTGCCTCCCGAGGAACAGGTCATCAACATCTTTATGGAACTGTCGGCGCTGGGTATTTCACAGCCGCTGTCGTCGAACATTCTGGAGTTCCTCAAGGCGTTGCCTGCCTGCGCCAAAGAGCAAGGCATCACCTTCTCGACCCCTACGGAGATCATTACCAAGCTAAAGTCGGTATCAGCCATCGACGTGCCCTACCCCATCTCGTGGGTAGACGAAGAACGCGATACCAGCTGCTGGTTGGGCAACGTCATGCAACGCGAAGCATTCAACAAGCTCTATAGCATTGCCGAGCGCGTGCACATCTGCGACGACCGACACATCAAGCAAGATTGGGACTACCTGCAAGCCAGCAACAACTTCCGCTTCATGACCACCAAGAACAGTGTCATTGCCTTGGATCGCGGCATATACGAATCACCCTACGACGCCTTTACCAACTACATGAACATCTTGGGAGACTTTATCAAACGGGTGCAATATCTCTATCCGGTAGATATCGAAGATGAGGAACTGACTGCCCTGCTCACCACCATCCATAACCAAGGGCATGAGATAGAAGACCTGCAAAAGCAAGTAGAGAAGTTACAGGCGAAGCTGACTAAGCCAAAGAGTGACAAGCCAAAGAGTGAAAAAAAGAAGAAAACTCAATTATAGCGGATAGTCAGCCCGCCATGCTAATCGCATTAGATTTGATGCGGTTGCCTTGTCTAATAATTCCCAATATCAAAGTCGTATTGGGAATTGTTGTATCTTTGCTGCTGTTTTTTAATACAAAGCATTACTGCTATGCGCTTTTTACCGCTTCTTATATGCTACGTGTTGTTGAGTATTCCTTCCTTGTGGGCGCAAGAAGCCCCTCTCTTCCGCACCATGACCCCCGAAGGCGGATTGTGTTCGGATGCCATTATGGGAATGGAGCAAGACGGAAATGGCTACGTATGGATCGTAACCGAACAACATCTATACCGTTTCGATGGAACGGAGTACAAAAAGTATTATACCCATTTCGAACATAGCGATTCGCTCGATTATGCCTTTAGCGATGTGACCGTCGACAGGCAGGGACGTGTGTTGGTGAGCACCAACAACGGATTGTTCCGATACAATCATCCTACCGATACCTTCGTAAAAATAGCCGCCCCCGTTAAACAGACCTCTGTCGACGGCATGGGCAACCTGTGGCTTCACCGTAACAACGCCTGGCTGTACGTTCCCCGCGAGGCAGACCTCACCGCCGACATCGACCCACTGGCACAGCCTCAGCTTTGCGACGGCAGGACGTCGGTCGACCTGAGCTGGGCATTTGCCACAGCTGCCGATACGGTCTACGCCTTCACCTTCTATAACAAGATATACCAATACACTTCCGATAAGAAAACATTCAAGAGTTTCCTCACATTGCCCGACGACAAGGCGTACATACTCGAAGCCCAAGCCGACCGCGGCAAGCTGTGGGTATTGACCCTATATGCCGGATTGTATAAAATCGACATCGCCTCGCATACGATCGAAGCACAATACAAATTCTTCATGGAAAACGACCCGCGAACACTACGCATCGACAGGCATGGGCAGGTATGGATCGGAACCATCAAGGGCATCTACACCATGAATCCCGATACCGGCGCATATCACCACTATCTACACGATACCGACAACCCCAACAGCCTGCCCAACAACTCCGTGTGGGTGATTCGCGAAGACCGGCGACGCAACTTGTGGATAGGCGGATATGCCGGCACGTTGAGCTATGTCAATATGGACGAAGAACCCAACTTCGACTTTATCTCCTTAGAGAAGAGGCGACTGAACTATTCCATCGTGAGCGCCTTCTCAGTCGACAGATACTCGTTCTGGATAGGTACCGACGGGGGCGGACTGAACCGGATGAACCGAAAAACCGGCAAGTTTACCTATTATACCACGCAGTCGGTCAAACATCGGCTCACGGGAGACATCATCAAATCGATCGTCACCCGCGGACAGCACAACGAAGTATGGGTAGGCACATATAGCGGAGGGCTGATCTGCCTGCACCTCGCCACCGGAAAGACCGATTATCTGCTGCCCGGCGACCGCGACGACATGCTGTACAACAAAGATATCCGGAAGATACTCGCCGATGGCGACCGGGGATTGTGGGTGATGTACCAGATAACGAAGCCGCTCATCTCCTACTACGACTACCATACGGGGCGATTTACGCACTATTTGTTAGACCCGCAGACACAATCGCAGACATTGGTCGATATGGCGTATGCCCCTACCGGCATGCTCTGGGTGATCGGGCAGAAGAAGTTGTATGCGATGGATCGTGCCACGTATCGCACCAAAGTCATTGATCGCTCCGACTTCGACCGGATGAGCTTCACGGCCTGCAGCATCGACAGCATGGGAAGCGTGTGGCTGGGTACCGGTAAGTCGGGGCTGGTAGAGTACATACCCGGAAGCGATATGCTGGAGTATCACACCTTCCCCGAAGACTTGAAAGGCAGCACCATCGGCAGCCTGTTGATAGACGACCATGCCTGCCTGTGGATGGGTACCGACAATGGCTTGCTGCGCTACGACCCGGTAGTAGGCACTTGGAACCGATACGAAAAGAACGTAGGCACGCAAGGCAACGTCTATTTGAGCGGCGCCGCCATGAAAGACAAGGTGGGACGGCTTTACTTCGGCGGGACAAACGGGTTTACGATGGTCGATACGAACGGGGTGGGCATACGCACATACAATCCCCCCGGATACGACCTGTCGGTGATTGCATGGAGTGTGTGCGCCCTATTGGTGGTAGCCCTATTAGGTGGATGGATGCGGATGCGTCGGCATCGACGGAAGGCTGCAGGCACAACATCCCCGGAACAGGCAGAGGTCGATGCGCCTCAAACAGAAGAGACGCCTCAAATAGAAGAAACGGTGCAGACAACAGGAACGGTGCAAACAAAATCGGATACCGACAGCATCGACAGCCTGTCGGCAGCCGATGCCCAATTCCTGCAGACCCTGACAAGTGTCATTGAGAGCCATATCGAAACGTCGGATCTCGACGTAGCCGTATTGGCAGAAGAGATGTCGTGCTCGCGCACCAAGCTGTTCCGTCGTGTCAAAGCGTTGACCGGCAAGAATATTGTACAATACGTGTTGAGCTGCCGGATGCAAAAGGCGGCACGTGTACTCAAAGAGAATCCCACCCTCACCATGCGCGAAGTGATGTCGACGGTAGGTATCGAAAGCCAGTCGTACTTTGCCAACGCCTTCAAGAAGGAGTTTGGTGAATCACCTTCTATCTATGTAGAGCGTTTAAAGAGAGAGAAGTGATTGCAGATAGCGATATGAATAATCGTTGGAACGTTAGGGTACCCCAAGAAAAAGAAAAAGATATTTAAACCGAAGGAGTAGCGATTCACATCGATACCCCCTCCTAACAAATTTAAATTATTAGTATTCTGCTTTCTCTAATCTTTCAGTTTTGCTATGATGAAATCACGATTCAGTCGGGCTATGTTGCTGATCGATACATTCTTGGGACATTCACCTTCGCAAGCACGCGTATTGGTGCAGTTGCCGAATCCCAATTCATCCATCTTACTGAGCATCGCCTTGGCGCGGCGCAACGCCTCGGGTTTGCCTTGCGGGAGCAGGTTGAGCTGACTCACCTTGGCAGAGACGAAGAGCATGGCAGAGCCGTTCTTGCAGGCAGCCACACAAGCACCGCATCCGATGCAGGAGGCTGCATCCATTGCTTCGTCGGCAATGGGCTTGGGTATGAGGATGGCGTTGGCGTCCTGCGGAGCGCCGGTACGCACGCTGACGTATCCGCCCGCCTGCATAATCTTGTCGAACGCTCCGCGGTCTACCATCAAATCCTTGATAACCGGAAAGCCGGCGGAACGCCACGGCTCGACGGTGATGATGTCACCATCGTGGAAGCGGCGCACGTAGATTTGGCAGGTGGTGGCGCCGGTTGCCGGACCGTGCGGGTGTCCGTTGATATAGAGCGAGCACATGCCGCAGATACCTTCGCGGCAGTCGTGATCGAACACGATAGGCTCTTTGCCCTCGCCAATGAGCTGTTCGTTGAGGATATCCAGCATTTCGAGGAACGACGTATCGCCCGGAATATCTTTCATCTGGTATGTTTCGAAGGCTCCCTTAGCTTTCGGACCTTTCTGACGCCATACCTTAAGCGTAAACGATATATTCTT
>JAISIN010000133.1 GCA_031262085.1 Prevotellaceae bacterium
TTAGGTTGTCCACACTTGACTTTCCTCTTTTTGCGGAGAGACAGGGATTCGAACCCCGGGAACCTTTCAGTTCAACGGTTTTCAAGACCGCCGCAATCGACCACTCTGCCACCTCTCCAGTACCTTCTTGTCGGAAGACCTCCCGTACAAACGCTAAAAAGTCTTTAGCGGGAGGTTTCTCGCTGAAAGCGGTGCAAAGGTACAAACCTTTTTCTATTCTGCAAATATAACCCTGTATATTTCCAAGGCAACCACATCAAAACGATTAAGTCGATAGTCAGTATGGCACACGGATGACGCTATATAAACAGCGCTTTCACATCGTACTTCAGGAACTCTTTGATGTAGACGCCATTTATGCGCCGACTGCCGATTCTACAAGTCGTCCCCACTGTTGGTTGTCGGAACGGGATGTAGGCACATCATCTGCTGAAAAACAGTCACAACATCGGATCATAATGGGCGCCTAACGGTGGTTGGACGCCCGTCTAACGGTCGTTGGACGCGCGTCTAACCACCGTTAGACGGGTATAAGGAGAGGGTCAACATCGTTCAATCTCCCTGTCAGATGGCTTTCACGTCGTATAGATGCAACGATTCGAGTAGGGCGATACGTTAAAGATGATTCCCTTAGCGTATTTGCTCCATTGAATGTATATCTTTCGTATATTTGTCGCAAAATTACAAAAGACTCATTCACGATGATTACCAACCAACTTTTGCGTCCTGCCTCCATCGTAGTGGTGGGCGCATCCAATAACGTGCATAAGCCCGGGGGAGCGATACTCCGCAACCTGATTAACGGCGGCTACACGGGCGAACTGCGTGCCGTCAACCCTAAAGAGAATGAAGTGCAGGGAGTTACCTCTTATCCTAATGTTCACGATGTACCCGAAACCGACCTGGCTATTCTGGCTATCCCCGCTGCTGCCTGCCCTGAAGCGGTCGATGTGCTGGCTGCCGAAAAGCAGACGCGTGCTTTCATTATTCTATCCGCCGGATTTGGCGAAGAGACGCACCAAGGAGCGCTGCTGGAAGATCACATTCTCGAAACGGTCAATAAGTATGGTGCTTCGCTGATAGGTCCCAACTGCATCGGGTTGATGAACACGTGGCACCACAGCGTGTTCAGCCAGCCCATTCCGCAACTTAACCCCCGTGGGGTAGATCTGATCTCCAGTTCGGGCGCCACTGCCGTGTTCATTCTCGAGAGTGCCGTCACCAAGGGGTTGCAGTTCAACTCCGTATGGTCGGTGGGCAACGCCAAGCAGATCGGTGTGGAAGATGTGCTGCAATATATGGACGAGCATTACAACGAAGCTTCCGATTCGCACATCAAGCTGCTCTATATTGAGAGCATTGCCGACCCCGACCGCTTGCTCTTTCATGCCTCTTCACTGATCAAGAAGGGATGCAAGATTGCTGCCATCAAAGCCGGTAGCAGCGAGAGCGGCAGTCGGGCTGCGTCGTCGCACACCGGAGCCATAGCCAGTTCCGATTCGGCAGTCGAGGCGCTGTTTCGCAAAGCAGGCATCGTGCGCTGCTTCTCGCGAGAGGAGCTGACAACCGTGGGGTGCATCTTTACACTCCCCGAATTGAAGGGGCGTAACTTTGCCATCATCACCCACGCCGGCGGTCCGGGCGTGATGCTGACCGATGCCCTGAGCAAAGGCGGACTGAACGTGCCCAAGCTGGAAGGAGCGCTCGCCGACGAGCTGAAGAGCCTACTCTACCCCGGTGCAGCCGTGGGTAATCCCATCGACATCCTTGCCACCGGCACACCCGAGCATCTGCGCCTTTGCCTGCGCTATTGCGAGGAGAAGTTCGAAGGCATTGACGCCATGCTTGCTATCTTCGGTACTCCCGGACTGGTGACGATGTTCGAGATGTACGACGTGCTCGATGCCGAGATGCGTACTTGTCGCAAACCCATTTTCCCCATCCTCCCCTCTGTCAATACTGCCGGAGCGGAAGTAGCCGACTTCCTTGCCAAGGGACATGTCAACGTTGCCGACGAGGTGACGCTGGGTACGGCATTGGCGCGTATCATGAACGCGCCGCGTCCGGCTGCCAACGAAGTGGAACTATTCGGCGTGGATGTGCCGCGCATTCGCCGCATCATCGACAGCATCCCCGAGAATGGTTATATCATCCCCGAACAAGTGCAGGCATTGCTCCGTGCTGCCGGTATCCCGCTGGCAGAGGAGTTCGTCTCTGCCGATAAAGAGGAGATACTTGCCTTTGCCCGTCGCATTGGCTTCCCCGTAGTTGCCAAGGTGGTAGGTCCGGTACACAAATCCGACATCGGCGGCGTGACGCTCAATATCAAAGGCGAACAGCATCTCGCGCTGGAGTTTGAACGCATGATGCAGTTGCCCGACGTGACCGGTATCCTGATACAACCCATGCTGACCGGCACGGAGCTGTTTGTGGGCGCCAAGTACGAAGAGAAGTTCGGGCACGTGGTGCTCTGCGGATTGGGGGGCATCTTTGTTGAGGTGCTCAAGGATGTATCGTCGGGACTTGCTCCGCTCTCCTACGAGGAGGCTTATTCTATGATTCATTCGCTGCGTGCCTACAAAATCATCAAAGGCACCCGCGGACAGCGAGGCGTCAATGAGGCGAAGTTTGCCGAGATCATCGTCCGGTTATCTACGTTGCTGCGCTTTGCCACAGAGATCAAGGAGATGGACATCAATCCGCTGCTGGCAACCGAAAAAGAGGTGATTGCCGTAGATGCCCGTATTCGGATAGAGAAGGATAGATAGCGCCGACTAGATGGAGCAGAACAACGTGACGAGGAAGGGAACGCTGAAATCCATCACAAATCCGTGATAGATAGACACAACGACGTATTCCTGTCCCGAATAGCGGGTAATAACCGGTAACGTGGTATCCATGGTCGTGGCTCCACCCACAGAGATGGGAGCCAGCTTGCCGAAATACTTTACTAATACAGGGGGCAGCAGCAAGGCAAATAGCTCGCGTAAGATATTAGAGACTAAGGCGATGGTACCCAGTTCGGCGCCCTTGTACTCGGTGATGAAGATGCTCGACAACGAATAATATCCAAACCCCGACCCTACCGCCAGACAGTCTGTCAGCGAACGATGGCTCAGGAAGAGACTTACCACAGTTACACCTGCCAACGTTCCGGCGGCTGTCAGTAGCGGGAGGAAGGCTATCCGGGGATTCAACGAGCGGAAAGAACTTACCGCATCGGGGTCTTTTCCGATGTCTATCCCTACGCAGAACATCAGCCCGCAAAGTACGTAGAAGCTCAGTCGGCTGCCCGACAGGTCGATAGGAATCAACCCATATAAACCGGAGAGGATGCCTGCCAAGAAGAAAGCGATAATCATCAGACTCCCTTTCATTTCGTAGCGTTTTTGTGTTGAATGAAACGCCACAAGAACCACGCGCAAAGCGTACTTCCTATCACTCCGCCCATGGCAAGCAACAAAGCCTCGATGCCGATAGAACAGATGCCGTCGACGATCGCCTTGTGGGTGCCTGCTTCTGTTCCCAGCAAGAATAGCAATACCCAAATGAAACCGGTTATCAGGTGTTTGACCTCAAAACGGCGATGGCGGAGGAGGCGTCCGGTTAGGACGCCGACAAGCATGATTCCTATGATGATAAGCATGTGGCAAAGATACGAAAACAGCTAACCTTACAACTTCGTCTCCCCCTCGATATAATTTTCTAAAAAGAGGTTCACGCCGTCGAACACTGCATAAGAGAAGTGAGTAATCCAGTCGCCCAAGATCAAGATGCGGGTGGTGCTGCTGAGCATCAGATCCAGCTCGATGTGGCGGTGCCCGTAGATGAAGTAGTTAATGCTGGGGTGGCTTTTGAGGTACTCTTTGGTATAGAGCACCAGATGTTCGCGACCTTCGCCCATATATTCGGGTTCTTCATCGGTGGCATGCTTCAGTCGGCTGTGCTTTGCCCAGTTGAGACCCATCTCCATGCTCCAGCGGGGGTGGAGCGAGGAGAACAGTCGTTGCAGCGTGCGGTTGTGAAACATGCTACGCAACAGTTTGAAGCTTCGGTTGGGGTCGCCCAGACCGTCGCCGTGTGCCAAATAGAACTCTTTGCCGAACAGCTCGAGGGTCAGCGGCTGGCGATGGATGATCATGCCGCACTCGGCGGTAAAGTAGTCTTTGCACCAAAGGTCGTGGTTGCCGGTGAAGTAGTGCACCTCCACGCCGCGGTCGGTAAGCTCGGAGATTTTGCCCAGAAAACGGGTATATCCTTTGGGTACTACGGTGCGAAATTCGTACCAGAAGTCGAACATATCGCCCAGCAGATAGACTGCCGACGCTTTGTCTTTGATGCTATCCAAGAAGTTCACCAGCCGACGTTCCTGCGTGCGTCCGTGCGGAATGGCGCGCGAGCCGAGGTGGGCATCCGAAAGGAAATATACCGATTTTACCATACGTTATAGAAATCCTAATTCTAATTTGGCTTCTTCGCTCATCATATCTCTATCCCACTCCGGTTCGAACACGAGGTTGACGGTGGCAGAGCGGATGCCCTCGATCGATTCTATCCGCTGGCGTACATCTTCCATAATAAAATCGGCAGCCGGGCAGTTGGGTGCGGTGAGGGTCATGTCAATTACTACCTCGTTGTTGTCTGCGAGGTCTATCTTGTAGATCAATCCCAAGTCGTAGATATTGACCGGTATTTCAGGGTCGTATACTGTTTTGAGTAGTTCGATAATCTTCTCTTCTGTTTCCAGTTTATTCATATTCAGTGATGATTAGGAAGGGCAAAACTATGGAAAATATTCAATATGACAAAAGAGTTCACAACAAACCTTCGTCGGCGAAGCTGTAATAGCTGTTTTCGGCTATAATCACGTGGTCGACAAGTCGGATATTCATCGTATGGGCAGCCTGTTGTACCGACTGTGTGAGGCGGCGGTCGTCGTTGCTCGGGCGGGGATTGTTCGAAGGGTGATTGTGTATCAGTGCTATCTGTGTGGCGTGTTGCAACAGCGCTTCGCGCAAGATGATGCGCACGTCGGCGGGGGTGTGGTCAATGCCTCCGCTGCTGATCTGCACCTTATTAATAACGCGCGCAGCTTGGTTGAGCAACAAAACCCAGAACTCTTCGTGCGGTAAGTCGCACAGCATGGGTTGAAACAGTCGATAGATGTCGTGCGGACCGGAGATGGCAGAGCGTTCGGCAGGTTCTTGTTGCTTTCGCCGTTTGCCTAATTCGAGAGCAGCCATGACGGTGAGGCTCTTGGCGGGTCCCATACCTTTGAAGCGGGCGAAGTCGCTCACTTCCCATTTGCCTAACCGGTGCAGGTCATTATTGCAGGCGGCAAGTATGCGTTGCATCAGGCTGACGGCACTCTCCTCGGTATTGCCCGAGCCTATCAGGATAGCCAATAACTCGGCATCGCTCAGCGCACGGGCGCCCTTGAGCATCATCTTCTCTCGTGGGCGATCTTCGGCAGCCCATTGGTTTATGTTCAGTTTATCCATACATCATTTGTTTATCAAACGGCGAAAATATCACCAAAGCTAATAGAAGTTCTTCCGAAACGCCTCGAACTCCCCCTTGCCCCGCACACAACGTCGCCACCAAGCATACCAGAAGCCGGCGCCGTAGCCTGCCAGTTGCACAAATGCTGCTACTACCGCATAGCTGCCTACACGCACACTGCGGTTGCGTAGCGTGGCATCGACCCAGACGAGGAGCGCATAGAGCGCTATCGGGAGTATACTGTATCGACAAAACGGTACGCCTGCCAACAGCACTGCCACCCCCAAGGTGAACAGTGCCGGTAGCAGGTGTACCATTTTTAGTGAAGCGGGGTATTTCTTGTAAAGGTTGATGCGCGCAATGCCCGAGTTGTACACCTGTTTGAAGAACTTACGGAAGTCGGTGCGACGCTTGTGATACACCCATGCCTCCGGAAAGAGCCTGCAACGATAGCCCCCCTTGAAGATGCGAATGCTGAAGTCGATATCTTCGCCGAAGCGCATATCGGCAAAACCGCCCAAGGCACGGTACACCTCCCGACAGATGCCCATGTTGAAGCTGCGCGGATAGAATTTATCCATCTTCTTTTTTCCTCCGCGAATGCCGCCGGTGGTGAAGAATGAGGTCATCGAGTAGTTGATGGCTTTTTGAATCGGGGTAAACGACGGATGTGCGCGGTCGGGACCGCCGAAAGCATCGGCAGGCAGGGTGGTCAGTTCGTGCTCGACGGCTTCGAGATATCCGGGAGGCGCCATGCAATCCGAATCGAGAATCAACAGATACTCACCCTGCGCCCGTGCGGCGCCGTAGTTGCGTGTCTGTCCGGGACCCGAATTGGGCTTGACATAGTAATGCACGTTCAGTTTATCGCGGTATCGGGTCACCACCGCTTCGCAAGGCGTCGACGATCCGTCTTCTATCACCAGCACCTCGAAGTCAGTCAGGCGCTGCCGGGTGAGGCTGTCCAACAGCTCGTCGATCTCGTCCGGACGGTTGTACACGGGAATAATAAATGAGTATCGCATCATAAAGCAATTGTTGCGGGGGCAAAAATAAGGAATTTCTCTTGTTACCCTGTCTTTATCAGCAGAAAAACGGAACCCCATGAAACAGAAAGATGATTTACTCTCTATGCTGACCTCTGCTACCCGCGCTCCGCGCGGCAAGTACTCCAAAGAGAACAGCTGGTTGCTGTTGCAGAAGCGGATACCTGCACTTGCCCGTCCACGGCGGTGTACCCCCTACATCTTGATGCTGCGCATCACCGGCGGCGCCGTAGCTGCCGTTGCCTTGCTGCTGATAGCGTTGCGGTTGACGGTTTGGAACGAACCGATGCTTGCCGACATCCCGCCCGTGAACGTTTCTACGTTGGCTGAGACACGTACCGTCACACTGCCCGACGGCTCGATAGTGACGCTGAACCGTTACTCTACCCTGACTTATCCGGAGCAGTTCGATGCCACCCGTCGCGATGTGCATCTGCGGGGCGAAGCCTACTTCGATGTGCGCAAGGATGCCACCCGCCCCTTTCGCGTGTTGACCGACGATATTGATGTGCGTGTACTCGGTACCCGCTTCAATGTCGAAGCTTACGAGGGCGATTCGCAAGTGAGCGCTACCCTGATAGAGGGTTCCGTATCTGTTGTTCCCAACGAACATAAAGAAGCGCCGATCATACTCGTTCCTAACGAGCGTGCCGTCTACCGCCGAAGCAACCACGCATGGGTGCGGCAGCCCGTTTCCGATGCTACCGACGAGACAAGCTGGCGCGAAGGCATCCTGCCTTTTCGCAACCTGCCGCTACAAGAGATTGCCCGACAGTTGTCCAACGCCTTCCGTACAGTCATCCGCATCGATAATGCTGCGTTGCAACAATATCGCATGACTGCTACTTTCTCTTACAACGATACCTTAGACGAAATACTCGTTCTGCTCTGTCGGGGGCGCAACTTGGCGTGTGTGCGGCAGGCAGACGGAAGCATATTGATTCATCATCTCTAAAAAATACTTATTTACAATGTCAACCTTCATTTATGCAGGGTGGCAGCGTAAAACGGGATGCTTGTTGTGCACCCTGCTGCTCGCTGTTGCCGCATACGCCGCCCCAGACTATACCCTGCATCTCCGTCATGCTACGCTCGACGCCTTTGTGCGCAAGGTAGAGCAGCTTACCGGCTACACCTTTATCTATGGTGAGGAGGTACGCCTCGCCCATCCGATTACTGTGGAGGCGGTCAATCAATCTCTTGCCGAAATTCTGCGCCGTGCATTTACCGGTCAGTCTGTGGGATACGAAATCACCGGTCGTCACATCTTGTTGACCCGACAGTCCGAACAGCCCCGGCAAGGCACACGTCGCATCACCCTGAGCGGTTATGTCACCGATTCCTTGTCGTCGGAGACGCTCATCGGCGCCAATCTTTACGAGCGTCTGCACCGTACGGGCACCTCTACCAATTCGTTTGGCTTCTATACGCTCACGCTACCCGAGGGAGAGGTAGACCTGACTATCTCCTATCTGGGCTATCAAACCCGTAGCGTGCGGTTTACTGCCATCTGCGACACAGTGCTCTCCATTCCGTTGATCGCTGCCAACCAATTAGATGAGGTGCTTATTCTTGCCGACAAGAAAGAGACCGGCGTCGCAGCTGTCGGCATGGGGTCGCACGAGATACCTCTTACCCAAATACGCAACACTCCGAGCATACTGGGCGAAGCCGACCCGTTGAAGACCATCCAGCTGTTGCCCGGTGTACAAGCCGGCGTCGAAGGATTTTCGGGCATCTACGTGCGTGGCGGTTCGCCCGACCAAAATCTCATCATGCTCGACGGCATTCCTGTTTACAATGCCGACCATCTGCTGGGCATCTTCTCCATCTTCACCCCCGAAGCCATCAAGAAAGCCACCTTCTTCAAAGGCTCTTTCCCTGCCCGCTACGGCGGACGGCTCTCTTCCATTGTGGATGTACGCACCAACGACGGCGATATGAAACACTATCACGGCACCGTCACCGTAGGCACACTGACCGATAAGTTGCATTTTGAAGGACCGATCGTGAAAGACCGAACCTCCTTTATCCTCACCGCCCGCACCACACATACGCTGCTGCTATCGCCTTTTCTGAAAGTCGACGGTACGCGGTTCAACTACTTCTTTTACGACCTCAACGCCAAGATCAATCATCGGTTCGGCGACCGCAGCCGCCTCTTCCTCGCCTTCTATCACGGTAGCGACAACAGTCTGGTCGACTCCCAAAGCGATGAGACGGTACAATACTACCCGCTACCCTCCGACGATCCGTCGGAGCCGGAGTGGATGCTTCCGGAGACCGATAACAGTTATCACACTTATAGCCGCCAGCGATATCGCCTGAAGTGGGGCAATACCATCCTGTCTGCACGCTGGAACTACGTGTTCAGCAACAAGCTGTTCAGCAACACGACCGTTGCCTTCAACAGTTACCGCATGTTGTTGGACAATCGCATGGAGGAGCAACGTACAAGAGCCATCGAATCGAGCGTACAGCAATACGGCGCCGAGTATCGTTCGGGCATTCGCGACTGGAGTGTACGGTTCGACTTCGACTATACGCCGCTGCCTGCTCATCGCATGAAGTTTGGTGCCGAATACCTGTTTCATACCTTCCGACCCGAAACCATGACGATGCGTACCTATCAGTCGGAAGCAGGTGCAGTGCTGCAAGATACGCTCTACAACGGCATACACAACAGTAACTCGCGCGGGCACGAGCTGTCGATTTATGCCGAAGACGATATAGACTTGGGGCGTCGCATCAGCGCCAATCTCGGCGCTCACCTCTCGCTGTTTCACACGCAAGGCAAGAGTTACCTCTCGCTGCAGCCCCGGCTGTCGGCACGCTACCGCTTCGACGGTGGCTTCTCTGTCAAGGCATCGTTCACCAACATGGCGCAATATGTGCATCTGCTCACCTCATCGCCCGTTTCCATGCCTACCGACTTGTGGGTGCCCATCACCCGCAACATCCGCCCCATGTATGCCAACCAGTGGGCAGTGGGCGGATACTATACCGCACTGCCGGGCTGGGAGTTTTCGATAGAAGGATACTACAAGCAGATGCGCAACGTGCTGGAGTACAGAGAGGGAAGCTCTTACTTTTCGGGTACTTCCAACAATTGGGAGAATAAAGTGGAGATGGGCAACGGACGCTCCATGGGCGTGGAGTGGATGGTGCAAAAGAGCACCGGCAAAACCACCGGATGGCTGTCGTACACGCTGTCGAAGAGCGACCGCCAATTCAAAAACGGCACGATCAATCACGGATGGCGCTTCCCGTATAAATACGATCGCCGACACAGTGTAAGCCTGTTGGTCAACCATGCTTTCAGTCAGCGATTCGAGATCGGCGCCTCGTGGATGTTCAACAGCGGAGCAGTCATCACCGTACCCGACGGACAAACGGTGACGCTTACTCCCGATGGTCATGTGCAGCAAATCGACCTCATCACCCGACGCAACAATTACCGGCTGCCTGCCACTCATCGTCTCAACCTCAGCGTCAACTTTCACAAGAAGACACGCCACGGCATGCGCACTTGGAACATCAGCCTGTATAATGCCTACAATGCCATGAATCCTACCTTTGCCTATCTCGACCGCGATGAAACAGGGTTGAACTTCACGCACGAAGTCGCCCCGGGTGAGTTTACCGACATCATAACGCACACCGGGCGTACCAAGCTCAAAAAGGATACGCTGCTTCCGATATTCCCTTCAGTCACTTACACCTATAAGTTTTAAAACCTCTCTATAAATGAAAAGAAATACCCGCCTTACTGCCGTTCTTGCCGCCCCCTTGCTGTTACTTGCCGCCTGTGTAGGCAAAGAAATCCCCTATACGCCTGCCGCCCGTCCGAGTCAGCTCATCATGAACGCCTTGTTAGAAAGTAGCGCCGCCCAGCACTATGTTTATCTTTATCAGAGTGGTATCGATACCATACTGGCTGTGCGCCATGCCACCGTTACCCTTTCCGTGAACGGGCAATCGGCAGAAACCGGCGAAGAGGTGCCGCAAATAGATCTGCCCGACTATCTGGATTTGACTTCCGTGCCCGGCTTGGTACGTAGTTCGCGTTATCGATTCACTACGCCGCTCCGCGCGGGCGATGAGGTGACGCTGGATGCCCTCACTGCCGACGGAAGCAAGCACGCCTCCGCGACCCTCACCGTTCCCCGTCCGGTGAACGACATTCGTGTCGATACCGTCTCGACCACCATCCTCTACGACAACAGCATCTATCCGGTGATGCAATATCGCGTTACCCTGACCGACTTGTCAGGCGAAGCCAATTATTATCGCTTGGATATCCGGAACGACTACACTTCGTATGGGAAGTATTACAACGGAAGCGACACCGCCCTCTTCCGGCGTGTTATTCCGTCTATCATCAATTTCGAAGAGCCGCTATTGAGTGACGGACGCATATCTGTGGGTGATATAGAGGGCGACGGCTATAACGAACTGCAAGCCGACAACCGTTACAACATCTTTACCGACAAGTTCTTTACCGACCGGAGTTACACGCTCAAGGTCTATACTGCCCTTCCCAGTCAATACTATCCCGATTCGATGTACGACGTGACGCGCATCACCGGTCGTGTCACCGTGCGCCTGCTCAGCATCACCGAAGCCGAATACAATTACCTGCATACTTTGAACTTGCTGGAGTGGGGCGGGTTTATGTCCGATATGATAGAGCCGCTCATCATACCCTCCAACGTGACGGGCGGTACAGGGTTTGTCGGGGCAGGTTCGGACGTCAGTATCACGCTCGAACTGCCCGACTTGGTGGTGAATCAGCCGAGTTGGTAGTCTCAATCGGCATCGGGACGATTTCCCAGCAGAAACTCCTTGAAATCGTCAAACTCTTTCGACATCTGTACGCTCTGTTTGGCCTTTTCCATAAACGCTTTGAGCTTGGCAGGAATAGCGATCGGCTCCCGAATGATGCTCTCTACCGTATCTTTAAACTTGGCAGGGTGGGCAGTAGCCAGGAAGATGCCTGTCTCATCGGGGCGCAAGCCATCGACCAATGCCTGATAGGCGCAGGCGCCGTGCGGGTCGAGCAGATAGTGGTCCTTCTTCCACACGCGTCGTATCGTGCTGGCGATCTGCATATTGGTATAGCTGAAGCCGCTGATGTCGTCGCATATCTTGTCGTAGTCGTCATCGTACAAGTCGAGTATGCGGGCAAAGTTACTCGGATTGCCCACATCCATGGCGTTGGCAATGGTGGGTTCCGACGGTCGGGGCGCGTAGATGCCGTTTTGCAAGTATTGATAGAACACATCATTGCGGTTGTTGGCAGCGATGAAGCGCTCTATGGGTAATCCCATTGTTTTGGCATACAGACCGGCAGTCAGATTTCCCAGATTGCCGCTGGGTACGCTGACTACCAATTTCAGGTCATTCGGCAGCTTGGCTTGGTTAAGGAGCGTAGCCAACTGTGCATATCCACCGAAATAGTAGAATATCTGCGGCATGAAACGGGCTACGTTGATGCTGTTGGCGCTGGTCAGTTTCAGCCGGTTGTTCAGTTCTTTGTCCATGAACGCCGCTTTTACCAATGCTTGGCAGTCGTCGAAGGTGCCGTCTACTTCGAGGGCGGTAATGTTCTGCCCCAAGGTAGTGAACTGCTTCTCCTGTATCTCACTTACCTTCCCTTTGGGATAGAGTACGTACACATGGATGCCTTCTACTCCCAGAAAGCCATTGGCTACGGCGCTGCCGGTATCGCCCGAGGTCGCAACCAGCACATTCACCTGCTGCTTCTTTCCCTCCTTGCGAATAAAGTAGCCCAGCAGACGCGCCATGAAGCGTGCACCCACATCCTTGAAGGCAAGCGTGGGACCGTGAAAGAGTTCGAGGGCGTAAATATGATCGGTCACCTTCACCAGTTCTATCATCTGGTGTTGTCCGGGGAGACCGAAGTCGGTGTAGTAGGCATCTCTCGTTATCTCTTCAAGCTCTTCGGCAGAGATGTCTTTACCAAACAGCACTTTTGCCAATGCCGTTGTTATCTCTTGAAAAGAGAGAGAGGCATATCTTTCATACTCTTTTTGGGCTAATCGTTCGACATAGCTTGGTACGTACAGTCCTCCGTCGGGAGCAAGCCCGCGGACAACAGCTTCTTGGAGCGATACCTCGGGAGCTTTTCCATTGGTACTGTAATAATTTACGGGCGAGGATACGGTATGTTTCATATTGTTTTTGATTAGTGATTCATAAATTCATGGATAAATCGGTCTCCTGTCATCAGTCCGTAGCTGCCGTTGCGTGTGCTGACCTCGTCGTAGGAGGTTACGCTGTCGGCTTCGATACCCGGATACCAGATCAGGAAAGGTATGGGTTCGGCAGTGTGGGTGCGCAGTTCGCAGGGGGTGGGGTGGTCGGGCAGTACGGCGATGGCTACCGGCTGGTTCCATTGGCTCACGGCTTCGTAGATGGGGCGCACCACGCGGGCGTCGAGGTCTTCGATGGTACGTTGCTTCAGGGCGATGTCGCCTTCGTGTCCCGCCTCGTCGCTGGCTTCGATGTGCAGGTAGACAAAGTCGTCGGTACGCAGGGCTTCGAGGGCAGCGGCGACTTTGTTTTCGTAGTTCGTATCATACAGTCCGGTGGCTCCCTCTACTTCGATGCTTCGCAAGCCGGCATAGCGACCTATTCCGCGGATGAGGTCGACCGCCGAGATAACGGTGCCCCGCTCAATTTGCGGGAAACGTTCCGACAACGGCGTCATGCGCGGACGATAACCGGGACTCCATGGCCAGATGCTGTTGGCAGGGTCTTTACCTTGAGCCATGCGGCGGAGATTGACAGGATGCTCTTTCAACAGCTCCTGCGAGCGAAGAATAAGGCGGTTAAGCAGGTCGGCGGTCTCTGCTGCGGTCAGGGCGTTTGCATCGGATGCGGCATCGGCATCAGATTCCGACTTTATCAGAAGCGGACGGAAGGGGTGCAGCGGCACGTCGTGAGGCGGGGTGCAGTTGATCTGTTTGTTCCCTCCCTTGACCACCAGCAGGTGTCGGTATTGCACGCCGGTGTAGAAGCGCACCCGTTCGTCGCCCAACTCGGCTTGCAGAAATCGAATCAGCGTGTCCGCTTCTTCGGTGGAGATATGTCCTGCGGAGTGGTTTTTGAGCAGGTCGCCTTCGATACAGACGAGGTTGCATCGCATTGCCATTTCGCCGGGTTGCAACGCTACACCGATGCTGGCAGCTTCGAGCACGCCGCGCCCTTCGTAGACGGTGGACAGGTCGTAGCCCAGCACAGAGAGATTGGCTACTTCGCTGCCCGGATGGAATCCGGCAGGCACGGTGGCGAGCAGCCCCGTCCGTCCCATGGCAGCCAGTTTGTCCATATAGGGCGTATGCGCATGTTGCAGCAGCGTCTGCCCGCCTAAAGCGGCTATCGGGTGGTCTGCCATGCCGTCGCCGAGGATGATGATGTGTTTCATAACTTTGTAAAGTAGTGGATGTATTTGGAGTATCTCATAAGACGTTAGATCGTGATAATTTCCACATCTACATTGTCGGGGATAGCAAGGAAATCTTGATCATCTGTTACTATCTTTAGCCTATTCATCTTACATAACTCTATATAATAGGCGTCGTTAAAGTCGCTGAT
>JAISIN010000134.1 GCA_031262085.1 Prevotellaceae bacterium
GCTACCACACTCGAGTTGACGCGCTTCTCGCCCGATGGCGACATGAAGTTCCCCGGCAACCTGACTGCCACGGTAACCTATCACCTGACGGACGACAATGCCCTCGACATCAAGTATTCGGCTACCACCGACAAGAAGACGGTGATCAACATGACCAACCACTCTTACTTTAATCTCGCCGGCAATCCGGAAACGACCGCTACCGACAACACGCTCTACGTCAATGCCGACAACTTCACCCCGATGGACCGCGGCAGCATGACCACCGGCGAAATCATCACCGTCAAAGATACGCCGATGGACTTCACTACGCACAAGGTGATCAGCCAAGACATCGATAAGACCGACTTCGAGCAAATCAGATTTGGCAACGGTTTCGACCACAACTGGGTGCTCAACACCAACGGTGACATCACCAAGCTGGCAGCCAAGCTCACCTCTCCCATCTCGGGCATCACCATGGAGGTCTACACCAATGAGCCGGGCATCCAAGTCTACACTGCCAACTTCCTCGACGGTACGCTGACCGGGAAGAAAGGCATCGTCTACAAGAAACGCGCTGCCGTATGCCTCGAGACCCAACACTATCCCGACAGCCCCAACAAACCGCAATGGCCTACCACCGTGCTCGAACCGGGACAGACGTACCACAGCGAATGCATCTACAAGTTCGGCGTAGAGAAATAATCACATTCCATACATATACTATCATCAACACACCGCGGGCGTGGTAGACGAACTATCACGCCCCGTTAATACCAAAGAAACAAATGAATAACTCCGGATTTGAAACCATCGACTATATCATATTAGGTGGATACCTCGTCCTGCTGGTAGGCTTAGGGCTATTCCTTTCAAGAAATAAAAAGGGACAAGAAAAGAATGCGAACGATTATTTTCTTGCAGGCAACAAACTCACTTGGTGGGCAGTGGGCGCCTCCTTGATTGCAGCCAATATTTCAGCCGAACAATTCATCGGAATGTCCGGCTCGGGCTACAAAATAGGAATGTGTGTGGCTGCCTACGAACTCATGGCGGCAGTGACCCTCATTGTCGTGGCTAAGTTCCTGCTTCCTGTTATGATTGACCGGAAGATATTTACCATCCCGCAGTTCCTGCGCGAACGCTACAACGGTGGCGTGGGACTGGCATTCTCCATCTTTTGGCTCTTGCTTTATGTGTTTGTCAACCTCACCTCCGTGGCGTGGTTGGGTACGATTGCCATTGAGCAGATATTAGGCATCAACCCCGAATACCGCATCTTCATCATCATTGCACTCTTCTTCATTGCCGGTATCTACTCCATCTACGGTGGATTGGCATCCGTGGCATGGACAGATGTGCTTCAGGTGGTATTCCTTGTGGGTGGTGGTTTGATTACCGCCTACTTCGCACTCGAAGCCGTTTCGGGCGAAGGAAGAGGAGCTTGGGAGGGGTTTGTCGTCATCTACGACAAGCTCAAGACATTGCCCGAAGACACCCACTTCAACCTCATTGTGAACCGGGCGTTCTCGCCCGATGCCTTTAAAGACCTGCCGGGCATTGCCGCCATTGTGGGTGGTGTGTGGCTGACAAATATCGGCTATTGGGGCTTTAACCAGTACATCATTCAGAAAGGATTGGCTGCCAAGAGTTTGAAAGAGGCAAAGAAAGGTCTTATCTTCGCCGGTTTCCTGAAGATATTAATTCCGTTCATCGTGGTGATTCCGGGCATCTGCGCCTTTGTGATGTTCAACTATCCGCAGGACATCCCCGGTCTGCAACAAGGTTACTTTGACGTACACGGCACCATCAATGTGTCCGACGACGCTTATCCGTGGTTGATACGCAACTTTGCGCCCATCGGCATCAAAGGGTTGTCGTTTGCAGCGCTGGCAGCAGCGATTATCTCGTCGCTGGCTTCGATGTTCAACTCCACCTCTACCATCTTCACAATGGACATCTACAAGCAGTACATCAAGAAAGATGCCAGTCAGAAACGTCTGGTAAGCGTAGGTCGCCTCACGGCATTGGCTTCGCTCATTATTGCCGCCATCGCTGTTGAACCGCTCTTAGGCGGACTTGACCAGGCATTCCAATACATACAGGAGTACTCCGGCTTTATTTATCCGGGCATCATCGTGGTGTTTGGATTAGGTTTGCTCTGGAAGCGTGCCTCGGCTACGGCAGCCATCTGGACATCCATCCTGACCCTTCCGATGGGTGTGCTCTTCAAAGTGAGCTTCCCCGACATGCCGTTCCAATTCCGTATGGGTTACATCTTCATCGTGCTGGCACTTGTCTTTATCACCATCTCACTGATGGAAAAGAAGACCGTTGCCACTGCACTTCCTATAGTTGACGACCGCCGCAAAATGATGAAGTGGGGACGTATCACACTGGTTGTTGCCATTGTCTGTCTGGTAGCTGCTACCGTTCAGAAAATCATGTATGCCGCCGGAAGCACCAATTCCGTGGTGATATACCTCGATAACATCGGGTTCGAAGCATTCTTCTTCTTCAGTGCGCTGATTGCTTCGATATCGCTCTTCCTTTTCTCCAATTCCACCACTACCGTGCAAGACAGCAAGGCACTGGCAGTGAATCTGGAGCTATTCAAGACCGACCGCGGTTTTGCCATCGGCTCATTCTTCATCTGCCTGATTATTACGGTACTTTATGTCACATTCTGGTAATTAAACAATATCACCTTGTCACTTTATTATCAACATCACCCCAAGTTCTACCTCGCCATCGACTGTACCATCTTCGGTTTCAGCGATGGTGAGTTGAGCTTGCTGTTGCTCAAGCGCAACTTCGAGCCGGCAAAGGGTGAATGGTCGCTGCCGGGCGGCTTTGTGCAGGTGAACGAAGACACCGATGCCGCTGCCCGCCGCGTGCTGGCAGAGCTGACCGGGCTGGAGGATGTTTTTATGGAGCAGGTGGCAACCTTCAGCGACATCCATCGCGACCAGGGAGAACGGGTGGTCTCGGTGGCTTACTACGCCCTGCTCAACACCACCGAGTACGACAGCGAATTGGTGCGCCATCAAAACGCACGGTGGATGAACATCGACCGACTACCACCGCTCATCTTCGACCACACGGAGATGGTACGGCAGGCACGCGAGCTGATGAAGCAGAAAGCCGGCACCGAACCCATCGGGTTCAACCTGCTGCCCAAGCTCTTCACGCTGACACAGCTGCAATCACTCTACGAAACCATCTACGGCGAACCGCTCGACAAACGGAACTTCCGCAAGCGCATTGCCGAAATGGACTATATCGAGAAAACAGACAGGATAGACAAAACAGGGTCACGCCGGGGAGCCGCCTTGTATCAATTCAACGAGAAGGCGTATCGGAAGGCACCCAAGTTTAAGTTATAAATATGTTAGAACAGCTCAAAGAAGAAGTATTCCATGCCAACCTCGAATTGGTGAAGCATGGATTGGTCATCTTCACGTGGGGCAATGTGTCGGCAATCGACCGTGCCTCGGGATTGGTGGTTATCAAACCCAGCGGCGTGAGCTATGACCAAATGAAGGCGGACGACATGGTCGTGGTCAGCCTTGCCGACGGATGTGTGGTGGAAGGACGGATGAAACCGTCGTCGGACACGCCCACGCACCTGGCGCTCTACCGCGCTTTCCCCCAACTGGGAGGTGTGGTGCACACACATTCTACTTACGCTACCGCCTGGGCACAGGCGGGATGCGACATCCCCAACATCGGGACGACCCATGCCGACTACTTCCACGACGCCATCCCCTGCACGGCAGACATGACGCGCGAAGAGGTGGAGGGCGAATATGAACTCGAAACAGGAAACGTCATTGTGAAACGTTTCGAAGGACTCAACCCCGTACACACACCGGGCGTACTGGTAAAGAATCACGGTCCGTTCAGCTGGGGGAAAGATGCCCACGAAGCAGTGCACAATGCAGTCGTGATGGAGCAAGTGGCGAAGATGGCAAGCATAGCCTACGCTGTCAACCCGCAGCTGACCATGAATCCGCTACTCGTCGAAAAGCACTTCGGCCGCAAGCACGGTCCGAACGCCTACTACGGACAATAAATAAAGAAGTACCCGTAGCGGAGAGATAAAACAAGAAATTCAATCACTAAAAATACAAGCATTATGTTTGATAATTATGAAGTATGGTTCGTTACGGGAGCACAGCTCCTGTACGGAGGCGATGCCGTTATTGCGGTAGACGCGCACAGTAACGAGATGGTAAAGGGACTCAATGAGTCGGGTCGTCTGCCTGTAAAGGTAGTATATAAAGGCACGGTTAATTCTGCCAAAGAGATTACCGCCGCTTTCAAGGCAGCCAACAACGATGCTAAGTGTATCGGCGTGATCACTTGGATGCACACCTTCTCGCCAGCCAAGATGTGGATTCACGGACTGCAAGAACTGCATAAACCGTTGCTTCACTTCCACACCCAGTTCAACAAAGAGATCCCATGGGAAACGATGGACATGGATTTCATGAACCTGAATCAGTCGGCACACGGCGACCGCGAGTTCGGACACATCGTTACCCGCATGCGCAAGCCGCGCAAGGTGGTAGTGGGTCATTGGCAAGACCCCCAAGCACAAGCCAAGATTGCCGTATGGATGCGCGTAGCTGCTGCATGGGCTGATGCACAAGACATGCTCATCGTGCGCTTCGGCGACCAGATGAACAACGTGGCTGTGACCGACGGCGACAAGGTAGAAGCCGAGATGCGGTTAGGTTATCACGTCGACTATATGCCGGTGAACAACCTGATGAAGTACTACGACGCCGTGAGCGACGCCGACACCAAAGAGATGGTAGCAGTCTACTTCAAGGAGTACGACCACGATGCCGCTCTGGAGCAAGAGGGCACCGAAGCTTATCAAAAAGTGTACAACTCCGCTAAAGCCGAGGTTGCGCTGCGCCGTCTGCTGACAGAGACCGGCGCTAAGGCGTTCACCACCAACTTCGACGATTTGGGTGAGTTCGACCAAATCCCCGGTTTGGCATCACAACGCCTCATGGCAGAAGGCTACGGCTTTGGCGCCGAGGGCGACTGGAAGACGGCTGCCCTATATCGCACCTTCTGGTTCATGAGCCAAGGCATGGGCAAAGGTTGCTCGTTCCTCGAAGACTATACACTCAACTTTGACGGCGCACGCAGTGCCATTCTGCAAGCTCACATGCTCGAAGTATGTCCGCTCATCGCCGAGCAGAAGCCTAAACTCGAAGTACACCGCCTCAGCATTGGCATCGACAGCGAAACGGCACGCCTCGTCTTCACCAGCAAGCCGGGCGAAGGGGTAGCTGCCACCATTGTCGATATGGGTAACCGCTTCCGCCTCATTGTGAACAAAGTGGAGTGCATTGCCAGCAAGCCACTGCCCCAGCTGCCCGTGGCAAGCGCCCTGTGGATTCCGCAACCCAACCTCGAAGTGGGCGCCGCTGCCTGGATCCTCGCCGGCGGCACGCACCACACTGCCTTCTCCTACGACCTCACCGTGGAGTATCTCGAAGATTACGCCGAGATTGCCGGCATCGAAATGCTGGTTATCGACGAGCATACCACCATTCCCGAGTTCAAGAAAGAACTGCGGATGAACGAGATTTACTATCTGCTGAATAAAGCGCTTGTTTAATAAAATGATGAACTACGTAATCGGATTAGACTACGGCACCGATTCTGCCCGTGCCCTTGTCGTCAACGCACAAACCGGCGAAGCCATTGCTACCGCTGTGCACTATTATCCGCGCTGGAAGCAGGGGCTGTATTGCAACCCCGCTGCCAACCGGTATCGTCAGCACCCGCAAGATTATGTGGATGTGCTGGAAGCCACTGTCAAGGAAGCACTTGCCAAATGCCCCGCAGGCACTGCTGCGCAAGTGGTAGGTATTGCTTTCGACACCACCGGCAGTACGCCTGCCTTTACCGATTCTACCGGTACTCCGCTGGCCATGCTTCCCGAGTTTGCCGACAACCCCAATGCCATGTTCGTGCTCTGGAAAGACCATACCGCCATTCAGGAAGCTGCCGAAATCAACAAGGCATGCAGCGAATGGGATACCGACTATTCGGCTTACGAAGGAGGCATCTACTCCTCCGAATGGTTCTGGGCAAAGGCACTGCACGTGCTGCGCGAAGACGAAGCTGTACGCGCCAAAGCATATAGTATCGTGGAGTATTGCGACTGGTTGCCTGCCCTTATTACCGGCGTGAAGTCGTCGAAAGAAATCGTTCGCAGCCGTTGCGCCGGCGGACACAAAGCCATGTGGCATCCCAAGTGGAACGGTCTGCCGCCCGAGGAGTTCCTCACCAAGTTAGACCCGCTGCTTGCCGGCTTCCGCGACCGTCTGTACGCCGACACCGCTACTGCCGACCGCTCCGTGGGGCATCTATCCGAAGAGTGGGCTACCCGCCTCGGACTGACCACGAACGTGGTTGTTGCCGGCGGCGCTTTCGATTGCCACATGGGAGCTGTGGGCGCCAACATCACTCCGCATACCTTTGTGCGTGTCATCGGCACCTCGACATGCGACATCATGGTAGCGCCCTACGACGAGATCGACCGCAAGCTTATTCGTGGTATCTGCGGACAGGTCGACGGATCCGTGATCCCCGGTATGGTGGGACTGGAAGCCGGACAATCGGGCTTCGGCGACATCTACGCGTGGTTCAAACGTGTGCTGGAATTTCCTTTACGCAACATTCTGCAGTGCGACGACGAGAGCGTGTACGACCGTATCATCCCTGCCCTCACTGCCGAAGCCGAAAAGATTCCCATCAGCGAAAGTACCGTCATTGCCACCGACTGGATGAATGGTCGCCGCACACCCGATGCCAACCAGCTCCTCACCGGCGCTATCACCGGCTTGACACTGGGTAGCACCGCTCCTGCTATCTATCGGGCATTGGTAGAAGCTACCGCCTTCGGTTCGCGCGCCATCGTCGACCGCTTCCGCGAAGAGGGCATCCGCATCGACCAAGTGATCGGTATCGGCGGCATCGCCCTGAAGTCGCCCTTCGTGATGCAAACCCTGAGCGACGTGCTGGACATGCCCATCAAGGTGTGCCGCACCGACCAGGCATGTGCCCTCGGCGCCGCCATGTTCGCTGCCACCGCTGCCGGCATCTACGACAAGGTCGAAGATGCACAACGCGCCATGAACTCCGGCTTTGCCTGCGAGTATCAACCTATTCCCGAAAACGTAACTGCATACGAGGAGATATATACGAAGTATCTCAAGCTGGGACAGTTTACGGAGTTTGGAGAATAAAAAGAGGTAAAATAAAATAGTGAAAAGGAGTAAGAGGGGTTAGAAGAAGAATTAACTCCTCTTACTCTTTTAATTTCTAATACATAGATAGATATGCTTAAATTCACCCTTCCCGCACTCTTCTTGTGCACGTGCACCGTAGCATCATCAGCCTACGCGCAAACGGGTAGTTACCCCATCAAAGCGGTCGATCTGCGCCATGTCGAACTGACCGACCACTTTTGGTTGCCCAAAATAGAAACCATTCAGAATAAAACCATTGCCTATGCCTTCCGCAAATGCGAGGAAGAGGGACGCATGGAAAACTTTGTCACCGCGGGCGATATAATCCGCGGAAAGACACCCCGCACGCCCCATGTACGCGGCAAGATGCCCTTCGACGATACCGATGTGTATAAGATCATCGAAGGAGCTGCCTACTCGTTGGTGAATGCCCCCAATCCGAAGCTCGATGCTTATTTGGATTCGGTCATCGCACTGATTGCTTACGGGCAGGAACCCGACGGCTATCTGACGACCTGGCGCACCATCGACCCTAAGAACCCTCCCTGCAACTGGGTACGCCACGGAGGCGGACGCTGGTTCGACCTCGGCTCGAGCCACGAGCTTTACAATGCCGGACACATGTACGAAGCTGCTGCTGCCCATTATCAGGCTACCGGCAAGCGCAACTTCCTCGATATAGCCCTGAAAAATGCCGACCTGCTGGTCAATGTCTTCATGCTTCACCCACAAGGCAATCTGCATCTGGAATCGCCCGGACACGAGATTATCGAAACCGGACTGATTAAGCTCTATCAGATTACCGGCAAAAAGGAGTATCTGCAACTCTCCAAACATTTCCTCGACAATCGCAGCAAGCTACAGCCCAACAACGGAGCCTATAACCAGAACCATCGCCCCGTAACCGAACAAGATGAGGTGGTGGGACATGCCGTTCGCGCCGTCTATCTCTATGCCGGCATGACCGACATAGCTGCCTTGTACAACGATGACGCCTACCGCTCGGCTGTGAACAAGCTGTGGGACAACATGACCCTGAAGAAGATGTATATCACCGGCGGCTTGGGCGCACGTCACGATGGCGAAGCCTTTGGCGATAACTACGAACTGCCTAATCTCACCGCTTATGCCGAGACCTGCTCTGCCATTGGCGGCGTTTACTGGGCAGACCGCATGTTCCGCCTCACCGGTCGTGCCGACTACTTCGACACGCTGGAGCGAATGCTCTACAACGGTGTCATTTCGGGCATCTCGCTTTCGGGCACAGAGTTCTTCTATCCCAATCCGCTGGAATCCGATGGCGTGTACAAGTTCAATCAGGGCGCCTGCACGCGGAAGAGTTGGTTCGACTGTTCCTGTTGTCCTACCAACCTGATTCGCTTCATTCCCTATATTCCCAACCTGATTTACGCCACCGATAAGAGCAGCCTCTACATCAATCTGTTCGTTTCCAATAAAGCCGAGATAGATGTTGCCGACGGTAAAATAGGTATCAGCCAGCAGACCAACTATCCGTGGAATGGGAAGATCGACATTGCACTGACCGAGGTGACCGGCGCAGGCAAACTTAGTCTGAAAATCCGTATTCCCGACTGGGCAGAGAACCGCATCGCCGGAGGCGATCTGATGAGCCAAGCTTCGGGAGCGTATCTGTATCGGTTTGCCGACGATGACGCCTCCAACTCTTATACCATCTCTGTTAACGGCAAAAAAGTGTCCGGGCTGGTGAAGAACGGCTACTTCGTGTTGACGCGCACATGGAAGAAAGGCGACAAGGTAACGCTCGACCTCCCCATGCAGGTACGTACCGTAGAAGCCAATCCTGCCGTGAAAGACGATGCGGGCAAGTATGCCGTAGAGCGTGGTCCGTTGGTGTATTGCATGGAAGAGGTCGACAACCCGAAAGGCTTTCCTGCACATACCGCCACACCGGCTTTCAGTGTGAAATGGCAACCCAAACTGCTGAACGGCATCAACGTCATTCAAGAAAAGACAGGCGGGAAGAACTACCGGCTCATCCCTTACTATGCTTGGTCTAATCGTGGCGTAGGAAAGATGAAAGTTTGGTATGAAGAATAGTCCCCCTCCCCCCTCCTTCAGGAAAGAGGAGGGGGGAAAGACAATGTGGATTTAAGACCTCTTCCAATGCGACACGCTCGATCATTTTGGATAGCCTTTCTTTCGCAGATAGGCTTGGTAGAGATCAATGATATACCCGGATATATCGTCAGGGTCGTCTGTATATTTTCCCACTTTTGCCATCTCATTTTTCGTATAATAGTAAAGTCTTGAACCAGCCCACAAACCCCAAATGTTACGTAGCTCCATATCGAAAAACAGACCACCAAAGCCATCTTTGGCAAGACTACTTTTCATTTCTTCAGAAGTCCATTTGTCCAACTGCTCGCAGCACTCCCTGAAATTTTTCGGGATATAGATACCATTGATACTATCGGCTACGGCGGCACTCCTCCGAGACCGGATTTTATCTCGATAGATATCCTTTATATACTTTTTGATTATACGGGATAAGTCATGATGCGCATTGTCTCCTTCGTAATTCCAATACATAATGCCACGCATTCCCCACCGGGTAACCCAAAGGGATTTCTCTATCACAGAACCATTATTCTCATATCCATACACAAGCACGCTATCAGTATTCATCAAATAAGGAACTTTAGCCACGTTATCCCAATGGTTGGTAATCCCCGGTATATCTTTCATTGTCCACATATTATAGCCTTCGGGTACAGAAAGGCTTCCGTGTCCGTAGAAGGAGATGCCAATCACCATTTTATTCACAGGAACTCCCGCCTTTTCATGTAAGTAAATAGATTCACCAACCGTAAGCTTTGCACTTCTTTTCGAGTGGAAAAGCGCAGAGGGATGTTTGAGGGAATCTGCCAAATCGTAAGCCTTGACATTCACCCAATCGATATACTTATTGATGCCATGAAAATCAATTCTCGCCGCATCGGCCTGCGACATTACGGTCAGCAACTTCTCTTTGCTTATAGCTGAGCGAATACTCCTCAGCAAACGGGTAAGACCTAAAGAATCGGGGAACTCCCAATAGATATCAATCCCATCCAAGTTGAATTCACGCAATATACGCGCACAATCTTTGGAGAAAGCACGGCGTAGACCTCCGTCACCCCCTATTTGGGTAAAACGTTCGTCTTTCGATTCTCTGATGGAAAGTAGTATGCGCAGCTCGGGATATTGACGTTTCATATCCACCACTTCATGCAAACGATCAGGATTATCCACCCGGACTCCATCAAATGTTTCGTTGACCCGCCCAAAAGCATAGTTGATATGCGTCATGTAGACCGAATCGGGAATTTGCCCACTTTCCTCCGTCAGATAAGCCACAGCTACAGGCAGTGGGAGTATCTCGTCGAGATAGGCTTTTTCTTTCCGCGCGGCATATTTCCCACCGCCGCAAGACATCATTGCCGCAAATATCGCGAATAGTGATAAGATTCGCACCATTTTGTCCTTTCCTAAACTATCCACATCTTCTTTTCGATTTAGTCTATTCTGTATGTTATCTCTTCGCACGTCACCCGTTCCCATGTTTTGAATTGTAATAGCAGCAAGTGGAGCTGTGTACCTTCAGCCAGCCGACGGGCAACTTTGTCTTGGCTATACTTGAGCAGTTGTGCACGTCCGGCTATGCGTTGCGCCTCCATCTCTGCTTCGGTGGCATCGGCTTTGGCATACTTCATTTCGATGAGGTAGCTGTGGGCAATGTCGGGATAGCGTGTCTTGTCGGGCAGCAACATAAAGTCGCTGAAACCGTAGTTCATTTCGAGTTCGGGCATTAGCAGGTAGTAGTTGGCAAGCGAAAGGTAGGCTTTGAGGAAGCCTTGCACGTTGCGTTCGCCTTCGATGGCATCGCGCACGGCGCTGTTTGAGAGATTCCGTAAGGGATATCCTTTACTGTATTCATATAATATTGTATGATAGATGTGAATCGTGGGGCAAACTTACGGAAAAATCTTTGGTTTCCATGCTGTTTATACAAAAAAGCATTATGCTTCTGCGGTTGCCCTGAAAAAGCTCATAATAAAGAGTAATTGACGAATGATGCTACTAAAAAAATGCCTCTATCCGTTAGGAACGTGAATAGATTTTGCCTACTTTTGCACGCGATTTAAAAGAAGGCTCCGTAGCTTAGTGAATAGAGCGCAAGATTCCGGTTCTTGAGGTCGTGGGTTTGAGTCCCACCGGGGTCACTAAACACATACGCCGCATTTCATTATTGAAATGCGGCGTATGTGTTTAGTGAGGGCAAAATGTGGGTATCAATGCGTTATTTTACTTCATCGCCTCAACCTTGTATCCTTTGTTTTTCAGCAATGTCAGCACGCCCGTCTTTCCGGGTAGGTGTCCGGCACCGACGACGAAGAGTGTGGGTGCCTCTTTCATGATGGCAGGCATCTGGGCGAGCCAGTCTTTGTTGCGGTTGTCGAGCATACTTGCCCATTCGGCCGGGGTGGGGTCGCACGAGTTGTGTTCGCGCTCTTCCATTAACTTCAGCAGGGCGGCGATGTCTTGTTTGGCATAAGCCTCGTTGAGTTGTTTCACTTGGCGGAGGGTTTTGGCAGTGTCGTCGGCGAAGCAAGCCAGCAGGGCAGCTTGGCGCTTCAAGCTCAGGTTGTTGAACAGTACGTCAATCTGTTTTTGTACGGTTTCTAATCCGCCAACCTTTTTACCGGCTTTGGTTGCTTCATCCTGAAACCAAGTGTCGAGTTGTTCTTGTTGGTTGAACCCTTCAATGTTCTTGGTATAGAAAGCAACGGCGAGGGTCTGTTCGAGACCGGCAGGTTTTATGCCGGGTAGCATGGACAGATCTACTCCGATATACTCTTTTACCAGTTTGTCTACCGCTTCGTACTCGGCAGGGGTGAGCAGCATTTTCAGGGTGGTATCGGCAGGCATCATCATTTGCCGCATCATGAGTTGCATGGTTTCGGGCGCATTCATTTCAGCCATTACCAGTTCGCCGTACACCTGTTTAATGTCGGTCATTACTTGGGGAAGCGACGCTATCCGGTCTTTCACCTTCAAGGGCGACAGGTGGTGGGTACCGAAGATGTACGAGGGCTGCGACAGTCCGTTACCGGAAATTTTGTACAGCAGTTGGGCATTCGCACCCAAGGCGATGCCTATACACGCGAGGAGAATTGCAATCTTTTTCATTCTTGTTCGGATGGTAGTGCGATATTATTATTATCATCATCGGTTATTTCGAAATAGGCTTCCAGCTCTTTCTCTGCCGAGTTGTTTACGTTGTGTATGTCGCGAATAATCACACCGTTTTCCAACAGGGCGATGCGTCGGCATATATCTACCGTATGATTGAGGTTGTGGCTGGAGATGAGCACCGTAGCTCCGTGTTCTTCGTTATAGCGTCGTAGCAGATGCTTGATGACCGACTGCGAGCTGGGGTCGAGGAAGTTGAACGGTTCGTCGAGTATGAGCAACTGCGGGTGGTGTAGCATGGCAGATATGATGCCGATTTTTTGCTTGTTGCCGGCAGAGTAGTTGCGAATGTATTTCTTTTGTCCGATCACTTCGCCGTTCATGAAGCGTTCGAAGGGTTGCAGACGCTCGTTGACTTCCTCTTTTTTCAGTCCGTACATCTTTCCGATAAAGTAGAAATACTCTTCGGGAGTGAGGTAGTCAATGAGGAAACCGTCGTCAATGAAGGCGCCGGTGTATTGTTTCCATTCTTCGCTTTGGGTGACGTCGATGTTTTTAATGGTGACGTTGCCGCGGTCGGCTTTCAACAGGTCGAGGATCAGGCGGAAAAGGGTGGTCTTACCGGCGCCGTTATTGCCCACCAGTCCTTGCAATTCACCTTCCTTGATGCTGTATTGCTCTATATTGACGGCACACTTGTTGCCGAAGTTCTTTTGAAGATTTGAGATGTAGATCATTGGGGAATTAAAAATTAAAAATTAAAAAGTAGAGATTGTCCATGCTCAATTACTCTCTGCTGTCTCTGAATCCTTCCATGTTCTTGTAGCGACGCGCCATGAAGCGGTGGTATATGTTCTTCAGC
Organism: Prevotellaceae bacterium; assembly: GCA_031262085.1. Lineage (GTDB taxonomy): Bacteria > Bacteroidota > Bacteroidia > Bacteroidales > Bacteroidaceae > Bacteroides. The sequence goes on from JAISIN010000134.1 coordinate 13,339, forward strand.
CAGAGGTCGGATGTGAAGATGAACCCTGCACCGATGACAATCAGTATCCACGAGAGGATGGTTTGACTGATGAAGGATGCCAGTATGAAGTTAGCCAACAGAGGCACGCCCAATGCACAACCGGTGATGAGGTTCTGTAATCCGGTACCGGTATTGCGGCGGGCGCTTACTTTGGTATTCAGCGGAATGGTTTTATCGTTGTACACCGCCAGTTGGAACATACAGAAGAACACACATCCTGAAGTGAAGATTGCCCACGATGCACAGGTCAGCAGCGACAGCTTGCCCATGACGATGGTGGGTATCATCAGGATGAACGGTATCAGCATGGCGAGGCTGTATAGCGTGTACTTGGCGCGGAGCAGCGTGTAGATAGATTCTTTGCGACTCATCAGCCCGTCGATGTAATTGCCTTCGTAGCCCATAATGGTCGAGAGAAACAGGATGCCGAATATCACGAAGTTGTAGATGACGATGAAACTGCGCATGCCGGTTCCGTCGTAAACCTCGGTGAAACTCAACAGGAGGCTGAATATCACGACCAAGATAATAATCATGCGCAACGACGTCTTGGGCATCTTGTTGCGAAGCAGCAGCTTCAGCTCGAGGCGTATGTATTCGCCCAGTTCGCCGTAGCGGTCGAGGAATTTATACTCGGAGAGGTGCTTTACTTTCGTATCTTCCACCTTGCTAAGCTCGTTATAGATCAACTTGCCCATGAGGGTACGGTTGACCATCCAGAGCAACACAATCACCAGCGCCGTCGGCAGGAAGGTCGCCCAATGCCCTTGTATCAGCCCTTCGCCCAGCATGACCGACCAGTCGAACAACGGGCTGTCATTCGGGAAGGGGAGGAAGATTACGAGCGCGATACCGGTATAGACCACTATCGGAAGCGCCAACCACCAGATGCGCTCCTCCATGAGCGTGCGACAAAGCAGATACCAGTAGTTGTTGATGAGCGCCAGCATCCAGATGCCGAAGCAGTAGGTGAACACCCCCCATAGTCCGTAGAACTTGGTGATGGTGAGCAGTGCAAACGGCACGAACAGGAAGAGCCACAGGATGTTGTAACCGTTCAGCCCCGAGCGTATCAACAGAAAGTCTATCAGCCGCTGCCGCCTGATGGGCATCAGCAGATAGGGTTTCACCTCTTGCGTCGGCGGCTTTTGGAAAGCGAAGCGCATCAGAAAGTCTAAAGCAAAGATGAATATCAGTGCCGCATTCAGGTAGTGATACGGCTCTCTGGAGCTGTCTTCGAACAACTTGGCAAGCATCACACCGATGAAGATGAGGTAGCCTGCCCAAAAGAACCCCATCAGATAAATCCAGAACTTTCCGAATTTATTCTTCTCGAACATGGGGTTGCGTTTCTCCGCCAGCTTTCCATGCCGGCGGAGTTCTAAGAATAGGTTCATGGCGCGGTCATGCTTACTTCAACCTCGTTGTTCTGTTTGAGTATCTCGGCAGCAAACTGTTGCACCTCTTTGGCAGTGATGCTGTCTATCATTTCGGTGTAGTCCTTGTTCAGGTCGAGACCGAAGTAGAAGAAATTGACTATTCGGTTCATCCAGAAACTGTTCTCTTTCTGGTTGTCGGCATAAACTTTGAGCAGATACTCTTTCACCTTGTTCATTTGGTCGGCGTTGGGACCTTCGGTGGCAAACTTCTTCAGCAGGTCGGTAACCTTGCCGTTGAGGAGGTCTTTCTTGGCGGGGTCGGTTTGGTATACGATCTGGAGGATGGCTTGTTCGCGGGGATACTTGGAGAGATTGCCGTTGCAATCTACGCCATACGTGCCACCCTCTTTTTCGCGAATCTCCTCGGTGTAGATCATGCGCAGAATCTGTGTGGTGTAGCTCAACAGCAAATTGTTTTTCGGAGTGAATGGCATCTTGCCATGATATACCATGACTACGGTAGCCATCGGCGTTTGCTGTTCTTTGGCATATTCGTTTTTATAAATGCCTTTGCGCATCTCTACATGGTTGTCGCGCCATGTCTCTTTGCGATGTATCGCCGGCAGTCCGCCAATGTATTGTGCGATGAGCGGTTTTACTTTTTCTACATCAATGTTGCCTACGAAGTAGAAGGTGAAGTCCGAAGCATCCTTGAATCGGTCTTTGTACATCTCGATCAGATGGTCGTAGTTTATCTGGTCCAGCATTTCGGGCTGTTCGTAGACTATGCGCGGGTGCTTTCCATAGATTGCCATGCGTAGCGAGTCGTTGATGGTCGATAGCGGATTGGCTTTGGCTGCTTCGAGGTCGGCACGGCGGCGGTTTTTGTACGACACAAATGCCTCTTCGTCCTTGCGGGGTGCGGTGAAGTTGAGGTAGGTGAGTTGCATCATCGTCTCAAAGTCTTTGGGCGAGCAGGTACCGTTGATGTTCTCGTCGAGTTCGCCGATCGACGTGCTTACCGATGCCTTCTTACCTGCCAATATCTTGGGCAGCTCGATGGCGCTGAAATTGCCTATACCTCCAATGGAGTTGACGGCATTTACGTAGTTCATGTCGAGTGCATCCTTGTCGGGGAAGAGCGATGTTCCGCCCCAGCTGGTGCCTCGCATGCGTATTTCGTCGGCTTTGTAGTCGGTGGGTTTCAGGTATACGGTGATGCCGTTGCTCAAAGTAAGCTTGGTCGTTCCGAACACTTGGTTGGTCTCCTCTTTCACAATCTTTCCGCCGGTGGGAGGCGTTTTCAGCAGCGGTTCGTCGGATACCTTATCTATATATGGTTTCACATCGAGATCTTTCATGCCTTTGAGCAGCGCAATCACCTCTTCTTTGGTGGGATATTTGGCGCCCTCTTTGTCGGGTGCGGCAATGATGACCACTTGATTGGTGTCGGGCATTAGGGAGGGGAGCACCTGTTGGTTGATCATCTCCAGCGGGATGGCAGGCACGATTTGATTCATCGTGGTGTATTCCCACTCGATGCCGGGTATGGGGTAGTTATCGAGGAAGGCTCGGGTGTAGTCGCCTACATACGTCGGGCTTTTGGTCTTTTCGCGTTCGTTGTATCTCGATTCGAGCGCTTGCAGGTAGTTGGCTTTGGCGCGTTCGTATTCCGATGCGGTGAAGCCGTAGCGGCGGGCACGTTCAGCCTCGGTCAGTACAGCTTTCAGAGCCTCTTCAATACCGTCGACTTTGGCAGAAGCAGAAAAGGTGAAAGCATCCTTCGTATTGGAGAGGAAAAAGCTGCTGTAATAGCTGTATGCGCGGGTGAAGGGTGGGTTAGGGGTTTGACGAAGTTCGCTCAGGCGGGCATTGAGCATAGATGAGATGATACTCGTCACATAATCCTGTATATAATATGGTACCGTGCCTCGTTCTTCGCGCGGCGTGATGTCGTGTTTGAAGTCTATTTCGATAGAGGGGTCGTCTACCTCTTTATCGGTGCCGATGGCTACAATCGGTTCGGTGTTGTTGGATACCGGATAATATATGCGCTTTGCGGGGTTGACCGGTTTGGGTATGTCGGCAAAGAGCGCTTTGATCTTGGCTTCTACGGCATCTACATCGATGTCGCCTACGATGATAAGTCCTTGCAGGTCGGGGCGATACCATTTGTGATAATAGTCGCGAATATCTTGGTAAGGGAAGTTGTTGATGACATCGATCGAACCGATGGGCATGCAGTCGGCATATTTGTCTTTGCCGTAGATGATGGGCGACAATTCGGTGTATACACGCATAATGCCACTGTTCCGGCTACGCCATTCTTCACGAATCACGCCGCGCTCTTTGTCAATCTCGTCGTCTTGCAGCAAGATGAAGCTCGACCAGTCGTGTAAGATGAGTAAACACGAATCAAGGACGCCTGCTTTGTCGACGGGGGCGTTGCTGATATTATAAACGGTCTCTTCTACGCTGGTATAGGCGTTCAGGTTGTTACCAAACTTAATACCCATGGTTTCGCACCATGCTACGATGCTCTTACCGGTGGCATCGCCGGGGAAGTTCTTGGTGCCGTTGAATGCCATGTGTTCCAGAAAATGCGCCAATCCGCGTTGTTGCGGCTCTTCCTGTATCGACCCCACTTTCTGGGCGATATAGAATTCTGCCCGATTGGCAGGTAAGGCATTATGACGGATGTAATAAGTCAATCCGTTCTCTAAATGTCCGATGCGGACGTTTTTGTCGATGGGCAGTTGCATCTGTTGCTGTGCGACTGCTTGTCCCATACCGATGCACCACAGCAGTAGTGCAAAGAGTGACAGACGATGAGATAAATGTTTCATACTTCTTTTCTATTAGAGTTGATGATAGTGCTCTATCTGTCGAAGTCGGATGCGCTAAATCACATGGGGCAGCAAAGAAAAAGCGGGGGGAAATAGCCGGATGCGCGATGAAAAGAGAAATAGTCGCTATCTTTGCGGCAATGATTAACGAATGAAAAGATAGAACGATATGACACCAGCCACACTTCCTCCCAAATTCTTCAATACGGCGGGTCCCATACAACCCGATATACACTACTGTGTAGACCCGCTTACACGCTTTAATCTCCCCGAAATAGAATCGCTGATTGACCAGCGAAAGTACTTCATCCTCCATGCTCCCCGGCAGACGGGCAAGACCTCGTGCCTGCTGGCGCTACGCAACTACTTGAATCGGCAGGGACGCTATTATGC
>JAISIN010000049.1 GCA_031262085.1 Prevotellaceae bacterium
TTTCTTGATCTTTTTAAAATCTTCTCCTATGTGAACCTGCTCGGTGACGGCTTTGGCTGTACCATACAGAATACGTTCCAGAAATGTAAGCTCGCGTGTGTTCTGCACCTCAATGATGATGATCTCATCTTTGCTGTTACGTGCTTTAATGTCCACACGGTTGAATTTATCGTCGGAAGCCTCTTGATTGCTTTCGCTCTCCAGAATCTCTATGATGCGAATCGGCTCGCCGATCAGAACGGAGAGGAAACCCTCCAACACCACGAAGTTGGCTTTCTGGCGCAACAGGCGCTTGATAGCCCAATCGAAACGGATGTATTTATTTGGTTCCATATAGATTTTTACTGTATTAATGTTTGTGGGAGCAAAAGTAGCGTAAATTTGCGATATGCAAAAGTAATGCTTGCGTAATTTACTCTATCATGTAGTGCGAAAAGGCGTTCTTTGGTCATTGGGTCGTTTCGACAACCGGCGCTCGTTTACTTCGGTAGATAGCTTGTATTACGTCATAGAGGGTAAAGAAAGACGTGTCTTTTACAGCAAGGGGGCATGCCCCCTTGTCCAAAACAGAAGCGTAAACGTTTGCACCCCTGCCCCTCAAAAAAAGAGCGCCGCAGGCACTCCGTTCTTACCACATCTCACTACATTAGCTCCCTCATTCAAAACATATTCACTCATCATGAACTTCAGCACTATGAAACAGTTACTCGCCACCTTGGGAGCACTTCTGCTCTCCCTTCACACCTTTGCAGCGATGAATATCCATAAAATCGACCCACCCTTTTGGTATGCCGACATGCAGAACCCCGAACTCCAACTGATGGTATACGGAGAGGGAATAGCCCATGCCGCCGTCACCGTAGATGTTCCGGGCGTAACCATAACCAGTACCGTCAGGTTAGAAAGCCCCAACTACCTGCTGGTCTATCTCAACATCGGCAAAGAGGCGCAGCCCGGCACCTTCAACCTCTACTTTACACAGGGGAAGAAGAAAACGACATATCCCTATCAGCTCAAAGCCCGCGCCCGCAAAGGCAGCGACCACAAAGGCTTCGACGCATCGGATGCTCTCTATCTGCTGATGCCCGACCGCTTTGCCAACGGCAACCCCGACAACGACGTAGTGCCCGGCATGAATGAGTATAAGGTCGATCGCAACGACCCCAATGCCCGACACGGCGGCGACTTGGCAGGCATCGCCCAGCACTTGGACTACTTTGTCGACTTGGGCATCACCGCCCTGTGGTTTACACCCGTGCTGGAGAACGACATGCAAGGCGGCTCGTATCACGGCTACGCTACCACCGACTACTACAAGGTCGACCCCCGCTTCGGCACCAACGACGAATATCGCCAACTCATTGCCGACGCCCATGCACGAGGCATCAAGGTGGTGATGGATATGATCTTCAACCACTGCGGCGTAGATCATGTCTGGATAAAAGATATGCCCTCGCGCGACTGGTTCAACAACCCCGACCACGAAAAGAACTTCGTACAAACCTCTTTCAAGCTCACCCCGCATGTAGATCCGTACGCCTCGAACTACGATTTCGAGCAGATGAACGACGGATGGTTTGTCCCCTCCATGCCCGACCTTAACCAGCGCAATCCGCATGTGATGCGGTACCTCATTCAGAACAGCTTCTGGTGGATTGAATATGCACAGATAGACGGCATACGCATGGATACCTATCCGTATGCCGACTACGACGCCATGGCAGCGTGGATGAAAGAGCTGAACGAAGCATACCCCAACTACAACACCGTAGGTGAGACATGGGTGGTCGAACCGGCTTATACCGCCTGGTGGCAGAAAGACTCGAAGCTGTCGGCGCCACGCAACAGCTACCTCAAAACGGTGATGGACTTCAGCTTCTACGACAAAATTAACCTCGCCAAGACCGAACAGACGACGGGATTCAACGGCTTGGATCGTATCTATAACAATTTTGTGTACGACTATCTCTATCCCAATCCGGCGTCGGTACTGGCGTTTATCGAAAACCACGACACCGACCGCTATCTTGCCGACGGCAACAATCTGGCTATGCTCAAGCAAGCTTCGACACTGCTACTCACCACACACCGCATCCCGCAACTCTACTACGGCACGGAGGTGATGATGAACGGCGTGAAGCAGCTTAGCGACGGCTATGTTCGGAAGGACTTCCCCGGCGGATGGGCAGCCGACAAGCAATCGGCATTTACTGCCCGGGAACGTACCGCCGCACAGAACGAGTGTTACAACTTCTACCGCACCCTGCTGAATTGGCGCAAAGGCAACGACGTGATTGCCAAAGGTACCATGACACAGTTCCTGACACAGAACGGAGTGTATGCCTACGCCCGCCAATATCAGGGGAAGACCGTCTTCGTGATGCTCAATGGCACCGACAAGGAGACGACCCTCCCGCTGAAATGCTACCGCGAGGTGCTTCAAGAGAGCAAGCAGGGCAGAGATGTGCTGAGCGGACGCATCATCGCACTGGGCGACAGCATCACGATGGCAGCACGCGAATCGTTGGTCATAGAGTTGTAACCCTCTACTCCTTTATCTCCAGTACCGTTGGTTCCTTCAATTGGTAATGCAGCTGCGCATCGCCCGTTCGGGGAATCCACACCACACGGCGGGCATCTGTCTTTCCACGGTTGTAGTAACATTCGCCCCAGCCGTACAGGTACTCGGTGTCAATGCGAAAGGAATCGGTTTTGATATCCCAGTCGCTGCTCCGGTTGATGTCCCGATGCAGATGTTGCACCTCGCCGCTTTCGAGCGTCAGACGGTGGGTGTTTATATGCAAGGCGCGGAAGCGGCTATCCTCAATCTTCACGACATTCGTCCAACCATTTTTCCAGATCGAGAGGGTATCGGCAGTGCAGTGGCTAAACGTGGTATATTGACCTTGCAGCTCCGACCAAAAGCATTGCGTGGAGGCAGGGAGCGCCAGTGTCAGGGCAGTCGATCTGACTTCCCACAGGTATTGATCGTCCCTCTCCGCAGTAACGGGGTAGGTAAACCGGATGCGCAACGTGTCGCCGATGGTTTCGGTTTGCATGTACTGCTCCATATCGGCAGCCATCGTGATGCTTGCCGTGGGGGCGGTGTTGACCGTCAGCGGAGTAGCTACCCAGTAAACGGTTTGGGTCTTTTCCGACGAGTTGTCGACCAGATGCACCACTTTGCAGGTAGGCAGTGCGATGGTTTTCGGCTCGCCACCAATCTTAAAATCCAAGCCGTAGCGCTGTTTTGCCCCCGTTAACAGGTAGATAATCCCGACGCACATCAGCAGCATGCTGCCTGCGAGGATACCTATGATGATATATGTTGTTCGTTTCATACTGATTCAATTATATTAAGATGTGTGTTATACTTTCGTTTTACGGATATGCTCCTTGTACATGTCGGTCAGCTCTTTGGGGCTGATGTCGAGCATGTTCAGTTGTTTGAAGAAATAATCGATCTCATCGTGCAGGAAGCCGGTGCGTCGCAGCGACAAGATGGTGTCGCGAGCGCCTGCTGCGACGAAATATCCCAACCCGCGCTTGTTGTATATCACGTTGACCGACTGTAGATAGTCGTAAGTGCGTACCACCGTGTTGGCATTGACCTCTACCACCGCCGCATACTCCCTGACGGAGGGGATGCGCTCGTCTTCGGCATACTTGCCTTGAAGAATCTCGTCGCAAATGCGGTCGGCTATTTGCAGGTAGATAGCTCTGCTTTCCTTGAAGTCCATGATTACCAGCGATTAATGATTTCTGCTTCCTTGAAACGGAAATATGCCAGCGTCCAGTTGACAACCGCCATGACGCACATCAAGATGTTGGCTCCGATCTGCATCGTTTCGTCGGATACCTTGGTAGAGATGCTTACCGGATGTGCGGGCATGAAGATGTAAACGGTTCCGGAAGCCAGCAGCGTATACACAATCAGCAGTACGATGCCTGCCACAAAGGTGCGCACCAGCGTATGCCGCGGCCACAGACTACTGCCCAGCACAAAGAACGATTGCCAGAAGAGATAGAAGCCGATGGCGCTCCAGACGTCGAGGTTATTGGTGATAAGCCCTACCTTACCGATCTGGTCGATAACGGCAAGCAACGACACCGGCTGTATCACTTCGCTCATCGAGGGTTCAGCGATGCGGTAGATTACGACGCGCGTCCAGTCACCCAACGTATAGACTATGACAAATGCCACCAGGAAGCCGAAGGTGAGGATGAGCCAGCGCGCCAAGAACTGCTCGAACGGCGTAGCGGGCAGCATCAGTGTGTTGATGCGACCGGTCTTGGTCTTCATGCGCTCCATCATGAACGAGGCGCTCACCATACCCATGATGCCCAGCAGCCAGACAAAGGTGTACATGGCAAACTGGCGCACACTATTGATGGTATGGGTCATTGTTCCTGCGCGGTATTGAAAATATCCGTTCCACACCAAGATCACGGCAAAAGCGCCGTAGACCATTGCCAGCCGGAGCAGGTACGACTTCCAGTTCTCGACCATCTCCTTGCGACATACATTCACAAAGCGAGACATGCTAAAATAGGTATCTTTCGGTTTCATACTATTCGAGGGGTTTAAGGTGAAACGTGGTGGCTGCCTCTACCGGATCGACCAAGGCAGCATTAAATAGTTGTTCGAGGTTGACTTCATTCTCGGCATCTACCAGCGAAGCTTTGAGCAGCACGTGGCTGTTGTCCATGATCACGACGTGGTCGAGTATCTTGTCGATGTCGCGCACCTGATGGGTAGAGATAATCATCCCCTTCTCTTCGGACATGCCCGAGGCGATGAACTTGCGAAACTGGCTCTTGCCGGGGATGTCGAGACCGTTGGTCGGCTCGTCCATGATCAGCAGCGAGGTGTTGGTGGCAAGGGCGAAGCTCATGAAGACCTTCTTCTTCTGCCCCATTGAGAGTGCACCCAGATTGACGTCTTGCTCCATCTCGAAGAAGTGCAGGTATTTCACCATGTCTTCTCTGCTGAAACGCGGATAGAAGAGGCTGTTCAGTTCCACATAGCTCAGAAGCGATACGGGCGGTAGCTCGAACTCTTCGGGCACGAGGAACATGTCGCGCAACGTCACCGGTAAGCGGCGGCGGGTATCGATGCCGTGAAACATCACCCGCCCGCGTGCAGGGGTAAGCAGTCCGCTCATCAGGTAGAGCAGGGTCGATTTGCCGGCGCCGTTCTTGCCCAGCAAGCCATACACGGCGTCTTTCTTTAGCGAGAGCGAGAAGTCGTGCAACACATCCTTCTTGCCTCGGCGATAACTAAACGAAATGTTTTCTACTTGTAACATAACTATTCTTGATATTTAGTGTATTAGTTGATTAGTACACTGCAAATATCAGGGACTATTAGGAGGTGACCAAACAATTATAGTTAAAAGAAGTGAAGGTGCGTGCATTATGCTCTTTTTAGCCGAGTGAACCGGAACCCAACAGGACGCGTGTGCACCTATTACAGAATTATTTCTTTAATTCCTTGTGTGATCAACCTATTTCCTCTACTTTTGCAGGTGTTTAAGAGAAGACTTCAAACACAAGTATCTTCTGCAACTAATAAATAATCTAAAATTCAATCATTTATGTGGTTAAGTAATTCATCTGTAGGAAGGAAAGTGGTGATGAGCGTTACCGGTCTTGCCCTTGTCCTGTTTTTAACCTTTCACATGGCGATGAACTTGGTAGCACTGATTTCGCCTTCGGGCTACAATCTGATCTGCGAATTTCTGGGCGCCAACTGGTACGCATTGGTCGCTTCGGCAGGTCTGGCGCTACTCTTCATCATTCACATCATCTACGCTTTCTGGCTGACGATGCAGAACCTGCAGGCGCGCGGACACGAACGCTATGCCGTCAGCGAAAAGCCCAAAAACGTGGAGTGGGCATCGCAAAACATGCTGGTGCTGGGAATTATTGTCATCCTGGGCGTAGCACTGCACCTGCTGGACTTCTGGGCAAAGATGCAACTCCCCGAAGTGATGGAGAAACTGGGTATGCACGTCGATCCGGATACGATCGCAAACGTTGCCAACGGCGTCTATCACATTGAGCAGACCTTCGGCAATCCGGTGTACGTAGTGCTCTACCTGATATGGCTCGCTGCCTTGTGGTTCCATTTGACGCACGGCTTCTGGAGCGCTATGCAAACATTGGGTTGGAACAATAAAATATGGATTGAACGTTGGAAGCTGATCTCCAACATCTATTCCACCATTATTGTACTGGGCTTTGCCGCAGTAATCATCGGATTTTACCTCCGCTCACTGTGTGGAGCGTGCTAACTTGTAACACAGATTAAAAGAATTACATTATGACTAAGATAGATTCAAAAATACCGGAAGGACCGGTAGCAGAGAAATGGACCAACTATAAAGCCCATCAAAAATTGGTAAACCCTGCCAACAAACGCCGCTTGGACATCATCGTCGTAGGTACCGGACTTGCCGGCGCTTCGGCAGCCGCCTCACTCGGAGAGATGGGGTTTAAGGTGCTCAACTTCTGCATTCAGGATTCGCCGCGCCGTGCACACTCTATTGCCGCACAGGGAGGTATCAATGCAGCCAAGAATTATCAGAACGACGGCGACTCGGTGTACCGCCTCTTTTACGACACCGTCAAGGGTGGCGACTATCGCTCGCGCGAAGCCAATGTGTACCGTCTTGCCGAGGTATCGAACAACATCATCGACCAATGCGTGGCGCAGGGTGTACCCTTCGCCCGCGAATATGGCGGCTTGCTCGACAACCGCTCCTTCGGCGGCGCACAGGTATCACGCACGTTCTATGCCAAAGGGCAGACCGGACAGCAACTGCTGCTGGGTGCTTACTCGGCGCTGAGTCGTCAAGTGAACCAAGGCAACGTGAAGCTCTACACCCGCTACGAAATGGAAGAGGTGGTGATGGTCGACGGACGTGCCCGCGGCATCATTGCCAAGAACCTCGTCACCGGAAAGCTCGAACGCTTCGCCGCACACGCCGTGGTGATTGCTACCGGCGGATACGGTAACACCTACTTTCTGTCGACCAACGCCATGGCATGTAACTGCTCCGCCGCGATGGCTTGCTACCGCAAAGGCGCTTGGTTTGCCAACCCCGCTTACGTACAGATTCACCCCACCTGCATCCCCGTACACGGCGACAAGCAGTCGAAGCTGACGCTCATGTCCGAATCGCTCCGCAACGACGGACGCATCTGGGTGCCCAAGAAACTCGAAGATGCCAAGAAGATCCAAGCCGGACAGCTCAAGGGACGCGACATCCCCGAAGCAGACCGCGACTACTATCTGGAGCGTCGCTATCCCGCCTTCGGTAACCTCGTGCCGCGCGACGTTGCCAGCCGCGCCGCCAAAGAGCGTTGCGACAAAGGCTACGGCGTGAACAACACCGGACTGGCTGTCTTCCTCGACTTCTCCGAAGCCATCGGGCGCCTGGGCAAGGAGGTGGTGGCACAACGCTACGGCAACCTCTTCGATATGTACGAGGAAATCACCGACGAAAGCCCCTACGACAACCCGATGATGATCTATCCCGCCATCCACTACACCATGGGCGGCATCTGGGTGGACTACGAGCTGATGACCTCCATCAAAGGTCTCTTTGCCATCGGCGAATGCAACTTCTCCGACCACGGCGCCAACCGCCTCGGTGCCTCGGCGTTGATGCAGGGATTGGCAGACGGCTACTTCGTACTGCCCTATACCATACAAAACTACCTCTCCGACCAGATCACCGTGCCGCGCTTCTCCACCGACCTGCCCGAGTTTGCCGCCGCCGAGAAGAGCGTGCAAGACAAAATCAACTGGATGATGAACATCAAGGGCAAGAAGTCGGTCGACTCCATCCACAAAGAGCTGGGACACGTGATGTGGGAATACGTAGGCATGGGACGCACAGCCGAAGGTCTGAAGACCGGTCTGAAGAAGCTCAAAGAGATACGTAAGGAGTTTGAGACACAACTCTTCATACCCGGAAGCACTGAAGGATTGAACGTCGAATTAGACAAAGCCATCCGCCTGTACGACTTCATCGTGATGGGAGAACTCATCGCCTACGATGCCCTTAACCGCAACGAGAGCTGCGGCGGACACTTCCGCGAGGAGTATCAGACCGAAGAGGGAGAAGCCAAACGCGACGATGAGAACTTCTTCTACGTGTCGTGCTGGAACTATCAGGGCAGTGACGAGAAAGCGCCCGAACTGCTTAAGGAGCCGCTGGTATATGAGGCTATCAAAGTTCAAACCCGTAACTACAAAGCTTAATCACACAATGGACAAGAATATATCGTTTACGCTTAAGGTATGGCGTCAGAAAGCTCCGAAAGCCAAGGGAGCCTTCGAAACATACCAGATGAAAGATATTCCGGGCGATACGTCGTTCCTCGAGATGCTGGATATCCTGAACGAACAGCTCATCGTCGAAGGCAAAGAACCCATCGTCTTCGACCACGACTGTCGCGAAGGCATCTGCGGCATGTGTTCGCTCTACATCAACGGACATCCGCACGGTCCGGCAACAGGCGCTACCACCTGCCAGATCTACATGCGCCGCTTCAACGACGGCGATGTGATTACCGTAGAGCCGTGGCGTTCCGCCGGCTTCCCGGTGATAAAGGATTTGATGGTCGACCGCGGCGCGTTCGACAAGATCATGCAGGCAGGCGGATACGTTAGCGTGCGCACCGGCGCTCCGCAGGATGCCAACGCCATTCTGATTCCGAAGCCCGTTGCCGACGAGGCGATGGATGCCGCTTCCTGCATCGGATGCGGCGCCTGTGTGGCTGCCTGCAAGAACGGTTCGGCAATGCTCTTCGTCTCTGCCAAGGTGAGCCAGCTCAACCTGCTGCCGCAGGGCAAACCCGAAGCACTGCGCCGCGCCAAGGCAATGCTCAGCAAGATGGATGAACTGGGATTTGGTAACTGCACCAATACGCGCGCTTGCGAAGCCGAGTGCCCCAAGAATGTATCTATCAGCAACATCGCCCGACTGAACCGCGATTTCATTATCGCTAAACTGAAAGATTAATAGGAAAACCGGAGTATTCCGGTAGTTGTGTTTTTGCTAAGGGCGTGCCTGTTTATCGGGTGCGCCCTTTTTGCGTCTCTCCGTTGTTCTTGGCATACACGGTAGGCGATTCGCCAAACTCATTCTTGAATGCTTTGGTGAAATAGGAGGAGCTTTCGATGCCTATCTCTATCATCACTTCGCGCATGGTCAGGTTGGGATTCTCGCGCACGATCTGCGCTGCTTTCCGCATCCGGCAACTCAATACATATTGCACGATGTTCTTACCGGTAAGGGCTTTTACGCGCTGGAACAGTTTGCTGCGCGAGCAGGACATTTCGGTGGTCAGCATCTCTACGCTGATGTCCGACTGGTCGATATGGCTTTCGATGACGGCATTCAGCGTTTGCAGGAAGTCGGCATCGGCTTTACTCATTGGCGGGGTGTCGACGTTCGGACGGTTGTCTGCCTCCGGATGGTCTGCTTGCGGGTGATTGTCCGTTTGCGGAATGTCCGACGGAACTTCCTGCGAGGCAGCATCCGTGGGTTGTTCCGCCGGTACCGATTTCCGTTTCTTGTAGCGGTGTATCATCCATATACCGAGCAGTGCGACCGTCAGCGCCACATAGAGTACGCGGGCGAGGGGAGTGCTCCACATCGTGTTACCGGTGGAGAGCTTGTATCTGGTGAAACCGATATGGTCGCTGTCTACAATGGTGAAGCCGTTGGTTCCGCCGAAATAGAGCAGTCCTTTTTTGTCCCTCATGGCAGACCCGAGCAGGTAGACGTTGCCTTGTGTGCCGACCGACTTTTCGTACTTGTTCCAGGCGTTGACCACCGGGTCATAGCGCAGCAATCCGATGTCGCTGCCCATCCAGAGTCTGCCGTGCCGGTCAATCTCCAAGCTGCTGATGGTGCTTCCCTTGAGTTCGGCAGGGAAGTCGTGCGATATGACCTCGTCGGAGTGGGGGAGATACTCCACGATGCCGTTCTTTGCCGTTCCTATCCAGAGTATGCCTGTGCTGTCGATGCAGCAGGAGGTCAGGCTCATCCGGTCGAACTCGGGATGGTGAATCATCTTCGTGCGGCGGGTTGTCCGGTTTATCTGATAGAGGTTTTTCTGTCCGATGATCCACAGCAGGTTGTCGGTGGGACTGCACTCCATGTCCATTAACAGGTATTTTGCCTCCTCTTCCAATAGATAGTGGGTAAACTTGCCGGTGTTGTAGTCGAGGTAAGACACCAGCGGCGTGGTGTTTTGGTAGAGCACCCACAGACCGTTGTCGTTTTCGGGGATGATTTTTCGTATGTTCTTGGCGTACAGCATGTCGTCGCTTTTGCCCGGCAGGAAGTGGTCGACCTTGCCCGACGGCAGTTGCAGGCGGTTCAATCCGCCTCCGAAGGTACCGATCCATATTTCGTTGCTGCTTCTTGGCACAATCGACTTGATATTGTCCGCCGAGAGCGGATGCTCTTTCAACTCGGCGGTGTAGTAGGTGAATTTGCCTGTTTTCCGGTTCATCTGATTCAATCCTCCCCCGTCGGTACCTATCCAGAACGAATGGTCGTCTACCGCGAATGTGCTCACCATGCCATAGTTCAGTCGTTCCGCTTCGGGCGAAAAGAAGGTGAAGGAGGGTTCTTCGTCGAGGTTGACATAGCTCAGCGAGCCGGCATATCCGCCTATCCAGAGGTTGCACAGGTGGTCTTCGTAAATCATCCAGACGGAATTGTTGGGCAGGCTGAACTTATCGTTGGCATCGTGCGTATAGTGGTCATATCCGCCGGTGTCGGGGTTCATGACATAGATGCCCTTTTTGGTCCCTATCCACACCTTGCCGTGCTTGTCGATGTTGAGTGTACGCGGTTCGCTTTCGCGGAAGAAGTCGTACTGTGCATCGATGGCGCGTGTGGCAATGTCTATCTTGTACAGTCCGGCGTGCAGGGTGAGCACCCACAGTTTTCCCTGTTGGGCTTCCGCTTCCAGGATGTACGCATATTCGTCGGGCAGTGAGAGGAAGTGCGTAAATGTTTGCTTGTCGGGGGTGTATCGGTATATTTTGCTGTAGAAGGTGGTGGCGTAGACGGTGTCGTTGGTCGATGTAAAAGCCCAGCTGATGCTGATGGGCGGTTTCCCGTCGAAGAGTTGGGGCACCGCCTGTCGGTCGATGGCGGTGAGGTCGGCGGTTTCGGGTAGTCTCAGCCATCTCTTGTCGCGGCACAGCCACAGGTTGCCTGCTTTGTCCGTGCGGGTCTGGTTGACCGTGCGGGCTACTTTCGTGAACCTGTCTGTCTGCGGATGATAGACAAACAAACCGTTGTTGGTGCTTACCAAGACCTTGCCTTGCGCGGTGACGGTGATATCGTCGAATGTGTAATCCAGCGAATCGCTGTGTTCGAAGTGGGAGTAATACTTCTTATATTCCGTTCCGTCGTAACGATACAAGTGTTGTTCGGTAACCACCCACACGTAACCGTCTCCATCCTGTTCCATCTCCAGAATACCATCCGGACACAACCCGCCTTCGGGGGAAAGGGTTCGAAAAATATACTTCTCGTGTGCCGCCGAAGTTGTTACCATCGGCAGCATCGCAAGGATAAATATGAGCAAGCGATACATATTATATTAAGAATCATCTTCTTAGTTATGCTCGCAAAGGTACAACAATAATAATAAATAGGGGGTTTCTGCCATGAATAATGTGCATATTGGCATCTTTACCGCCGTTGCAGACCTATTTTAAGAAGCCTTTTCCTTCACTGTAGGCTTCGTAACGTCCGTCTTTGTCCCTTGTGAATCCGTCGAGAATCACCATGCACGAATCGTTCTTCAGGATAAACGCCTCTTCTTGGGCAAACGCTTTTCCGGCGTTGACGATTTCCGTGTCGTAGGGAGCCAAGTGCGACTGCAAGCTCTCCTCGAGTAGTATCTTGAGACCGTTAGGAACCTCTATCGTGACACGCACGCTGTCGCCGATTGTTTCTATCGTGAATTTTTCCAAGTAATACTTGTATGCTTCGATTGTTCTCCGGCTGATAGGCGGGCATCTATAGTATTTGTATTCCTTATCTGCATCTTTTTCTACCAGAATCACTGTGCCCTTGTCATCAATCCGGAATTTGTCCAAATCCAATTCGTTCTTACCATACAGCGCCAGCGCTTGTTTCTCGCCCTGCTCTTTTTTCAGGTAGTAGTAGCAATCGTTCAGTTGGGTCGCCCGGTAGAACATCAGGCTGTCGGTGGTTTGGAAGGTTGCCGTGCCGGTCAGTCGGGAAGTCGTATCGTTCCAAAGCTCAAGCCCTCGTGCCAGTGTTTCCAAACGGTGTTTCTGTGCGGCAATGCCGATGCTTCGGGCAGAGATACCGGGGATATAGGTAAGCAAGGCAATCACGACGGCACTCATGAGCAACATCAACCGGTAGTTGCCCCATCGTTTGCTCAGCAGGAAGAAGATGGAAAGCGTCATCAGTACGCCTGCCGCCAGCAGATAGACACGCTGCTCGGTGAAGCTGTACTCCGCGATGCGGTGCGCCGTGCCCGTCCAGAAAAGAATCAATGGTGGAATAGCCAGGTAGCTGAACCGGCGGTAGAACCAGTCGTAGTAGCGCCTGCTCACGATGAGTTGCGACATCCGCCCTGCCAGCGTGAAGAGCATAAATGCCATCACCATGTAGGCAATCCCTCCTTTGGGCAGTTCCCACCGGATGAGAATGGTCAGGGCATAAAGATACAGAATCGCCGTATAGATAATGACTGCCGGCGAAAGGATGAAGTTCAGCAGAATCTGTAGTCCGGGCGAAAGGACGGCGTTGTCGGCTTCGACCGACGCTTCCTGCCGGAAGTAGCAGAACAGCAACGGGATAATGACATACAAGATAAACATCCACACATCTTGAATGAATCCTGTCCACCCGCTCAAATCGAAGATGTAGGTGACGGAAAAGTAGATGGCGCTGATTGCCCCCATCATCAGCGCCCCGATGACGAAAGAAAAAGCCGCGTCCGACAGCATCTCTATGCTGTGGCAGGCAAAAGAGGCGTTCCCTTTGGTGCGGCGATGTCCCCACAGCAGTAATATCGTCAGCAACAGGGTGTATGGATAGGCGGATGATTCGCAGAACGGTTCAAGCTGGTTGCGCAACAGCACCAGCGGTATCAACAGCAGCAGCGAAGCATAATAGAGGGGGCGCCATTGGTTGCGAAACAGGGTGTTGGCGCAATAGCTCAATACGAACAGCGTGGGAAAGAACCACTGCATGTATTCCAGCGGAGTGGTGCGCTGGTATTCCACCAAGGTGCTGCTCGGGTGTTCCAGCCATGTCGGCGGAATATCCGTGTACCGACCGACAATGTACAGCATGAAAAAGAAGATGCCCAGGATTGCTTCTACCTGATGAGCTTGCAGGCAGTCGATGGCTCTGCCTTGCAGGTTGCGGAAATGGATTTTCTTCATGTTTTTACGTATATAAAATAAGGTAATATGGGGCAAAGATACAATCTTTTGTCTGAATAGAATAAAGAGGGTGTGTCAAAAGCAACTTATCAGTTTACTTCCGGCACACCCTCATTCTTCATTAACTATCTACTGAAAAGACGACAGTCCGAACGCACCTGCCACAGCGGTGGCTACGGTGATGATCACTTTGAGCACGAGGCTCCAGATGTTTTTTGATTTTGTACTCATAACGATAATTATTAAAGGTTATTGCAGATCGTCGTCGCCTCCTTCCTTGGGCGGTACGTTCTCGGAGCCGTTCTTGGGCTTCTCCAGTTCGAAAGTCACTCCGTTGGAGGCTCCGCGGGTGGAGGTCTCGATGGCGGTGTTGAACAGGCGGAAGGTGTTGTCGACTTTGAAGCGGACGTTCACGCGGTCGATGTTCTTCACCGTGCACTGCTCGGCATTCTGCGCGGAGAGGCAGTGGAAGGTGGTGAAGAAGGTGCCCAACCCGTCGAACTTCACCTTGAAGCCGTCGGCAAGCTTGCGCTGGAGGTTGCGCACCACCGATTTGATGACGTGTTCCACATCTTCGGCGGACATCCCGCCCATCTGTTCTATTTCCATAGCCATACGTTTGATGTCGTAGGTCTGTGTGTCGCCCGGCTTGCGCTTAAGGGCATACACCAAGGGGGACTTTTTGTCCCAAAGCTTTGCGAGGCGCTGAAAACGCACCACGGTAACCAATGCTGTTGTCATAATGTGATGAATTAAAGATTAAAAACTAAAATCGGATGTAGAACGATGAAAGACAATTCCCGGGTGATGCCCTCCGTCCTACGCCGACAAAGATACGGCGACGGGCAGGGGCAGGGAGAGATAAGGAAAGATAAGGAAAGATAAGGAGAGATAAAGAGAGATAAAGAGAGATAAAGACCAAAAGAGACAAGGAACGATAGAGCGCCATAACGCCTACGGTTCGCCCAGCGCCTCTACAATCAGCGACACCTGTTGAGGAGTGTATTGTCGGGCGCCCGGTTGCAGACCGGTAGCACGCAGTCGGTCGGTCAGTCCGGGCGCCGTAGCCAGCCATTCGTTAAACTGGCGCAGTGCCGAGGAGCACAAGATGTCGGGCATATACAAAGATGCCAGTTCGCCCTTGCCGTAGCGGCGGATAGGGAAAAAGGAACCATCGGCGGAAGAGATACTATTTTTCATGTTTCATACCTGTTTTTTCGACATAAAGATAGTAATAATTCCGAATATAATCAAAGATAGAAATCAGAAAAATATGCGAAATATCTTTAATATATACACTCTAATACAGGACATGAACGAATGAAAGTGCTCCCAGCATCACTGTCCCCAGCTCTGTCCAGAAAGAGCGGCACAGCCGCTCGTCGGAGATGCGCTCCATGATGAAGCGGAAGAGGCGCGCCCACCAGCCGTCGGGCTGTAAGTCTGCGGCAAGCTTCCTGATGTGCGCGTAGTAGGTGGTGGTACTTGTGCCGAATTGGGCACACAGCCGCCTGATGTTCATGGGCACCCAGACACCCGGACGGTCGGGCGACTCCACCCGGATGCACCGGATCAGGGAACGAAGCAGCGCGCGCAAGTGGTAATTTATATCCTCTACCATGCTTTTTTCTCTACTATCAATGGGATTGAATCTGTAAACATTGATTTTTTCTTCCATAATTTTTGTTTTTTGTTAATTATTAGGGGGATTATTAAATTAAAAAATGTTATTATTGTTAATTTGTCAATAAAGTGTAAAGCATGTACTAAACACTTTTTTGGCGCATCGACGGCGTTGGTTGTAACTTCGCGTTCATTCTCCACAGGGAGAAACGAATAATTTTAAAAATAACCTTTTATGAACGTAGAAGAACCTTTTTCGTTGAGCCGTTTCACCGGCTATTCCTCCAAACAATCCATTCGGATAAACGTCGAGAACCTTGTTGCCTTGATCTCCAAGAGTGATGCTCTTCAGGCACAGACAGCCAAGCACCGTTACTGCCTGTCGACAGGCGATGCGGCAGCTGCCAGGCGCATCAAACACACCACGCCCTGTG
>JAISIN010000084.1 GCA_031262085.1 Prevotellaceae bacterium
TGATTAACAGTCAGATGCTCTAACCGACTGAGCTAAGGAAGAGTGTTGTTTTTTCTGAAATGCGCGGCAAAAGTAATAGGATATTTTGAAATATGCAATATCTTTGCCGAAAATTTGAAAGAATGGATAGAATAGTAGGAATGGGTAATGCGCTGACAGACGTGTTGGCTATGCTGAGTAGCGACAAACTGCTGGAAGAAGCGAACTTACCCAAAGGAAGCATGACTCTTATCAACGAAGAAAAACTGCAACAAATAAATCGTTATTTCAGTAGCATGGACGTGCACCTTGCCCTGGGCGGCTCGGCCGGAAACACCATCAGGGGATTGGCCTGTCTGGGCACACAAACGGGTTTCATCGGCAAGGTGGGCGACGACGAGTACGGACGGTTCTACCGCAAAAACTTACAGGAACGGGGCACGGAAGCCTACCTGCTGACGTCGCAAACGTTGCCGTCGGGCGTGGCGTCGACATTCATCTCGACCGATGGCGAACGCACGTTCGGCACCTACCTGGGAGCGGCAGCGGCGATGAACGCCGAAGAGCTGAACGCCGCCATGTTCAAAGACTACACCTATTTCTATGTAGAGGGCTACATCGTGCAAGACCACAACCTGATGTTGCGCGCCATCGAACTGGCCAAAGAGGCGGGACTGCAGGTGTGCATCGACCTGGCCAGCTATAACATCGTGGACGCAGAGCGGGAGTTCTTCTCGCTGCTCATCAACAAGTATGTGGACATTGTCTTTGCCAACGAAGAAGAGGCACGGGCATTCACCGGCAAAGAGCCGGAGCCGGCATTGGACGAACTGGGCAGGAAGTGCAGCGTGGTCGTGATAAAGATGGGCGCAAAAGGTTCGCTCATCCGCAAAGGCACGGAGATGGTGCACCTCGCCGTCGCGAAACCCGTGAAGGCGGTCGACACCACCGGCGCAGGCGATTACTACGCCGCAGGCTTCTTGTACGGGCTGACTTGCGGCTACCAATTGGAGCGGTGCGGCAAGATAGGGGCGCTGCTGGCCGAACGCATCATACAGGTGGTGGGCGCCGAACTGCCCGACACCGCATGGGAAGAAATAAAAACAGAAATCAGTCGTTTATGAAGCAACACTTTAAAACAGGACGCATCGCCTTTGCGGCGATGGCAACGGTGGGCATCATCGCCTTCTTCGGCTTCAATGCTGCCGACAACCGTAACTTTCAGATAGCTAAGAACCTCGACATATTCAACGCCGTTGTGAAGGAGTTGGATATGTTCTATGTCGATACGCTCGATGCCAACAAGACCGTGCGTCAAGGCATCGACGCCATGCTCTATTCGCTCGACCCCTACACGGAGTACTACCCCGAAGAGAACCAAAGCGAGCTGGAACAGATGTTGAGAGGGTCGTATGGGGGCGTTGGCTCCGTCATCACGTGGAACGCCAAGCTGAAGCGCTCGATGATAGCCGAACCCTACGAAGGCATGCCTGCCGCCAACGTGGGGCTGAAGGCGGGCGACATCTTGATAAAGATTGACGGCCAAGACCTGATGGGGAAGAACAACCAGGAGATAAGCGAGATGCTGCGCGGACAGGTGGGCACCAGCTTCCACCTGACGGTGCAACGCCCCGGAACGGAGAAGCCGCTGGAGTTTGACATCGTGCGCCGCTCCATCCAGCTGCCCTTCATCCCCTACTACGGCATGTTAGATAATAAGGTGGGATACATCAGCCTGAGCACCTTCTCGGGCAACCCCTCCAAAGAGTTTAAGCAGGCCTTCCTCGACCTGAAGAAGCAGGGCATCACCTCGCTGGTGATAGACATCCGCAACAATGGCGGCGGACTGCTGGACGAGGCGGTCGAGATAGCCAACTTCTTCCTGCCGCGCGGACGGGTCATCGTCTCGACAAAAGGCAAGGTGAAACAGAGCGACAACACCTACAAGACGCTGCGCGAGCCGGTTGACACGGAGATACCGATAGCCGTGCTGGTGAACAGCGGAACGGCCTCGGCCAGCGAAATCCTCTCGGGCGCACTGCAAGACTACGACCGGGCCATCATCGTGGGCAACCGCACCTTCGGCAAGGGACTGGTGCAGACACCCCGCACACTGCCCTACGGCGGAACGATGAAAATCACCACCTCTAAATACTACATCCCCAGCGGACGCTGCGTGCAGGCCATCGACTACACACACCGCAATCCCGACGGCAGCGTGGGACGCATCCCCGACAGCCTGACAACCGTGTTCCACACGGCGGCGGGACGCACCGTGCGCGA
This sequence comes from Prevotellaceae bacterium, assembly GCA_031262085.1. Lineage (GTDB taxonomy): Bacteria > Bacteroidota > Bacteroidia > Bacteroidales > Bacteroidaceae > Bacteroides. The sequence continues at coordinate 2,263 of JAISIN010000084.1, forward strand.
CGGCGGCGGGGTGACGCCCGACATAGAGGTGAAGCAGGAGAAGCTGCCCAACATACTCTACTACCTCGTGAACGACAACCTGACGTTCGACTATGCCACGCAGTACTGTCTGAAGCACCCCACCATTGCAGCGCCCGAGGCGTTCGAGGTGACCGACGCCGACTATGCCGGGTTCAAAGAGATGGTGGAGAAGTCGGACTTCAAGTACGACCAGCAGAGCGAGAAACTGCTCAAGAGCCTGAAAGAGATGGCCGAGTTTGAAGGCTACATGACAGACGCCTCCGACGAGTTTGCCGCGCTGGAGAAGAAGCTGACGCACAACCTCGACCACGACCTCAACTATTTCGCCAAAGACATCAAAGCCGTGATAGCCGAAGAGATTATCAAACGCTATTATTATCAGAAGGGAGGCATCATCCAACAACTCAAGGACGACCCCGACCTGAAGGCCGCCGTGAAGGTGCTCACAGACCGTTCCGCCTACACGCAGATGCTGAAACCTGCGGAAACAACAGCGCAGGGCGAATAAAAAGTAGTACTTTTGCAACTCGATTATAATTAATTATATCTCAATGGATACGATACGCATCAAAGACAAAACCTTTGCTGTTTCCATTCCCGAAGCAGACATACAGAGAGAAGTTGCCCGCGTGGCAAACGAAATCAACCGCGACCTGGACGGACAAAATCCGCTCTTCGTGAGCGTGCTCAACGGCGCGTTCATGTTTACCGCCGACCTCATGAAGCATATCACCATTCCCTGCGAAATCAGCTTTGTCAAGCTGGTCTCCTACGCCGGCACATCCTCGACAGGCATCGTCAAAGAGGTTATCGGCCTTAACGAAGACATCGAGGGACGCACGGTGGTCATCACAGAAGACATCGTCGACACCGGCCTCACCATGCAACGCTTGATAGCCGACCTCGAGAAGCACCGCCCGCGTGCCATCCACATCGCATCGCTGCTGGTGAAACCCGGCAAGCTGGAGGTGCCGCTCGACATCCGCTACGTGGCCATGAACATCCCCAACGACTTCATCGTGGGCTACGGCCTCGACTACGACGGATGGGGACGCAACTATCGCGACATATACACCGTGTGCAACGAATGAGAGATTAACAGATAATTCAAAAACCAATACAACATGTTGAACATTGTAATTTTTGGCGCGCCCGGTTCAGGCAAAGGGACGCAGAGCGAGTTACTCGTAAACAAGTACGGCATCAACCACATCTCCACCGGCGACGTGCTGCGTGCCGAAATCAAAAAAGGAACCCAGCTGGGCAAGACGGCCCAAGGCTACATCGAACAGGGACAACTCATCCCCGACGACCTGATGATAGACATCCTGGCCGACGTGCTGGACAACCTCAAAGAGAGCAAAGGCGTGATATTCGACGGCTTCCCGCGCACCATCGCACAGGCCGAGGCACTGAAGCAGATGCTGGCCGAACGCGGACAAGACGTGACCGTGATGATTGACCTCGAAGTGCCCGAAGACATCCTGATGGCACGCCTCATCAATCGTGGCAAACAGACCGGCCGTGCCGACGACAACGAAGAGACCATCAAGAAACGCCTCAACGTATATCACACGCAGACCGCTCCGCTGGTAGATTGGTATAAAAACGAAGGCAAGCACCACCGCATCAAAGGCTTCGGCGAACTGGAACAGATATTCCGCGACGTTTGCGAAGCCATCGAAAAAAGATTTTAAATGGCAGAAAGCAACTTTGTAGACTACGTCAAGATATACTGCCGCTCGGGAAAGGGCGGCCGCGGCTCCACGCACATGCGCCGCGAGAAGTACATTCCCAAAGGAGGCCCCGACGGCGGCGACGGCGGACGCGGCGGTAACATCATCCTGCGCGGCAACCGCAACTATTGGACGCTGCTGCACCTGAAGTATCAGCGCCACATCCTGGCCGGACACGGAGAGTCGGGTTCCAAAAACCGCAGCTTCGGCAAGGACGGCGAAGACAAGGTGATAGAAGTGCCCTGCGGCACCGTGGTTTACAATGCCGAAACGGGTGCGTACCTCTGCGACGTCACCGAGCACGAGCAGGAAGTGGTGCTGCTGAAAGGCGGCCGCGGCGGACTGGGCAACTGGCACTTCCGCACCGCCACCAACCAGGCACCGCGCTATGCACAACCCGGCGAACCGTTGCAAGAACTCACCATCATCCTCGAGCTGAAACTGCTGGCCGACGTCGGCCTTGTGGGCTTCCCCAATGCCGGCAAGTCCACGTTGCTGGCGGCCGTGTCGGCTGCCAAGCCCAAGATAGCCAACTATCCCTTCACCACGCTCGAACCGAATCTGGGCATCGTTGCCTACCGCGACGGTCAGTCGTTCGTCATGGCAGACATACCGGGCATCATCGAAGGCGCCAGCGCCGGAAAGGGACTGGGGTTGCGCTTCCTCCGTCACATCGAGCGCAACGCCCTGCTGCTCTTTATGGTGCCTGCCGACAGCGACGACATCCGCCGCGAGTATAACATCCTGCTGGGCGAACTCCGCACCTTCAACCCCGAGCTATTAGACAAGCAGCGGGTGCTCGCCGTCACCAAGTGCGACATGCTCGACCAAGAGCTGATGGACGAAATCGAACCCACACTGCCCGAAAACATCCCCCACATCTTCATCTCCTCCGTAACAGGCTTGGGTATCTCCATCCTCAAAGACATCCTCTGGCACGAGCTGAACAAAGAGACCAACCGGATAGAGACCCTCGTCCATCGCCCCAAGGACGTATCGCACCTTCAACAAGAGCTGATCGACATGGGCGAAGACGAAGACCTCACAATAGAAGAGGAAGCGGAGGAGGGCGAAGCGTGGGACATAGAGGAGGATTGGGGGGATGAATAGTGTTGAAAGAATTTGATTCTTCACAGATTAGATTATCTCAGTTAAATGATGTAGTTTTGCATTCATAAAAATATAATTCAGCTCAATACTTATGGAATATAAAAGATTAGTAGTGGATAACTTCAGATGCTTTGAGCATTTTGAAATAGACTTTGCCCGTGACGTTTCTATTATCATTGGCAAAAATGGAGCGGGAAAGACTTCGCTTATCAAAAGTATTGTGTATTCATTATACTTTATGTTTACCAGTGACCGGTCATCGGGAAATGACTTCTTAGCAGCGGGTAATCCTGACCTTACAATGAAGTCGCCTGATTTTTCGGAATTTTACCGCAACAGCACAGCAGACAAAATAGGCGACGTAAATTTGCACGGTGAATTAGAGTTGAACGGTGAAATACTCAATTGGGATATGTTTCGTCGGTCGACACCCAATTCATCTCTCTATCCATCTAAATACAAAACCGCATACCAACAATTCATGGCTCTATATCGAAACAACGGTCAGCTACCTTTAGTGGCCTATTTTTCAGATTCCTTTCCTCACCGGCAGACCAATATCTCTTCATTTGCCAAAGAAGAGATGCGAAAAGGAGAGCAAACGCTTCGGAATTTTGGATATTACCAATGGGACAACGAGACAGCTTGTACCACCATATGGGAACAACGCCTCACCAATGCGCTTATTAAAGACAAAATGCTTGATGAAACAAACGAATTCAACCATACCGAGGTGAAATATGTAGTGAATAAATTGCGCGAGTTTTCACGTCCTATCCACGCTGATTGCGACGATAGTTTTGAAATATCCCGAGTTTTTGTATCGTTTAATGAGAATGAGGAACGTGAGTTGTGGCTTCGCTTGAAAGAGGGTAAAGAGGTGCGATTCGGAGCTTTACCTGCCGGTTACCGCCGATTATATTCAATGGTACTTGACCTTTCCTACCGCACTTTTCTACTCAACCGATCAGATTCGATTATGTCCTGCGGACTCGTTCTTATTGATGAGATAGATTTGCACCTACATCCATCGCTTGCCATAGAGGTCGTAGAACGTTTCACCCGTCTTTTCCCGCACGTTCAGTATGTAATGACATCTCATTCACCACTTGTGGTAACCAATCTGCCCCACAAAGATGGAGATAATAAAATATTGAGGCTTGTCAGCGGTGAACAGGAACCTCATGTGTTGCCGGATGTTTATGGCATAGACTACGACGCAGCTATACGCGATATTATGGAGGTAAATGACAATAATGCGATCAACTTTTTGCGGTCATCCATACTCAGAGCTATGCGAAATGGAGACAACCAACTATTGGAAATGAGAAAGAAAGAGCTGCGCCGCTACGTATCGAATATCCGTTATGAACAAATAGTAACAGAGATGGAACAATCACTTCGATAAGCGCTATGAAGTGGATTAATAAAAGCAATGGTAAATACCGCAAGAGAGGGAGACGAATCGTGGAAAACTTCCTTGACAGAGCTTGGAGTGAACAAGAGAGTAGCTATATCAACTGCAATTATAAATCATTAAAAGATGAACATCGTATCGACCGATTATTGCTGGAGCAGCAGCATTACCATTGCTGTTACTGCATGAGATTGGTTGATTTTAAACAACATACCACCTTAGAACATATTATTCCTCATAAACTAAAATGTGAGGAAATGCGAACTAAGGTCTCCCGTGAAGATCCGCCCTATCCGCATTTTTGCGCTTATGAGAACCTTGTTGTCTCTTGTGATGGTAGTATCCCTGACCCGGAGTATCCCAACATTATATTACCCGGCAAATTACACTTGTGTTGCAATAATGTTAGAGGAAACGACAAAATTCTCCCTCTTTTCTTTATACGCAGAATTAGTAAAGATATCATCTATAAACCGAATGGTGAAATAGACTATCGAAAGGGTAAATATGAAAAAAAGGAGAAATATGAAAAAAGGAGAACCAAATATAAAGAGACCATTGAAGCCCTTAAATTAGAGCACGGGACACTCAAACTAATGAGACGGGCATGGGCAGGTATCGTTGTAGGGAACCGTTTTACGATAGATGATATCAGAAATGCCGGAAAGGATAAGCAATTGCGTGAGGATATTCTATTAGAATCTCCGATACCGGTGGAAGATAGCAAAACTTTGAAATCTGACCTATATTGGAATACCTTTTTTAGCTACAATTGGTTTTACAGCTACTTCAAAAAGCCAAAAAAATGATAAAAGAAGAAGCATATTCTTTTCACACATCTCCTACAAACAGGTTTTGCATCACCCTCTCCGACGCCATCCGCCAACTCTGCCCCGGCTTTCGCGGTGCAGCCGTTTATGCCGCTGTAACCAATAGCGCCCATTGCGAAGGGCTGTGGGAAGAGATAAATGCTTTCACCCAAGAGCTGACGGCGACCTCCCGTTTGGAGGAGATTAAGTGGCAACCTGCCATTGCCGCCACCCGCGAGGCATACAAACGCTGCGGCAAAGCCCCGGGACGCTATCGTCCCTCTGCCGAGGCGCTGCGCCGACGACTGCTGCGCGGTATACCGCTCTACCGGATAGATACGCTGGTCGACCTCATCAATCTGGTGTCGCTGCGCACCGGATACTCCATCGGTGGCTTCGATGCCGACAAAATCAGCGGCAGTCACCTCGAATTGGGCATCGGACAGCCCGACGAGCCTTTTGAAGCCATCGGACGAGGTAGGCTCAACATCGACGGGCTACCGCTCTATCGCGACGGCATCGGCGGGATAGGTACTCCTACCAGTGACCATGAGCGAACCAAGATGGATTTCGACACCCGACACATCCTTGCCATCGTCAACGGATACAGTGGTGAAGGTGGATTAAAAGAAGCAGCCGAAATGATACAAGAGCTACTACGCAAATATGCAGCCTCCGACGGTGGAAGCATTCTTTATTTTTCATAGCTTTGCAGCACATTCTAAAGAACATGGAACAAGAAGAATTCAATATACGCGATCACCCCCTCACCGGCAAGGAGCGCGACTTCGAGAATGTGCTTCGCCCACTCTCGTTCAATGACTTCAGCGGGCAGGAAAAGGTGGTTGACAACCTGCGCGTATTTGTACAGGCAGCCCGCTTGCGGGGCGAAGCCTTGGATCATACGCTGTTGCACGGTCCTCCGGGGTTGGGTAAAACGACCCTTTCTAATATCATTGCCAACGAACTGAGTGTGGGATTTAAGATAACTTCCGGACCGGTACTCGACAAACCGGGTGATCTGGCAGGCGTACTCACGAATCTGGAACGGAACGATGTGCTCTTTATTGATGAGATACACCGTCTTTCGCCCGTGGTCGAGGAGTATCTCTATTCTGCTATGGAGGATTATCGTATCGACATCATGATAGACAAAGGGCCGTCGGCACGAAGCATTCAGATAGACCTCAACCCCTTTACGCTGGTCGGCGCCACCACCCGTAGCGGACTGCTCACTGCCCCGCTCCGTGCCCGCTTTGGCATCAACCTGCATTTGGAGTATTACGACGAAGAGGTGCTGGCAAGCATCATTCTCCGCTCTGCCAAGATACTGAATGTGCCATGCTCCACCCACGCTGCCACCGAGATCGCTTCGCGCAGTCGCGGAACACCCCGTATTGCCAATGCCCTGCTGCGTCGTGTGCGCGATTTTGCACAAGTGAAAGGCAACGGTAGCATCGACACCGAGATCGCCCGCTTTGCCCTCGAAGCTCTGAATATCGACCGTTACGGATTAGACGAGATAGATAACAAAATACTTTGTACCATCATAGACAAGTTTAGTGGTGGTCCCGTAGGATTGACCACCATTGCCACTGCGCTGGGCGAGGATGCCGGTACGGTAGAAGAAGTGTACGAACCCTTCCTCATCAAAGAAGGGTTTCTGAAACGCACACCCCGCGGACGCGAAGTGACCGAACTTGCCTACAAACATTTGGGACGGAGCATCTACAACAGCGGCAGTCAGCGCACGCTGTTTGGAGATTGAAGTGCGCGCACTTACTGCCCCGATGCGGGGAGTGCAATGATCCGACTGATGTACTTCCCGATGATGTCGAACTCCAGATTGACTACACTACCCTCGCGGATGGAGTGAAAATTGGTATGGTCGAATGTATAAGGGATGATCGCCACCCGAAACGTGTTGTCGGTCGGGTCGCATACGGTGAGGCTTACGCCGTTTACGGTTACCGAACCTTTGTCTACGGTTATGTAGCCGCGCTTTGCCATCTCTGCGTCGAAGGTGTATTGAAAGGTAAAGTAGAAACTTCCGTCGGCATCTTCTACCTTGATGCAGGTCGCTGTCTGGTCTACATGCCCCTGCACAATGTGTCCGTCTAACCTGCCGTTCATCAACATGCTTCGTTCCACATTGACCTCGTCGCCCACTTTGAGCAATCCCAGATTAGAGCGTTCCAACGTCTCCCGCATGGCGGTTACGGTGTAGGTTGAATCTGTCAGACTAACTACGGTGAGGCATACTCCGTTGTGTGATACGCTTTGGTCGATTTTTAATTCGCTGACGAAAGAGCAGGCAAATGTAAAGTGCACATTCTCCTGTTCTCTTTTTAATGCCATCAGCGTGGCACATTCTTCAATAATTCCGGAAAACATAGCTATGAATGTTTAATGATAAAGTTGATTAATCGCTTCATGGTAGCGAAAGCGAATGGGGGACAAAGTTACGAAAAACAGCGTAGAACGTAGAGTAAAGGTCATAAAAAACGGAACTTTTCACAAAGTTCCGTTTTTTAAGTTTCAATAGGTATTAGTTTTTTTTAAGGTAAAAAGATTGTTTTCAGGATAACGGCGCAAAGATAGTGGCTTTTCGATGAAAGCGCCAAATTTTAAAACATGCTGCACAACATGTTTTTTTTAAAAATTTGTTTATCTTATAAAAATAAACGCTATTTCAGCCACAAAAGCACCGTTTAGGTTCGCAAATATACAATAATTTTATAATAAAAGGTAAAAAAGATAACTTAGACCTAAAAATCTTCTATTTTTGCGGCTTATAATCATGATCGGTTCATGATTACTATTTTAAATCGTATAAGATACAAGATCATATGATAGAAACCCCATTCGAAGAAACGGGCGAGAAAAAGAGCCTGAACTTCATAGAACAAATCGTGCAGAACGATCTCAAAGAGGGAAAAAATGATGGCAAGATACAAACACGCTTTCCTCCCGAACCCAATGGATACCTGCATATCGGACATGCTAAAGCTATCTGTCTGGACTTTGGCATTGCTGCCAAGTATGGTGGCGTGTGCAACTTGCGGTTCGATGATACCAATCCCACCAAAGAAGATGTAGAATATGTAGAGGCGATCAAAGCCGACATTCAATGGCTGGGCTATCAGTGGGGAAACGAATACTATGCTTCCGATTATTTCGGACCGCTATGGGATTTTGCCTTGCGCCTGATTGAAGAAGGAAAAGCATATATCGACGAACAGTCGTCCGAAGAGATTGCCCGCCAGAAGGGTACTCCCACACAACCGGGTATCAACAGTCCGTGGCGCGAACGTCCCATAGCCGAAAGTCTCGACCTCTTCCGACGCATGAATACCGGAGAGATTGCCGAAGGCGCCCTGGTACTGCGTGCCAAGATTGATATGGCAAGTCCGAATATGCATTTTCGCGACCCGATCATCTATCGGGTAGTCAACCATCCGCACCATCGCACCGGCACTGCATGGAAAGCTTATCCTATGTACGACTTCGCCCACGGACAGAGCGATTTCTTTGAAGGAGTGACACATTCGCTCTGCACATTGGAGTTTGTGCCGCACCGCCCGTTATACGATCTGTTGGTCGACTGGGTAAAAGAGGGCGAAGACCTGAACGACCATCGCCCCCGCCAGTATGAATTCAATAAACTCAACCTTAGCTACACCCTAATGAGCAAACGCAACCTGCTCATTTTGGTTAAAGAAGGATTGGTGAAGGGATGGGACGATCCTCGTATGCCGACTATATGCGGTTTCCGCCGCCGCGGATATTCTCCCGAATCGATTCATAAGTTTATCGACAAAATAGGGTACACCACTTACGACGCACTCAATGAGTTTGCCTTATTGGAGAGTGCTGTGCGCGAAGATCTCAACATGCGGGCAACCCGTGTATCGGCAGTGCTCAATCCGGTCAAATTGGTTCTTGTCAACTATCCCGTCGGGCAAAACGAAGAGATGGAGGCGGTCAACAATCCCGAACGACCCGAAGAGGGTACGCATGTCATTGAGTTTAGCCGCGAACTGTGGATGGAACGCGAAGATTTTATGGAAAAGGCTCCCAAAAAGTATTTTCGCATGACGCCCGGGCAGGAGGTGCGACTGAAAAATGCCTATATCGTGCGATGCATCGGATGTGTTAAAGACGATTCCGGACAGGTTATCGAAGTGCATGCTGAGTACGACCCCAACACCCGAAGCGGTATGCTCGAAGCCAATCGCAAAGTGAAAGGTACCTTGCACTGGGTGAGTGCGCGCCATTGTATCCCGGCAGAAGTACGATTGTACGACCGCCTGTGGAAGGTCGAGAACCCGCGCGACGAACTGGCTGCTCTTAAGGAAGAGCAGGGTCTCGATTCGCTGGCGGCAATGCAAGAACTGATCAATCCCGATTCATTACATGTATCCGATTGCTACGTCGAGAAATTTGCTGTCGGCAGACCACCCCTGTCGTATTTGCAGTTCCAACGCATTGGCTATTTCAATGTCGACCCTGACAGTACACCCGAGCATCCGGTGTTCAACCGCACGGTAGAGTTGAAAGATACGTGGGGAAAAATAAACAAATGAACGAGTAAACTGAATAATGAAGAAACGGAATTTCTTATCTAAAAGAGAAAAAGAACAGCAGTTACTATCCGAACAGTACGAAAAGAGTGTATCCGGGCACAAACCAGTCTACATGGATAGCGATGATATTAGCATGTTGGCCGATTGGCACTTTGTGCACAAAGAGTATGCCAAGGCATTCGAGATGGTAGACTACGGACTGCGACTGCATCCCGATAGCGAAGAGTTGATTACTCGGAAAGCGTATCTCTATTTGGATGCCGGTTACGAGCGGCAAATACCCGAACTTCTGGAAAAGCTTCCCGGAGATTCGGACGATATACACCTGCTGCGTGCCCGCGTAGCCGGCAATAAAGAAGATTATGATAAGGTGTGGAGCGAACTGAATGAAATTCACGAAACCGACGACTTGATAACAGCTGTCGAAGCAGCTTATCTGTGTCTCGAGATAGATGAGCCTGACAAGGCGATGGAATGGCTGACCCCCATCAAAGATGAGTATGATGACGAAGAACCGTTTATGGCTGCCATGGCGGATGTAAGTTATGTGTTGAGAGAAACGAAACAGGCTGCCAAGTACTATAACCGGCTGCTGGATGTCGATCCTTATGTCCCCAATTATTGGTATGGGCTGTCGCGATGCTATTTCGTCGAAAACAATTACGAGCAAGCTATCGATGCCTGTAACTACGCATTGATCGGCGACGACGGATACGGCGAGGCTTACCTGATGCGGGCCAATGCTTATCGTGCTTTAGGTAACTCAGAAGCGGCTCTGACCGACTATATACAGGCAAACAAATGTGGTGCATTCCCCACAGAGAGTGTTTACGCATTCAAAGCATCCATCGCCATGGACAAACATGGGTGGAGTGAGGGGCTGGAAAACCTGACAATGGCGATTCGGGAAAGCGAGTCGTTTGACGGCGACAGAAGGTTGCTGGCTATCTTGTATGTGCAGTCAAGCCTCTGTTACTTACGGCTGCATAATTACCATCAGGTGCATCTCTATTGCCAAAAGGCAAAGCGTGTAAATCCGGAAAATGGCGATGCCTATCTCATCGAAGGACGCGCCTATCTTGAAGAGAAGAAAGAGATGTCGGCCATGCAGGCATGGGCAAACGCGTTGCTCGTCGAACCCGGCATCGGTACTTGGTTCGAGATAGGTACCCATCTCTTTGAAATGGGTAATATCACCAGCGCTTGCAATATATACGAAGACAAAGTGGCTGCCGAAAATGTAGAGTATAAGAACGTGAAGGAGTACCTCGCCGTCATTCATCTGCTGCTGGGCAATGCCAAGAAATTTGCTTATTACAACAATATGTGCGACAATCCTATTACCGACGAGGATGTGAAAGATATTAACGCGTTGATCGAAAGCGGAAAAATGGGAAATGTTATCGAGGCAACCAAGATATTGCTGCTTTATCTGAAGAGAGACTGACATTAGTTGTATAAGACAACTGCATCAAAATCTATTTAATTTTAGTACACACAATGGCTTTTCAAATTGGAGACAAGATTCCCGAGGTATTAGGCAAAGACCAACACGGGAACACCCTTACAGCAAGCCGGTACGCCGGTAGAAAATTGGTTCTTTACTTCTATCCTAAAGATAGCACGTCGGGATGTACCGCCGAGGCGTGTAGCTTTCGCGACCATTACGCCGACCTGCGCAAAGAGGGCTACGAGATAGTAGGTGTAAGCGTTGACAACGAACAGTCGCATCTCAAGTTTATCGAGAAACAGCAACTGCCGTTCGACCTGATAGCCGATACCGACAAAGCATTAGTTGAGCAGTTTGGCGTATGGGGCGAAAAAAATATGTACGGACGCAAATATATGGGCACCTTCCGTACCACCTTTATTGTGAACGAGGAAGGTGTTATCGAAAAGATATTCCGCCCGAAGGAGATCAAAACTTCTACGCATGCCGAGCAAATTATGACATTACCTTCATAAACCCAACGTACAGCATTTATGAAAACCAATCTTAGTTCGCAAATCACACTGAACCGGATATCGCCCCGATATTACAAACCGGCGAATGCCTTTGAGCGTTCTGTCTTGACACGGTTGGAAAAGATTCCGACCGACATCTATGAATCGCCCGAAGAGGGCGCCAACCACATTGCTGCCGAGATTGCCACCATGATTCGCGAGAGACAACGCGACGGTCGCTTTTTTGTACTGGCACTGCCCGGAGGCAACTCGCCGCGCAACCTCTTCACCGCCCTTATCCGTATGCACAGAGAAGAGGGGTTGAGTTTCCGCAATGTGATTATCTTCAACCTCTACGAGTATTATCCGTTGGCACCCGATGCTGTCAACAGCAACATGAATGCTCTCAAGGAGATGTTTCTCAACCATGTCGACATCGACAAGCAGAACATCTTCTCGCCCGACGGAACGATACCCAAAGATACGATCTTTGAGTACTGCCGCCTTTACGAACAGCGCATTGCCAGCTACGGCGGGTTAGATGTGGCGTTGTTGGGCATTGGGCGGGTAGGCAACATCGGCTTTAACGAACCCGGTTCGCGACTGAACTCTACGACGCGGTTGATCTTGCTCGACAACGCTTCGCGCAACGAAGCTTCCAAGATGTTCGGAAGCATGGAGAGTACGCCTGTCAGCTCTATCACCATGGGGGTGTCGACTATACTGTCAGCCAAAAAAGTCTACCTCATGGCATGGGGGGAGAACAAAGCAGATATGATCAAGGAGTGCGTCGAAGGCAACGTTACCGATACCATTCCCGCCTCTTATCTGCAAACCCACAATCAGGCACGGGTCGTGATCGACCTGTCGGCTGCCGGAAGCTTGACGCGCATCCATTATCCATGGTTGGTTACTTCCTGCGAGTGGGACGACAAACTGATTCGTAGTGCCATTGTCTGGTTGTGCCAGCGCACCCGCAAACCAATATTGAAGTTGACCAACAAAGACTACAACGAGAACGGATTGAGCGAACTCCTTGCATTGTATGGTTCGGCATATAATGTAAACATTAAGATCTTCAACGACCTGCAACATACCATTACCGGATGGCCCGGCGGTAAGCCCAATGCCGACGATACGTATCGTCCCGAACGCGCTACGCCCTATCCCAAACGGATTGTTATCTTCTCACCGCATCCCGACGACGACGTCATCTCAATGGGAGGAACCCTTCGCCGGTTGGTAGAGCAGAAGCACGAAGTGCATACAGCCTACGAAACTTCGGGCAACATTGCCGTAGGTGATGAAGAGGTGATTCGCTTCCTGCATTTTATCAACGGCTTCAATCAGCTCTTCAGCAACAGCGAAGATAAGGTGATTAGCGAAAAGTATGCCGAAGTCAGGGAGTTCCTCCGACAGAAGAAAGACGGCGACATTGATACACGCGACGTGCTCACCATCAAAGGATTGATACGTCGCGGCGAAGCACGTACCGCCTGCATGTACAACAATATCCCGCTTGACCGCTGTCATTTCCTCGATCTGCCCTTCTATGAAACAGGCAGAATACAGAAGAACCCCCTCAGTGAATACGACGTAGAGATTGTGCGCAATCTGCTACGCGAAATCAAGCCGCACCAGATCTTCGTTGCCGGCGACTTGGCAGACCCGCATGGCACACACCGCGTGTGCACCGATGCCGTGTTTGCCGCCGTCGACTTGGAGAAAGTAGATGGCGCCGAATGGTTGAATGATTGCCGCATCTGGATGTATCGTGGTGCTTGGGCAGAATGGGAAATCGAGAATATCGAGATGGTAGTACCCATCAGCCCCGAAGAATTGCGGGCAAAACGCAACTCCATCCTGAAGCATCAGTCGCAAATGGAGAGCGCACCTTTTCTGGGCAACGACGAGCGCTTGTTCTGGCAACGCAGTGAAGACCGCAACCACGGCACTGCCGAGTTGTACGACAAGCTTGGATTGGCGTCCTACGAAGCGATGGAGGCGTTTGTCGAATATATCCCGTTATAAAGTCGGATACAATTCCCTCCTTCCGGGAGGCATAGCCATCAGGTTAAGGAGTTGTCTTTCCACTTTTTATACGGATGAATGGTGAGTTGTGTGTTGTAGTAACGCATGTCTCCGGTTACCTCCTGCCCTATGAAATCGGGCTTTTCGAACGATTCGTTTTCGTCGGTCAGCTCCACTTCGGCAATCACCAGTCCTTCGTTGTCTCCATGAAACTCATCGACTTCAAAGGTGTGTGGTCCGCTACGTACCAGATAGCGTGTTTTGTCTATCACGCCCGGCTCGCAGAGCAGCATCAGTTCGCGCGCATCGGTTACCGGAATCTCCTTTTCCCATTCGTAGCGCTTGATGCCGCTTGCGTCCGATGGTCCCTTAATAGTAAGGTATCCTTTCTCGTTGCGTATGCGTATGCGCACAGAGCGTCCTCCTCCCCGACAGATATATCCTTGTACGATCTGACTGTGCGCGTAGGCTTCCGACTTAAATGCTCCGACGATAAGGAATTTACGTTCGATTTCTTGTGCCATTCGGGTTGTTTTGGGTTAGGCACTCCATAAGGAACCAGCCACCAACAACACGACCATCAGTATCAATGCCGATACGCCGATAATCCACAGCACCTTTTTGCCTTGTTTTTCTTCTTTTGCGGAAGGTTTTATCCGCTTGCTATTCTTTCCCATACTGATTAGATTAATATAAAACAGAGCTTACCCGATATGGTGCAAGCCCTATAACGCGGCAAAGTAAAACGAATTTTAGGACGCGTGCAAGAAAAATGCAATCTTTCTTCGCGGAAAGATAGTCTTGTAGGCGTCCTAAATCACCGTTTCGCTCTAAGTGGGTCAAAAGAACCATATCGACCGCAATATATTCGATATGCGGTGTGGTTTCTTTGAACTCATTTTGCTATCACGATGCTTGTGCGTACTTCGTTTGGTAGCCGAAGCTAAAGAACCTTTCACGGCAAGTTTCCGTTTCCTTTTTTCTTCCATATAGGCATAGATACAACCTAAAAAGATCAGACCTATTATTACACATACTTGGTAAGTCATACAATACGTTTCTATGTTACACAATTAGCTTTTATATTCCAAAAAAAAAAACAACTCCATAATTTATGATTATTCCGAGCTTTAGACGTGCAAAACTACGCGATTCTGTATTATAAAACAAATATTGTGCGTACTTTTTATAATATTATATAAAAAACAGGACTACCTGCTCCCCCAATACAAGAACAACATGCCCAGCAGTACCAGCAGCAGGTCGATAGCCTTGCTTTTCAGATTCTTCTCATGAAAAACGAGTGCACCGAACAGAAACGATACCAACACACTGCTACGACGTACCATGGAAACGATCGAAACCATCGAATCGGAATAGCTCAGGGCATAGAAATAGACAAAGTCGGCAGCGCAAAGGAATAGTGAGATGAGCAGAATCGTCCAATCCCAGCGGAAGGGCGTGGTATGCTTTCGCTTGGGATACCAGAGCCATGCAAGGATGGGGCACATGATAAACACTTGATATATGTTGTACCATGCCTGCACCGCCATCGGGTTAAACCGTTTCATCAGATACTTGTCGTATAGTCCGCTGATGGCTCCCATCAGGGCAGCCAGTACTACGAAGTATATCCATCTGTCGTGCTTGAAGTCGATGCCCTCTTTCTTACCCGAACGGCTCAACATCAGAAATGAGAGTATTGCCAGCGTTACACCTGTCCATTGATACAGATTCAGTCGCTCGCCGAATAGCAGCATGGCACCCACCAGTACCATCACCGGACGGGTAGCATTGATGGGTCCGACAATTGTCAGCGGCAGATGCTTCATGCCGAAGTAGCCGAATATCCACGACGAGAGCACGATGAACGACTTGAGCAGTATATATTTGTGTACCTCCCATCCCACAACAGGTACATCGACAATGGTTCCGTCGAGCACGGGGGTGAATGCCGATATCAGAATAAACGGAAGAAATATCAAGCTGGAGAATATTGTGTTCAGGAAGAGCACCGGCAACACGGCATTGTCGCGTAGCGATTCTTTCTTAAAGACGTCGTAAAAGCCTAATAAAACGGCGGAGGTGAAGGCGAGGAGTAGCCACATCATGTTAATCATATTTATTGTAACAGAACATCCGTCGCAAACAACTCTTCCCCATACTCTATATCCGTCAGGAATAGTGCATGCCCCGGTACGGACGTTCCGGCTTTGCAGCGGTCTTGTTGTTCGATGATGCGGCGAAAGTCATCGACGGTGAGTTTGCCGCGTCCCACCTCGAGCAGGGTACCGACGATGGCGCGTACCATGTTGCGCAGGAAGCGGTCGGCACGGATGGTAAAGCCCCACGTGTCGGCATCGTGTTGCGTCCATTCGGCGCGGGATATACGGCAGTTGTTTGTCTTTACATCGGTATGAAGCTTGCTGAAACTGGTAAAATCGGTATAGTCGAACAGCGTGCGGGCTGCTTCGTTCATGCAGTTGTAGTCGGGGGCGTGAAACAGACGATAGCTATACCGGCGCAGAAACGGCGATTTGGCAGTCGTGATGTAATATTGATAGGTACGTGCAACCGCATCGAAGCGGGCATGTGCATCGGGCTTCACCGGACGAAGACGCTGCACGGCAATATCGGGAGGCAATAGGCGATTCAGCTTGTCTGTCATCAGGGCTGTGTCAAGGGGGACATCACTGTCGAAGTGCGCCACCATCATAGAAGCATGTACGCCGGTGTCGGTACGTCCGGCGCCGGTAATATTCACTTCGCGACGCAGCAGGGTGGCGAGGGTACGCATCACTACCTCTTGTACGGCTGTGCCGTTGGGTTGTATCTGCCAGCCGTTGTAAGCAGTGCCGTCGTAGGTGAGGTATAAAAAGTAACGCTGCATGGACGATTGCTTACTTCCCTGCTGTCACTATTGTCCAGTTGTTCTTCTCGTCGAAAGAGAAACTTGTCAGTTCGCATCGCGCTATCTCCGCTTGTATCAGCGGGAGGTCTTCGCGATAGAACCCACTCATCAAGAGGCGGGCGCCCGGCTTCATGCAGCGGGCGTACTGCTGCATGTCTGTCAATAGGATGTTGCGGTTGATGTTGGCAAGGACTACGTCGAACGTCTCTCCCATCTCTGCCAGCGTTGAGACATCGCCTTGCTTCACGGCGATGCGGTCGATGTGGTTCAGGTCGATATTTTCCTGCGAGTTGCGAACGCACCATTCGTCAATGTCTATGGCCAGGCAACGGTCTGCTCCCCTCATGCGGGCAAGGATGGCGAGGATGGAGGTGCCGCATCCCATGTCGAGTACACATTTACCTTCGAGGTTGGTGTGGAGCAGTTCCTTCATCATCAGGCAGGTGGTTTCATGATGTCCGGTACCGAACGCCATTTGCGGATTGATGACGATGTCGTATTTTGCCCATGGTACATCCCGATGAAATGTGCTGTGCACCACGCACTCCCCGTCGATGACGATGGGCTGAAAGAAGTTCTTTTCCCACTCTTCGTTCCAGTCGCGGTCTTCGTACTTCCTATATGTATAGGCGATGCGGACGTCGGGTATAGGGAAATCTTCCAGCGCTTGTTGTAAGGTTGCCTCTTCGTAAAAATTCTGCTGAATATATGCCTCCAGCCCCTTTTCAGAGGGTACAAAGCTCTCAAAGCCCACTTCGCCCAATACACCTGCAAGCACATCGGTTATGGTTTCGGTGCAGGGGGTCGGGTGGAAAGTAAATGACAAGTATTTCATCTTCAATAATTTTACGGCAAAGGTAGGGCAAATATTCATAATCGGCAAATTCGGTCATTGTTTTGTGCGTGCTATGGCAAGGCAGATGGGCACGGTATCCGCTTTTGAGGGTATGTTAGCCGCTTCCATCTATACTCTAAATCACTCTCTGATAGGGTAATTGAACGATAATCGTCTACTCTTTGTGCCCGTCTAACGGTGGTTGGACGGGCGTCTAACCATCGTTGGACGCGCGTCCAACCACCGTTAGACGGGCGTCCAACCACCGTTAGACGCCAATGATGAGCCGATATGGATGATAGTTTTCCTAAGACACCCTCCGTTCGCGGCAGGAAAGATTTTTTTTCGGAATAGGGAAATATTCAATATCTTTGCCCGACATAATTCAATAAGAATACAAATTAAAAAACTATGAAAGTACTTTTACTCAACGGCAGTCCGAATAAAAACGGAAACACGGCTATCGCCCTGTCGGAAGCAGCCCAAGCCTTGCAATCGGAAGGCATTGAAACTCAAATGATAGGTATCGGTGTCCGCCCCGTACAGGGCTGTGTCGCCTGCAATAAGTGCGTTGCATTAGGGCGTTGCACCTTCCACGATGCCAAGTACAATGAAGTGTATGATGCCTGTCGAGACATCGACGGGATAATTGTCGGTTCACCCGTCTACTATGCCGGTCCCAACGGTTCACTCTGCGCCCTGCTCGACCGTTTGTTCTATTCTGCCTCCGACCTACTGGCCTACAAGCCGGCTGCATCGGTAGCCGTATGTCGCCGTGGTGGCGCCAGTGCTACTTTCGATCGTCTGAACAAATACTTCACTATCAATAATATGCCCCTCGTTTCGTCGCAATACTGGAACATGGTCTACGGCTGTGAACCCGGCGAAGCCCATCAAGACGCCGAAGGACTGCAAACCATGCGTACCCTCGGGCGCAACATGGCGTGGCTGCTGAAGAGTATACACACGGCTAAAATACCCATCCCGCAAGCCGAAGAGTGGACGAATACCAATTTTATCAGATAACGGATAGGAATAACGTCATCTATCATTCAGAAACACTTAGATGTCTTAATAAGAGAAGGCTATATCAAGCACAAAGGAAAAACAAGAGATAGTAGCTGGTCATAACTAAAGCATAACAGATAATAATAGCAATAACAGATTGTAATAAACGAATCAATAAATAACATACAATGAGTTCCCCCCGTCACCCCAAAGGTTTGTACCTGATCTTCGCCACCAGTACGGCTGAGCGTTTCAGTTATTACGGCATGCGTGCCATTTTTATCCTGTTTCTTCTGCAAGCGTTGTCGTTTGACGTATCGACGGCGGCGTCCATTTACGGCAGTTATACCGGATTGGTCTACCTTACCCCGCTTATCGGCGGTTACATCGCCGACAAGTATTGGGGAATACGCCGCTCGATCTTCTGGGGAGCGATGATGATGGCTGCCGGACAGTTTCTGATGTTCTTCAGCGCTTCAATGCTCGACTCCGTAACAACCTCGCACGCACTGATGTACGGAGGGTTGGCGCTGCTGATTTTGGGTAACGGATGCTTTAAGCCGACCGTCAGTACATTGGTAGGACAACTCTACGAGCCTAATGACAAGCGGATGGATGCCGCCTACACCATATTTTATATGGGTGTCAACGTAGGCTCTTTCCTTGCACCGTTGGTTTGCGGATACTTTGGCGAGACGGGCGATCCGCACGATTTCAAATGGGGCTTTCTGATTGCCGGTATCGTGACGCTGTTCGTCGTGCTGCTCTTCGAAACGCAGAAGAATAAATATATTGTTTCGCCCACCGGCGAGCAGATAGGCATCATCCCCAATGCCAAGAAAAACGCCCAATCGGCGAAAGAACTGTCATCTGCGGCTACCGAGACGGCGGGAAGAGAAAAAATAAAATGGGGCAACGTATGTATACTGTGCGGAATGGCGTTGTCGCTGGGTGTCATTTTCTACAAACTATTTGACGGCGACTGGGTCAGTGTGGGCATCTTCACTGCTTGCATCGTACTGCCGGTAAGTATTCTGCTGGATGAAACGTTAACTAAGATCGAACGCAGTCGCATCTTCGTGATCTACATCATCGCTTTCTTTGTCATCTTCTTTTGGGCGGCTTATGAGCAGGCAGGTGCCTCGCTCACTCTGTTTGCAGCCGAGCAAACCAACCGCGACATTCTGGGTTGGCAAATGCCGGCATCGTGGTTTCAGTCGTTTAACCCCCTCTTTGTGGTGATACTTGCCGCTATCATGCCGGGCGTGTGGCGCGTTCTCGACAAGCGAGGTATGGAGCCGGCATCGCCTACCAAGCAAGCCATCGGGTTGTTATTGCTTTCATTGGGCTACTTGGTGATCTGCTTCGGTGTAAAAGATGTGCAACCGGGCGTTAGGGTGAGCATGCTGTGGCTTGTGGGGCTTTACTTTATCCATACGATGGGCGAGATCTGTCTTTCCCCCATCGGCTTGTCGATGGTGAGCAAGCTTACCCCCGTTCGCTTTGCCTCACTGATGATGGGCATCTGGTACATGTCGAACGCAGCAGCCAACAAGTTTGCCGGCGTATTGAGCAGTCTTTACCCCGAAGCGGGGCGCGAGAGCACTTTGTTGGGTTATCGCATCGAAACCATGTTCGACTTCTTTATGATCTTCGTGGTGATGTCGGCTACGGCATCGTTGATTCTCTTCCTGTTGACGAAGAAATTGCAACGGATGATGCACGGGGTGAGATAATAGTTGTAATTTTGCATCATCATTTTAATTACCCAGACAATGAATACCATTCGAATTAAAGACAAAACGTTTGCCGTGTCTATTCCGGCAGCAGAGATTCAGAGGGAGGTTGCCCGCGTTGCCGGCGAAATCAATCGAGACTTGGCAGGCAAAGACCCCATCTTTCTAAGCGTATTGAACGGCTCGTTCATGTTTACCGCCGACCTGATGAAGCACATCACCATCCCGTGCGAAGTGTCGTTCGTCAAACTGGCGTCTTATCAGGGAGTATCTTCTACCGGCACCATTAAAGAGGTGATCGGCATCAACGAAGATCTGACCAATCGCACCGTAGTCATCGTCGAAGACATTGTAGATACCGGATTAACCATGCAACGCCTGATCGAAACGCTCGGTACCCGCTCGCTCAAAGAGTTGCACATTGCTTCGCTGTTGGTGAAACCCGGCAAGCTGAAAATCGACCTCAACATAGAGTATGTAGCCATGCGCATCCCTAACGACTTTATTGTGGGCTACGGATTGGATTACGACGGACAAGGTCGCAATTATCCCGACATCTACACCGTGTGCGGATAGCCTGCTGCTATTGCATTCCCTTAAATATTTTCCGGTTTGATAAACTAAACGCCCTTTTGCTTTGTTCCTTCTGAAAACACTATACCTGATGAAAATACATGAATATCAAACCAAAACGTTCTTCTCGCACTATGGCATCCCTGTCGAACGGCACACCTTGTGCCTGTCGCCTGCCGATGCAGTGAATGCCTATCGGAGTATGAACGTGAAACGAGCCGTCGTCAAAGCACAAGTGCTCACCGGCGGACGAGGAAAAGCGGGTGGCGTAAAGCCGGTAGAACAAGAAGAGGAGGTCTATCGGGCTGCCACCGACATCCTGGGTATGACCATCAAGGGATTGCCCGTTCGGAAACTGCTCCTGAGCGAGGCGGTAGACATTATCGGCGAGTACTACGTCGGCTTGACTATCGACCGTAACACCCGTGCAGTCACTCTGATGCTAAGTACAGCCGGCGGTATGGAGATAGAAGAAGTGGCTGCCCATACGCCGGAGAAGATTATTCGTTATGCGATCGATCCGATGGTAGGAATGCCTCCCTATCGGGCGCGGCATTTGGCATTCAAACTATTTAGATCGCCCGAACATGCCACGCGCCTGACGGAGATGTTGCAAAATCTCTATCGCCTGTTGGTAGAGAAAGACGCCTCATTGGTCGAGATAAACCCATTGGTGCTCACAGGAAAAGGTGGGTTGATTGCCGTCGACGGCAAGATGACCTTCGACGACAACGCCTTGTTTCGTCATCCCGACGTGCAAGCACTCTTCGACCCTACCGATGAGGAGCGGATAGAAGTCAACGCCAAGGCAAAAGGCATCAGCTACATTCAAACGAAAGGAAACGTGGGCTGTATGGTCAATGGAGCCGGACTGGCTATGGCAACCATGGATGTAATCAAACTCTACGGCGGCAGCCCGGCAAACTTCCTCGACGTGGGCGGAAGCTCCAGTCCTACTAAGGTGGTAGAGGCCATGGAGCTGTTGCTGACAGACCCGCAGGTCAAAGCAGTGCTGGTAAACATCTTCGGAGGCATCACCCGCGGTGAAGATGTAGCCATTGGGCTGCTGGAAGCATTCAAGCAGATAGAAAGTAACATCCCCGTAGTGGTGCGTCTCACCGGCACCGACGACGCTGCCGGACGCGAACTGCTACGCACCAACCCCCGTTTTCGCATAGCCATGAGCTTGGAAGAGGCTACGCGAATGACATTAGATATGGTTAACCCCCAAGAAGCACAGTCATGAGTATATTGATCGATCATACATCCCGCGTGCTGGTACAAGGCATTACCGGTCGCGACGGGAACTTCCACACCAAACGTATGAAGCAATACGGAACCCATATCGTCGGCGGAACTTCGCCCGGAAAAGGAGGCAGCAGGATAGAAGGATCGCCGGTATTCAACACCATGTACGATGCCGTGGCAGAGACCGACGCCAACACCTCTATTATCTTTGTCCCTGCCCGCGGCGCAGCCGATGCCATAATGGAGGCAGCCGATGCCGGCATCCGGCTGATAGTCTGCATCACCGAAGGCATTCCCACGCTCGACGTCATTCGCGCATACCACTTCGCCACGAACCGAGGGGCGATCCTGTTGGGACCCAACTGTCCCGGGCTGATCTCGCCGGGTAAAAGCTTGGTGGGCATCTTGCCGGGAAATATCTTTCGAGAGGGAGACGTCTGCATCATCAGCCGGAGCGGAACCCTGACCTACGAGGTGGCTAACCACCTCACCCTGGCAGGCAGAGGGCAGTCGACAGCTATCGGCATCGGAGGAGACCCGATCATAGGCATCAACTACCGCCAAGTGCTGGAGCGGGCGCAAGAAGATCCCGAAACGGCAGCGATCGTACTTATCGGCGAGATTGGAGGTAATGCCGAAGAACAGGCTGCACACTACATACAAGAGCACGTAACCAAACCGGTGGCAGCCTTCATCGCCGGACAGTCGGCGCCACCGGGTAAGCAGATGGGACATGCCGGCGCCATCATCTCGGGTAGTAGCGGATCGGCAAAAGAGAAGATCGCCGTGTTGCAGGAGGCAGGCATCCGCGTGGCCAAAGAGCCGGGAGAGATACCCGACTTGTTGAAATAACCTCCAATTCCTGCGAACCCCTCGTAACAACACACCGTTGCGAGGGGTTTTCTGTATGTTGCGCGACGAATCACTGCACATATCATAGCCCATTTAAAACGTTATAGACCCTTAAAATAGACATATTTAGATGGATTTCCTGTAATTTTGCCCGCCAAAGCGAATAATTCCGATTCTACAAGATGAACAAGCATAATTTATCCGAAGTTACCGGACAACAAGCTGTGATAGCAGCCATGAATCATTTCTGCGTAACGGAAGAGGTGTTGCGGCAGGTGCTCACCGCCGCACTCGAAAAGGGAGGCGACTATGCCGACCTTTACTTTGAACATACCTTTAATAATAGTGTCAGCCTGATGGACGGGCAAGTCAACTCGTGCAGTTCCAACATCGACTTCGGTATGGGAGTACGTGTGCTGGCAGGCGACCGTACCGGCTATGCCTACGTCGAAGGCGTCACGCTCGAAGAGATGTTGCGCGCTGCCCGTACGGCTGCCCGCATCGCTTCGTCGGGTGTTGCCGGAGTGCCTGCCGACTGCACCGCGAAGCGCATCGACCACAACCGCTATGCCGTGACAACCTCTTGGGAAGAGACCGACTTGAAGCGGAAGATGCCCTATCTGCAACGCCTCAATGACCAAATATTCAGCCACGATAGTCGCGTGTGCAAGGTGCAAGCCAACCTGAGCGACAGCACCACTCACGTACTCTTCTTCAACTCCGACGGAGTGAGCTACTACGACTACCGCCCCATGGCATCGTTGGCAGCCGTCTGCATCATGGAAGAGAACGGACAAATGGAGAACGCCTATGCCGCCCGCTCTTACCGCAAAGGGTTTGAGTTCCTCACCGACGAGCTGGTAGACACACTGGCACGCGAAGCAGTCGACCAAACCGCTATCCTCTTCCGTGCCGTGAAACCTAAGGGCGGAGAAATGCCCGTCGTGATGGGCGCCGGAGGGTCGGGCATCCTGCTGCACGAAGCCATCGGGCATGCGTTCGAAGCCGATTTCAACCGCAAGAACATCTCTATCTTCTCCGACCGCCTGAACAAGCAGGTATGCAACGAGCATATCAATGTGGTCGACGACGGAACCATCCCCTTCAACCGCGGGTCGATCAATTTCGACGACGAAGGCGTCGAAGGACAGAAAACCTATATCGTACGCCAAGGCATCCTCACCAACTACCTGCACGACCGTATCAGCGCCCGACACTACGGCGTCAACCCCACCGGCAACGGACGGCGCGACACCTTTCGCAATGCTCCCATCCCCCGCATGAGAGCCACTTACATGGAGGCGGGCAACCTGAAGGAAGAGGAGATCATCAGTGCCGTCAAGCGAGGCATTTACGTAGACAACTTCACCAACGGACAGGTGCAAATCGGAGCAGGCGACTTCACCTTCTTTGTTAAGTCGGGCTATCTCATCGAGAACGGACAACTGACGCAACCCGTCAAAGACATCAATATCATTGGCAACGGACCGCAAGCACTGGCAGACATCACCATGGTGGCTGACAACGCCCAAATAGACAACGGCACCTGGACATGCGGTAAAGACGGACAGTCGTGTCCCGTAACCTGCGGCATGCCCTCGGCATTAGTAAGCAAACTAACGGTAGGAGGAGAAAACTAACATGATAACAGCAAACAACAAGCAATTGGCACAATGGGCGATGGAGTATGCCCTGAAGAATGGCTGTACCGCAGCCAAAGTAACTTTGTATGCCAGCTCCAACACCTTGTTCGAACTGCGCGACGCCCGCATAGACCGACTGCAACAGGCATCCGAGAACGGATTGGGCATCAGCATCTATGTAGACGGACGCTACGGCACCTGCTCTACCAACCGTTTAGAGCGCAAGGAATTAGAACTCTTTATCCGGAACGGAATCGAATCGACCCGTTACCTGGCACCCGACGAGTATAGAGTGCTGCCGCCCATAGAACGCTGCTATCGTGGCGGACTGCCCGACTTGCAGCTCTGCGACCCGCAGCTTGCCCGCGTCAACCCCGACGAGAAGGTCGAATGGGCACGTGCCGCCGCCCAAGAGGCATTGGGAAAAGACGCGCGTATCATCTCCGTAGAGAGTTCGTATAGCGACGGCGTCAATGCGTCGTACCGACTGATGAGCAACGGCTTCGAAGGCGAATCGCAAGCCACTTGGTGCTCGCTGGGTGTTGCCGTTTCCATGAGAGGAGAGGGGGAGGCGCGCCCCTCGGACGGTTGGTTCGAAAACGCGCTCTTTTACGACCGCCTGCCCAAGACCGGTCTCGGCACCACCGCGCTGAAGCGTACTCTCACCAAGTTGGGACAGAAGAAGGTAGCGTCGGGCAAATATACCCTCGTGATCGACAGCAACAACGCTGCCCGACTGCTGTCGCCGCTCATCAACGCACTCTACGGCTCGGCTTTGCAGCAGAAAAACTCCTTCTTGCTCGACAAACTGGGACAACAGATAGCCTCCGACAAGCTGATGCTGCTCGACGAACCGCATGCACCCGGCTGTAACGGCTCGCGCTATTTCGACGGTGAAGGGGTAGCCACCGTGCGCCGACCCATCGTTGAGAACGGCATCCTGCAAACCTATTTCATCGACACCTACAACGCCCTGAAGATGGGGGCGGCGCCTACGATCAGCGCCCCTTCGCGCATCGTGCTGAAAACCGGAACCGACAATCTCGAAGCATTGGTAGCCGGTGTATCCCGCGGCATCCTCGTCACCGGACTGAATGGCGGCAACAGCAACAGCACCACCGGCGATTTCTCTTACGGCATCGAAGGGCTTCTGATCGAACAGGGAAAGCTCACCCAACCCGTTAACGAAATGAATATCACCGGCAACCTCCTCACCCTGTGGCGGTCGCTCGTTGACGTAGGAAACGACCCCCGACCCGGACGCAGTTGGATGATACCGTCGCTGGTGTTCGACAACGTGGATTTTAGCGGATTATAACCGAAAAAAATGCGCTTATTCTTTGGCGTACCCGCGTAAGGGGGTTAACTTTGCGCCATTCACCACAGACCGTTCGGCGGCTGTGCGGGAAGCACATCACATATTCACTAAAAAATATAGTTTTAAGGTATGAAAATGATTGTTTTAGCTGCTACCCTCCTCTTAGCGGGGAGTGCAACAACCGCTTTTGCCCAGACCGGCAAAGCCAAGAAAGTGAAAAATCCTCCAATCTTCACCCAGGCTGTGTATCAGGGTAACGACGAGGTGTATGCCAAGAATCCGCTGAAGGTGGATGAGTTCTATTCACCCATTTTGCAGGGATGCTATCCCGACCCCTCTATTTGCCGACGGGGCAACGATTACTTCTTGGTATGCTCTTCGTTTTCCATGTTTCCGGGGGTACCCATTTTCCACTCTACCGATCTGGTAAACTGGAAGCAAATCGGTCACGTGCTCGACCGTGAGTCGCAACTCCAGGTGTTCGATGCCGGCATCAGCGCCGGTGTTTATGCTCCCACCATCCGCTACAACCCGAACAACGAAACGTTCTACATGATCACGACCGAGTTTGCGGGCGGATTCGGTAACATCATCGTCAAAACCAAAGACCCGTTCCAAGGGTGGAGCGATCCCATCAAAATGAATTTCGACGGCATCGATCCTTCGATCTTCTTCGACGACAACGGTAAGGCGTATATCGTGCACAACGATGCTCCGGCACGCAGCGAGACGCTCTACGAAGGACACCGCGTCATCAAAATATGGGAGTACGATGTGGAGAAAGACCAAGTCATTGCCGGTACCGATAAGATTATTGTCAACGGTGGTGTCGACCTCTCCAAGAAGCCCATTTGGATTGAGGCACCCCATCTCTACAAGAAGGATGGATTGTACTACTTGATGTGCGCCGAAGGCGGCACCGGCGACTGGCACAGCGAAGTAATCTTCGAGAGCAAAAGTCCCACCGGTCCCTTTATCCCCGCACCCAACAACCCCATCCTGAGTCAACGCTACCTCAATCCCACCCGCGAGAACAAGGTTGATTGGGCAGGTCATGCCGACATCGTAAGCACCCCGTCGGGCGAGTACTACGCCGTTTTCCTGGCTGTACGCCCCAACGAGAAGAGCCGTGTGAACACCGGACGCGAAACTTTTATTCTGCCGGTCGACTGGTCGGGCAAGTTCCCCGTCTTTATTAATGGCTTGGTACCGTTCGAACCCAAACTGAAGATGCCCGCCGGCGTCACCAACCAAACCGGACAGAACGGCTTTCTCCCCAATGGTAACTTCACCTACACCGACGATTTCACCGCATTGCCGCTCGACTATCGCTGGATAGGATTGCGTGGTCCGCGCGAGAACTTCATCTCTTTGGTCAAGAAAGGCGGCGGCTTGCAAATCACCCCGTTCGAGACAAATATGAAAGCCGTAGCGCCCACCTCAACCCTCTTCTATCGTCAGCAGCACATTAACTTCACGTTTACCACCACGATGAAGTACAAGCCATTGTCCGAAAAAGATTTAGCCGGCATCGTCTGCGTACAGAGCGAGCGCTTTCACTACGTGTTCGGCATTACTTGCAAAGACAAGGAGACCTACCTCGTATTGGAACGTACCACCGGCAACCGTCGCAGCACCAACTCGCAAGTGCTGGCAAGCGCCCCCGTAAAGACAGACGGCAAGACGCCCGTCAGCCTGCAAGTAAAGGCGGTAGGCGACCAGTATCAGTTCAGCTACTCTACCGACGGCACCACCTTTACCAACCTCGGCAGTGCCGTGTCGGGTGATATCCTCTCTACCGACGTAGCCGGTGGATTTACCGGTAATATGGTCGGGTTGTACGCAACTACGGGAAATGATATTGTAATTGAGAATTGAGCATGCGGCTTATCTCCCATCCTTTACGCCCGTCTAACCGCCGTTAGACGGGCGTTCAACCACATTCTAATTAAGAAACGATGAATTATAGAAAACTAAGTGAAGAAGAGATTCTTCAATTGCAAAATCAAGCCTGTCTGGCAGATGATTGGGAGAAAGTAACGGTAGCCGATGCGTTTACTACCAAGTTTGTACACCACACCCGCTTCTCGGGCGAAGTGCGTTTGGGCGTGTTTCAATCCGAATTTGCGCTGGCAGGGGGCATTAAGAAACACTCCGGATTGCGCCACGTCACGTTGCACAATGTCACGGTAGGCAATAATTGCTGTATAGAGAACATTCAGAATTATATAGCCAATTACGAGATCGGTCACGATACCTTCATCGAGAATGTCGACATCATTCTTACCGACGGCTTGTCGACCTTCGGCAATGGCGTTGAAGCGGCTGTGCTCAACGAAACCGGCGGTCGCGAGGTACTTATCAACGATAAACTGTCGGCGCATCAGGCATACATCATGGCGCTCTACCGGCATCGCCCCGAGCTGATTCGCCGCATGAAAGCCATCACCGACTATTACTCCAACAAGCACGCTTCGCGTGTGGGAAGCATCGGCAATCATGTTACCATACTCAATACCGGCTCTGTTAAAGATATGCGCATCGGCGACTATTGCTGCATCTGCGGAGCCAACCGCCTGACCAACGGCAGCTTGAACAGCAACCGCGAAGCTCCCGTGTACATCGGGCATGGGGTGATTTGCGACGACTTCATTGTCTCGTCGGGTTCGCATATTGACGACGGAGCCATGCTCACCCGCTGCTTTGTAGGGCAAGCTTGCCGGTTGGGACACAATTACTCGGCGTCCGACTCGCTCTTCTTCAGCAACTGTCAGGGTGAAAACGGCGAAGCCTGCGCCATCTTTGCCGGACCGTTTACGGTGACACACCATAAATCGACACTGCTCATTGCCGGCATGTTCTCGTTTATGAATGCCGGTTCGGGATCGAACCAAAGCAATCACATGTATAAGCTGGGTCCTATCCATCAAGGCACTTTGGAACGGGGAGCCAAGACCACTTCCGATTCGTACATCCTCTGGCCTGCCCGTGTAGGCGCCTTCTCGTTAGTCATGGGGCGGCACGTGACCCATTCGGATACCTCCAACCTGCCCTTCTCTTACCTGATAGAGCAAAACAACACCACCTATTTGGTGCCCGGTGTCAACCTGCGCAGTGTAGGAACGATTCGCGACGCGCAGAAGTGGCCTAAACGCGACGGACGTACCGATTCGCACAAACTCGACTTTATTAACTATAACCTGCTCAGCCCCTACACTGTGCAGAAGATGTTCAAGGGACGCGAGATTTTGCAAAACCTGCGTAAAGCTTCGGGCGAGCTTTCCGATATCTACTCTTATCACAGCACCAAGATTCGCAACTCATCGTTAGTCAAAGGCATCCGCTTCTACGAAACAGCCATCCATAAGTTCCTGGGCAACTCCGTCATCAAACGATTAGAGGGCATCACCTTTGGTAGCGACGAAGAGATTCGCGCCCGTCTGCGTCCCGATACCCGAATCGGTGTCGGCGAATGGGTCGACATCTCCGGCCTGATAGCGCCCAAAAGCGAAATCGACCATCTGTTGTGCGATATCGAATCGGGCAAGGTCGACCGCTTGAAGCATATCAATGCCGAGTTTGAACGGTTGCACCTCAACTACTATACCTACGAATGGACTTGGGTCTACGACCACATCGAGGAGTTCTACGGCTTCTCACCCGAAAGTATCACGGCAGAACAACTCTGCGCCATTGTCGAAAAGTGGAAAGAGGCTGTGGTAGGCCTCGACCGCCTACTCTACGAAGATGCCAAGAAGGAGTTCTCCTTGTCGTCCATGACCGGCTTCGGAGCCGACGGGTCGCGCCAAGAGAAAGAGCAAGACTTCGAGCAGGTGCGCGGCGATTTTGAGAGCAACCCGTTTGTCACTGCCGTGCTCAAACACATCGAGGTGAAGACCGCATTGGGCAATGAGCTGATAGGGCGCATCAGGCAAATCTGATTTGAAAGAGACAGGTATAGGAAACAATCACTAACTTTGTGGCGTAAATAAAAAAACAATAAGCACTCATGACACAGATAAAGGATATAAAGATTGAGAATTTCCGTTGCTTTGACAAGATAGAAGTCAATGGATTGTCGAAAGTGAATGTGTTTGTAGGAGCAAACAATTCGGGCAAGAGTTCGATATTGGAGGCGGTGTTCTTAACGATGGGAATGTCGAATCCGATGTTGCCCGTTACTTTAAACTCTATTAGAGGTTTGGGAGTAAATGACCTACAGGCTCATCCTTCTTTTTTCAAATATTTATTTCATGATTTGTCTTTAGATAATACACCATCATTCAAAGCAAATTTTGCAGATACCTCTGAAAGAAGTTTAGTATTATGTCCACTCTATGCAAGGAGACCTTCAAACGAATTTTCCTCAATACATATTCCCGAAGTTAATGGAGTAGAGATGCGGTTTACTTCAATAAATGCTGCTCGAGAGACTATCTCTTCGAAGAGTTCTGTAAGTTTTGAGGGGATTAATGTAAAAATGGAACAGTCGAACGATTATCAAGAACCTTGTCAAACGAGCTTTGTTACGGTTGACAGCAAAGATAATAAAACTACTTTGCAGCGTCTCTCTGATATTGTAAAAACAAACCGAGGAATATCAATTTTAGATTCATTGCAATGCTTTGACCCTAAGATAAAAGGTATTCAACCTTTATCGGATGGTATCTATTTCAGAGTAGAAGGCGTAAAAGAATTGTTGCCCAGTAATATTATGGGTGATGGAATCCGACGTTTTCTGAATATCATTGTCACTATCGAAGAAGGTATGTCCTCTTTTGTGTGCATTGATGAAATAGAAAACGGCTTGCATTATACGGCGCATAAGACTTTGTGGAAAGCGCTGATGAGCTATGTTCTTCAGCATGACATTCAATTGTTCGTTACTACCCACAACATCGAAACGCTCTCCTACTTGACACAAGTATTGGAGGAAGAACAGTTTGCCCCGATGCAAGAGTACACAAAGGTGTTCAAGATAGCAAAAACAAAGCTCAAAGGGTATCAAGCCTTTGAATATGCATTTGACGGCATGCAAACAATCGTTGACAACCAGATAGAAATCAGATGAAAATGCAAGTACAAATATTTGTAGAGGGCAAAGCAGACTTAAAATTTATAACCGATTATATGATGTATCTGCAACCGTCACTCACGTTAAATTCAATCAAAAGTAAGTGGCAACTCATCGGAACCAACTTAGTTATATCGTTGCAAGAGATCAATGGATGGACACAGATAAATAGTGTGCAATCACGAATCAAAGAGATGGAGTTGGAGGAAGGTATTACGCTTATCATCTTTGATGCTGATACAGCGGATAATAAAGGCGGGTTCTTTAAGCGAAAGCAAGAAATAGACAGCCTCTTGTCAGGTTTATCTTATCAACTATTCCTTTTCCCCAACAATTGTGACGATGGTACATTGGAGGATTTGCTCGAGAACATCGTTTGCGATGATAATCTGCCGATTTTCAATTGTTGGTCTTCTTTTGAAACCTGCTTAAAAGAGAAGGCAAGCTCCAAAATAGGAAAGGAGTTGACCATTCCCGCCAAAAAGTCTAAGATATACTTGTATCTGGAAACATTGTCCGGCAAAACCAAAGAGGAAAGAAACAAAATAAAAGACCCATATCGTGACTACCGCAACTCCGCCCTTTGGAATCTCAATCATGAGTATCTCGCCTCGTTGAAGAACTTCTTGACGACCACCCTTGTTTAGCATACAATATTGATATCCTATATAAATAACAACAGTAATTATGGCAACAACTCCGTTTACGTATCAACCCATGTTCGAACAGGGCGAAGATACCACTGAGTATTATCTGCTCACCAAAGACTACGTGTCGGTGGGCGAGTTTGAAGGACATCCCATCCTGAAGGTCGACAAAGAAGGATTGACCGCTATGACCCATGCGGCATTCAAAGACGTGTCGTTTCTGCTGCGCCGCTCGCACAACGAGCAGGTGGCAGCCATCCTGAGTGACCCCGAAGCCAGCGACAACGACAAATACGTGGCGCTCACCTTCTTGCGCAACGCCGAAGTATCGTCGAAAGGCGTATTGCCTTTCTGCCAAGACACCGGTACAGCCATCATCCATGGCGAAAAAGGACAGCAAGTCTGGACCGGCTACTCCGACGAAGAGGCTATCTCGCTGGGCGTGTACAAAACCTACACCGAAGAGAGCCTGCGCTATTCGCAGAACGCGCCGCTCACCATGTACGACGAGGTGAACACCAAGTGCAACCTGCCCGCACAGATCGACCTCGAAGCCACCGAAGGCATGGAGTATCACTTCCTCTGCATCGCCAAAGGAGGCGGCTCTGCCAACAAAACCTATCTCTATCAGGAGACGAAAGCCATCCTCAACCCCGACACACTCGTGCCGTTCATGGTCGAGAAGATGAAATCGCTCGGTACCGCCGCTTGTCCGCCCTATCACATCGCTTTTGTTGTGGGCGGCACCTCGGCAGAGCGCAACCTGCTCACCGTGAAGCTGGCATCGGTGCACTATTACGACAATCTGCCTACCACCGGCAACGAGTATGGTCGCGCCTTCCGCGACATCGAGCTGGAGCAGCAGGTGCTCAAAGAGGCACAGAAGATAGGGCTGGGTGCACAGTTCGGCGGTAAGTATCTGGCACACGATATACGCATCATCCGCCTGCCGCGTCATGGTGCTTCTTGCCCCGTCGGGTTGGGCGTGTCATGCTCTGCCGACCGCAACATCAAATGCAAAATCAATAAGGAGGGCATCTGGATCGAGAAGCTCGACAACAATCCCGGCGAGCTGATTCCCGCCGAGCTGCGCAAAGCAGGCGAAGGCGACGTGGTTACAATCGACCTCAACCGCCCCATGCCGGAGATACTGAAGGAACTGACCAAGTATCCCGTAGCCACCCGCCTCTCGCTCAACGGAACGATTATCGTGGGGCGCGACATCGCCCATGCCAAGCTCAAAGAGCGTCTCGACCGTGGCGAAGATCTGCCGCAGTACATCAAAGACCACCCCATCTACTATGCCGGTCCTGCCAAGACACCCGAAGGGATGGCATGCGGCTCGATGGGTCCCACCACTGCCGGACGTATGGACTCGTATGTAGAGCTGTTCCAGAGCCACGGAGGTAGTCTTATTATGTTGGCAAAGGGAAACCGCAGTCAGGTAGTGACCGACGCGTGCAAGAAGTACGGCGGTTTCTACCTCGGCTCCATCGGCGGACCGGCTGCTATCCTCGCCCAGAACAACATCAAGAGCATCGAGTGTATCGAATATCCCGAACTGGGCATGGAAGCTATCTGGAAGATCGAGGTCGAAGACTTTCCCGCATTCATCCTCGTCGATGACAAGGGCAACGACTTCTTCAAGCAATTGAAGCCTTGGAATACGAAGCGATAGTTTCTTGACTTTTAGGCACGGATTACGCAGATTCTCTCTTAGGATTACAGAAGTCTGTGTAGTCCGTGTTTTTTTGTGTTAGTAGTAGGAATTTGAACTCATTCTTTACTCGTTTTCGTGACTACGCATACTCAACCTTGAGGGTTTTTCTACTCGTTCCGAAAGGTTCTTCTTCTCAATTTTGCGCCACTTCTACTCGTCGCATCGTTCACTTCTACTCCTTTCGACGGGTTGCTCTACTCGCACGGCGAGTAGAAGTGAACGTCGCGGCGAGTTGCTTTGGGCGACGCGGAAACTACTTCTTCTCGTCCTCGCAAGTTCTTCTTCTCAGCCCCGCGACTACTTCTACTCGGCAGAATGAGTACTTCTACTTGGGCTTGACGAGTACTTCTACGTGCTCCCACCATAATATCTTTAATAAGGAAAAACTGTCTGCAAATGCTACGGTTACTGGCTGTTAGTTGAAAACACGAATATCTTCACGAAAAAAGTTGCTTCTTAATGATATGGTTGTAAGAATTAGTTGTATATTTACGGCAACTTTGGTGGAGAAGCAATTTGAAGTCAAGGTTGAGTGCTATCAAATCCGAACTTTGCATTAAACAAGCAGTCGTAATGAGAATATCGTCATATAATATCGTCATAAGAGTGGATGACAATACGAATCGATATGCCATACTAAATGGGTATACGAGAGCGTTGGACATTGTGAATTCTGATGTTTACAACTATCTCAAGAAGCTTGACATGGAGGTAAATTTATCAGATGAAACGAAAGAGAGAATGTTCTGTTATGACTTGCTATGTTGTTACATAGTAGCATGAGAGTTTTTTTTATCTCTATGTCATTTTGGTTGGGTATGAGTTATACAACTTATGCCCAACAGAATGGTATCGTGTTAGACGCAAAAACAAAAGATCAATTATCACGCGTGAACATCTATCGGCAACGCGATTATACCGGAATCGGCATGACGGATAACAATGGGACTTTTTCAATATCTTTTTTAGACAATGTCGATGAAGCAGATACCATACTTTTCTCTTCCGTCGGATATCATACAATGAAAACGACAAAATTATTACTCAAGGAGCATGGTTATACTGTTTATCTGTATGAGCAAACTCAAACTCTTGATGAAGTAGTAATACAAGGGAGACGGCAACTCCTCAACCAGTTAGAATATGTATCTCTCGCAGACTTACCGAAGCCGTTATTTTCCTTTGCCTCTTTTCTGATAAATGATAATATTTTCGTTATAGCCGGTGATGAAACATCTATTAGTTCATCTATTGAAGATCACATCGTAAAGCAGACAACTTTAGAATTTCGTTCACACGATATATACATATATGATATTTTCACAGATAGATGGATAAAGGAACCTATTAAAGTTGCTGCGCGTACAGGACACATGGCTCATTACAATAAAGGAAGGGCTTACGTCATAGGAGGCAGGAGATATGCTCCTAATCGTAAACTGGAATATACGGACGAAAGGATGGAGGTATATGACCTCTCAAAAGACACAATTTATGTAGAGTCCTACAACCCTCATCAAGCTGTAGATTTTGCGTCGTTTATCTACAATGACTGTTTGTATATAATAGGGGGGGCTGTGAAAGAAAAGGTATATTCGGACAAGATACATATGCTTGACCTCAAAACAGGTTATTGGTATGATATGGATACTATTCCTAAAAATCGGCAGCGAAGCTGTAACGGCATTCTGGTAGAAGATATGGTTTATTTCTTTGGTGGCTATCGCACTTCTCAGATGTATGATGTTTCCTCCTACAATTTGCTAACCGGAGAATGGAAGCATCTTTGCGATTTGCCGAACGCCGTTTCTTATCCAGGATTAGCGACCGATGGCAAGTTGATTTACATCTTTGAAAATGGAGTTTTACAGGTTTATAATATCCGCACTAATTCATTGCAAAAATATAGTCTTAATGAAGAATTGAACTTAGAATATTCCGGATTATTCTATCACGAAAATAAACTTTATATCGTGGGCGGGCGTAAACGCGATAGTATGAGTCTTATACCTCATGCTAAAACTTTCTCCATCGATGTAAATATGATTCGCATGAGCGAATAAAGGATTAATTCGATTCGGCAGACTGCGGTCCGACATGCTTGCGTATGATAGCTCGTTACTATGGAAACTACCCCTTCGCTTCTTCGATACTAATAATGTGGGCGACATTATTCAACATTGCGTTTCTTTTTATATATTTGCCCTGTCTCAGTAAACAAAGTATGAAAATATGAAAACAAGCAAAATTTATATCCCGTTGTTCTTGATAGTATTCTTTGGCTCTTCATGTTCGAATAAGATTACCTTTAAACAAAGTAAGAGCGTGTATGTAGAGCCGACGAATGTCGATAGCATTGATTCTTTTTTTGAAGATTGGTACTATGTCACTCTCGAAACCACAGCCAACAATCTCATTGCCTCTATCGATAAAATACAAATAGACGATGATTATATGTGGCTTTTAGACACAAAAAATAGCTCAATTTATACGTTTGACCTTTCCGGAAAATATATACGAAAGCTTTGCCGATTGGGCAATGGCCCGGAAGAGTATTTGGATATTGCCGATTTCCAAGTGTTCAATAACCATATATACATACTATCAAGAAGTAATAAAACGATTTTTATCTATAACCTTTCGGGAGCGTATATCGGCAATTACAAATTGGATGATTGGTATGACTATTTCTATATGGCAGGTCATTCCGTAATGCTGTATTCCAATTTCTCTAATAATACACTATATAATCTGATCGAGTTTAATCCAACTTCCGAACAATACGGGAAGAAGGAATTTCCATTCCCTCGTAATCAAGGCTTTAGGTTTATTCCATCGCCATTTATCATTACGGATAATAAAGACTTGCTATTTGCACAACAATACGATTATACCATCTATTCATTAGAACCTAATACGATGCGCACTGATACGGTTGCTACGCTCTATTTTAATACGAAGGACAAATTGCCTGAGAATCCTTACGCAGAAGACTTCTTTAAGATTTATCGGGAGTATACGTTCAAATCGGTGGTAAAACGAATCTCTATGGCTTATCAAAAAGACAATATTTTATATGTCATGTATGTGCTGGACTATGTGCAACACTTAACTAAAATCAACATGACATCGGGAGAAAATGTAACTCTAAAACTGGAACACAATGATAAGTATCCATACGTTTTCTCACAACCGCTTACCGTACATCATCAATATCTGGTAAGTAGCTTAGACGCATCGTCTGTGTTGCTCTTTGACGACAAATTTAAATCGGATAAGAATACAGGCGGCTTCTTGACGGAAGATGATAATCCTGTCCTGTTCTTTAATAAGTTGAAGCATGACTAATAAATCGATTATTATAATACTCATGAAAATGACTAAAATCGCTTGCTTAATGCTCTTTTGCTTATTATTAGCAAACTGCCACCGACAAACAGAATCACTGTTCGTTGCAGCTCCCGTACAAAACAATAGGCAGATCAGCTACGAGGAGGTTCTAATTGAGGCCATACACTTGGATTCAATAAACAATTCTTCGTTTGGAGAATCTTGCATAATTTCCGGGCAAATTGCGTTTGTTGACCAACGTTTTTGTACGCTCTCCTTATTCACCCCCGACGGGAAATTCATAACAACCCGATTAGGTCAAGGTGGAGGACCTTATGAAACCCAAGTCGGTCGTGTTACCGCCATGGTGAAATTGAATGATCATGAACTGATGTTATCCGGTAGTAATTTGGACTTTCACATACTCGATTTGCACACGTGGAAGATAAAGAATGTGTTCTTTCTCCCGTGGGAACGTCAGGAGCATGTAACAAGCTATGAGAATCAATTCGGGTATACCAATCAATACGATGATATGGTATGTCGCAGCTATGGTGAGAATGTTTACTTCAATATCCGTGCCGAACATCCGGATTTGAATATGTTTGTGAATCCGCAGGGCTTTTTTAATAAGTCGCGCCACATACAAGAGATTAGTATCAAGGAAGAAAAAACGGAAAGATTATTGAGCGCCGGATATCCGGCAAGTTATATGAAAGATCCTTCCAAGCATATTATCTTCTCGGGTACTTCTTTTGATATAGACAAACAAGGCTGTTTCTATGTAAACTATGACACCGATTCCATTGTGTATGTGTACAATCACAACTATAAACCTGTTGCTTCCTTCGGATATAGCGGCAAGGATATGGATACCGACTATATATCCATCTTCTCACCGGAAGAAAGTCGTGAAAACTACCGGAAAGAACGTACAACCAAAGGCTATTACTACTGGATAGAGTATGTGGATGAAACGGGGGTACTGTTCCGTTCCTATCATAAAAATGCGTCACAGGATGGATTACAAATATACATGGGTAATACTTTGATCAAAGACATGGAGGTTCCAAAAGGTTTTCGTGTAATGGGGTACATCGCCCCTTACTACTATTCGTATATCATTCCCCAAATGGAGGAAGACGATAATTCATTAGTGATGTATCGAATGAAATTTTGATTTCATGGAAAGCCATAGCGAACAATGGCTACGAGTTGTTCACGAAAATCACACAAAATAAATTGGAGAAAGTTTAAAGTATATTGTATCTTTGCCCAATTCTATTCTGCTCGTGTCTTTGAACAATGAACAAGATTCATTCAAAAGTGATGAATCCGACATTTTTTGAAAAATATGGTTTTACTAAGATATACAAATACTTATGAGAATGAGACATACTCTTCCCGTCGTGCTTTGCCTCATAGCTGTCGTGCAGGCAGGTTGCTCGGATATAAAGACAGGAACGGTCGATAGTGAAGGCGTTGCCACCGTGTTGCCGGACGAAACAAACCATGTCACTGTGAGTGTACTGAAACGACAACCGTTCAGCCACGAATTGGTGAGCAACGGCAAGATCACTGCCACACAAGTGGCAGACTTGCGCTTCACAACCTCCGAACCGGTGGTACACATCTACGCTCAAAACGGCGACCGCGTGTGCAAGGGCGACAAACTTGCCGAGTTGGATAAATTCAAACTGCACAACAGCACCGAGAATGCACGGGATGCCTTAGAAAGGGCGAAACTCGAGATGCAAGACGTCTTGATAGGACAAGGCTACGCCGCCGCCGACACTGCCAACATACCTGTCGAGATGCTGAAACTGGCACGCGTCAAGAGCGGATACGACCAGAGCCGCGTGCAATACGATCTGGCGCGCTACGAAGAGGAGCATGCCACACTCACTGCACCCTTCGACGGCATCGTTGCCAATTTGAACACCAAACCCTACAACCTCCCCAATACTTCGGAACCCTTCTGCACTATTATTGGCACGCAAGGTATGGAAGCCGACTTTACCGTGCTCGAAAACGAACTCACCCTGATAAGGGTAGGCGATAAAGTCGTCGTCACCCCTTATGCCGAAACCAACGCCAAGTACGACGGACGCGTATCGCAAATCAATCCCTACGTAGATGATAAAGGAATGGTGCGGGTAAAAGCCACCGTCTCCACTACCGCACAGGCACGACTGTTTTATGGCATGAACGTGCGCGTACACGTCTATCGGGTGCTTGCCGACGAGCTGGTGATACCCAAAAGCGCCGTCGTGATGCGCTCGGGAAAACAGGTGGTCTTCACCCTGAAGAACGGTAAAGCCGTATGGAACTATGTAACCATCGGGTTGGAAAACGGCGACCAATGCACGGTCAACGAACGCGGCGATGGCGGCGCCGAAGGGCTGAACCCGGGCGACGCGGTCATCGTAACGGGTAATGTAAATCTGGCACACGACGCACCGGTAACGCTCATGGACCGATGATAAAGTTCCTGATCAATCGTCCGATTGCTGTATTGATGGCATTCACCGCCTGCTTCATCGTGGGGCTGGTGACCTACTTCACGCTGCCGGTATCGCTGCTGCCCGATATTGCCATTCCGGAAATCACCGTGCAGGTGTCGGCGCCGAACACCTCGGCACGCGAGCTGGAGAATACGGTGGTGAGAAATCTGCGTCAACAGCTCATACAGACGGCGCGACTGCGCGGATTAGATAGCGAAACGCGCGACGGAGCAGGCATCGTCAGGCTCCATTTCGATTACGGCACCCACACCGACTTGGCGTTCATCGAGGTGAACGAGAAGATCGACGCTGCCATGAACTACCTGCCCCGCGACATCGAACGCCCTCAAGTGATTAAAGCCAGCGCCACCGATATACCGGTGTTCTATCTGAACCTGACGCTGAAAGACAACGAAGAGACAACCCGACAACCCGACAGCGAACAGGCGTTTCTGCAACTGTGCGACTTTGCCGACCAGGTCATCAGGCGACGCATCGAACAACTGCCCGAGGTGGCCATGGTCGATGTGACCGGATTGGTAGAACGCAGGCTGCAAATAGTGCCCGACCGCGATAAGATGGCAGTGCTGGGACTCTCGATACAAGATCTGGAAACTACGCTCACGCAAAACAACGTAGAGCCGGGAAGTATGATTGTGCGCGACGGATACTACCAATACAACATCAAGTTTGCCGCACTGCTGCGCACAGAAGCCGATGTGCAAAACATACTCATCAACAAGCAGGGACGCATCATCAGGCTGGGCGACTTCTGCCGGGTGGAGATCGTACCTGCCGACGTGCGGGGGATGTCGATAGCAGACCACAAACGGGCAGTGACCCTTGCCGTGATCAAACAAGCCGACGAGAACATGGCAAACCTCAAGAAATCCATCAGCGCAACGATGGACTATTTCCGTAGCTTATACCCTAACATTGACTTCAGCATCAGCCGCAACCAGACGGAGCTGCTCGACTATACCATCTCCAACCTGCAACAGAATCTGGCACTGGGATTCGTGTTCATCTTCCTGGTGGCGATACTCTTTCTGGGCGATGTAAAGTCGCCGGTTATCATCGGTATAAGCATGGTGGTATCGATCGTGGTGTGCTTCCTCTTCTTCTACCTGTTCAAGATGTCGCTCAATATCATATCGCTTGCCGGATTGATACTGGCGCTGGGTATGATGATCGACAGCTCTATTGTGGTGACGGAGAACATATCGCAATATCGCGAGCGGGGATACGGGCTAAAAGAGGCGTGCATGGCCGGTACGAACGAAGTGGTGACACCGATGCTCAGCTCCTCGCTCACCACAGTGGCAGTGTTTGTACCGCTGGTGTTTATGAGCGGCATTGCCGGCGCCATCTTCTACGACCAGGCGTTTGCGGTGACGGTGGGGCTGCTGGTGTCGTACTTTACAGGCATTATGCTGCTGCCGGTGCTCTATCTGCTGGTCTATTCGGTACGGTCGAAGCGCCCCAACCGGGTGAAGCGGGTACGAACATCGTTCAACCGCGTTTACGATGCCGGTATAGCATGGATCTTCGCGCACAAAACCCTCTCCCTGCTCTTTTGCGTGGTGTCGGTGCCGCTATGTGTGTGCATGTTTGATGTTATCGGGAAAGACCGGATGCCGGAGATCGACCGCAGTGAGCTGATGATGCGTATCGACTGGAACGAAAATGTCCATGTGGACGAGAACCGCAACCGTGTCGACAGTCTCTTCGCCGCCGTGAAGGGCGAGACGGTAGAGCGCACGGCTGCCATCGGTCAGCAAAGCTATCTGCTCGACCGTGATGAGGCGCTCTCGTCGTCGGAAGCGGAGGTCTACTTCCGCACGGCAGATACCGACGGTTTGGCGACGCTGCAACTCCATGCAACACACTGGATGAAGCGCCACTATCCGTATGCTGTGGTGTCGTTTGCACCGCCCGAAACGGTGTTCGAGAAGATATTCGTGACGGGCGAAGCCGATGTGGTGGCAGAGCTGTATGCCCGCAACAAAGAACAGGCGGTGGAGCCGGATGTGCTGCGTCGGCTCGAGAACCGTCTGGTTACGCAGACCGGGTATGCACCGGTAAGCGTTGCCTTCGAGAACCAGCTCAATATACGTGTCGACAATGAGCGGTTGCTACTCTACGGCGTGTCGTATGACGAAATATACCGCACCTTGAAGACGGCGTTCAGAGAGAATCAAGTCACCATGCTGCACTCCTTCCAGCAATATCTGCCCATTGTGGTGGCAGGCGAAGCGCGCACCGTCAACGAAGTGTTGCAGCAGACGCTGGTGCGTGCCTTGCCCGACAGCAAAGGGGTGACACCCTACATCCCGCTGCGCGAATTGGTCAGCGTGGCGCCTGGCGAAGATCTGAAAACCATCACAGCCGGGCAGACGGGAGAGTACATCCCCTTCCG
Source organism: Prevotellaceae bacterium (assembly GCA_031262085.1). GTDB lineage: Bacteria > Bacteroidota > Bacteroidia > Bacteroidales > Bacteroidaceae > Bacteroides. The sequence goes on from JAISIN010000084.1 coordinate 43,735, forward strand.
CTTCTATGATGTCGAAGATGCCGAACCGCTCATGGAGCAAGCCAAGCAGGTGGTCGACGCTGACAGTCGCTGGGACGTAGCCTTCACGGGCAGCTTCTTTTCCAACCGGCAGATGCTCGATGAGCTGGTGATCATTCTGTTTGTCTCCATCTTGTTGATGTACTTTATCTTGGCAGCGCAGTTCGAGAGCTTTGTGCAGCCCCTGATCGTGCTGCTGGAGATACCGATCGATGTAGCATTTGCGCTGGTCTTGTTGTGGTTGTGCGGACATACGCTGAATCTGATGTCGGCAATCGGACTGATTGTGACGTGCGGCATCATCATCAACGACTCTATCTTGAAGATAGATGCCATCAATGAGTTGCGCAAAGCAGGCACTCCGCTCGTCGAAGCCATTCACGAAGCCGGACGTCGTCGTTTGCGTCCCATCGTGATGACTTCGCTCACCACCATTTTCGCGATGGTGCCGTTGCTCTTCTCATCGGATATGGGGTCGGAGCTGCAGATACCTGTTGCCATCGCTATGATCGGAACGATGGGCATCGGCACGCTGGTCAGTCTGTTTATCATCCCGTTAGTATATTGGTTTATCTATAAGAAAAAAGAAGCAAACGTATGAAGAAGCTACACCTTATAATATATGCACTGATGCTGCCTCTTGCCACCCTGCATGCCCAGAGCGATGAGGTGGTGACGTTCGACCTCGAACGCACCATCCGGCTGGCAAACGACAGCTCGCTCGAGGCGTTTCGCACCAAGAATATGTATTTGGCAGGTTACTGGGCGTACCGGAGCTATCGTGCCAACCGCCTACCCAGCCTGACGCTCGACCTGATGCCGGCGCAGTACAACCGCGATATTGTCAGTCGCTACGATTCCGAAAACAACGTCGATGTGTATCGCGGGCAGCAATCGTACTATGCCACCGGCAGCTTGTCGATTCAGCAGAACTTCGACCTGACGGGGGGTACGTTCTTTCTGAATACCGACTTGGGCTATTTGCAAAGTTTCGGCAAAGAGGGGCAACGACAGTTCACCAGCACGCCCGTGCGCATTGGTTACTCGCAGAGCTTGGTGGGGTATAACGCCTTCCGCTGGGAACGCAAAATCGAACCGCTGAAGTACGAGAAGGTGAAGAAAGAGTATCTCTATAACTCCGAGGCGGTGTCGGAGCAAGCCACCGGATACTTCTTCGACCTTGCCTTGGCACAAGCCGAGTACGACTTGGCGCGCGAGAACGTTAGCAGCACCGATACCCTCTACCGCATCGGCATTCAGCGGCAACGCATTGCAGCCATCAGTCGAGCCGATCTGCTGACCTTGCGGCTTGATGCCGTCAATGCCCGCAACACCCTGCAAAACGCCGAAAGCTCGCTCAAGCGCGCCATGTTCTCGCTGGCGTCGTTCCTCAACCTGAAGAAGAACACAACGATTCGCCTCTCTCTGCCCTCGCGTCCGCGTACCGTGACCATCTCGGTCGATAATGCACTGGCAGAGGCGCGCGCCAACAACCCTACCTTCCTCGGATTGCAGCAAAACGTACTCGAAGCCGAACGGGAGGTCGACCGTACCCGACAGGAATCGCGCTTCAACGCTGCCATCAGCGCCAGTGTAGGTTTTAATCAGTCGGGAAGTGCATTGAACGAGGTCTATCGCGACCTGATGCGGCAGGAACGGGTCTCTCTCTCCGTATCCATCCCGCTGATAGACTGGGGTGTGCGGAAGGGTAAATACAACATGGCACGCAACAACCTGAATGTGGTGCGTACCTCTGCGCGGCAGAGCGAGATAAGTGTCGAAGAGGATGTGATCATGACCGTCAACGACTTCAACGTGCAGCAGGCGCTGATTGTCAGCGCCGAGGAGGCGCTCGACCTCGCCATCATGGCTTACGAAGATACCCGTCAACGCTTCATCATCGGCAAGGCCGACATCAACAGTCTTACGCTGTCGAACAACCGGCAGCAGGAGGCACAGCGCAACTACATCGGCGCATTGCGAAATTACTGGCTGAACTATTACAAGATACGCAAATTGACGCTGTTCGACTTCGTGTCGGGGATGTCGCTCAGCGACCGGTTCGACCTCACAACAGAATAAGCGGCACGATTGACTGAATTTGCAGCATGGAGCAGAACAAGAATCATTCCTTCACTTTCATTGTCGCCTTTGTGGCTCTCGCCTTGGTCGGCTTGGCGTTGATACCGTTACTACCCGTCAAGCTCAATCCGTCGCGCACGTTGCCGGGCTTCTCGGTACAGTTCAGCATGTCGGGCGCCTCGTCGCGGGTGGTAGAGATGGAAGCCACGAGCAAGCTGGAGGCCATGCTGGCACGCATCAAGGGGGTGCGTCGGATCACCTCGACCTCGGGCAATGGATACGGCAGCATCAATGTCGATCTCGATAAGCATGTCGATGTCGATGTGGCACGCTTCGAAGCCTCTACCATCATCCGACAGACTTGGTCTTCGTTGCCCAAGGAGGTAGGCTATCCCGAAATTCAGATGTGGGTGCCCGACGGCTCGGACACCGGTCCGTTCCTGTCGTTTACCCTCAACGCTCCGTCTACTCCCATTTTGATACAGCAATATGCCGAAGCATACATCAAGCCGCGGTTAGCCAAGTTGGCTGGCATCTACCAGATCGATGTGAGTGGAGCCACCCCGATGGAGTGGCGGTTGGAATACGACAGTCGGCAGTTGCGCACGCTCGGCATCACTCCGTCGGACATTCGTTCAGCCATCGCCCTGCGCTACAATCGCGAATTTCTGGGTACTTACGACATGCAGACCTCCGCCGGCAAGCAGTGGATACGTTTGATGCTTGTGCCCGATACCAAACCGGCAAACGAGCGCTTTGATGCTTCCGCCATCTCTCTGACCGGCGCCGACGGTCGGCTGATACGGCTCGACGAGTTGGTCAGCGTTGCCCACGTCGAGGAACCGCCGCAGCGCTATTACCGCATCAACGGGTTGAACTCCATCTATCTCTCGATTACTGCCGAGGAGCGTGCCAACCAACTGCAACTCGCCTCTGCCGTGAGGCACGAGATGGGGAACATCCGCCGACACCTGCCTGCCGGTTATCAGGTGCATACAGGCTACGACGCTACCGAATACATTCGTGCCGAGCTGAATAAAATCTATTTCCGTACCGGCTTGACAGTACTTATCCTGCTGTTGTTTGTCTGGCTTACGACCTTCAACCGTCGCTATCTGTTCTTGATTGTGGTGTCGTTGGCGGTCAATCTTGCCATCGCTCTTATCTTCTACTACCTGTTGGGCTTGGAGATGCAGCTCTACTCGCTGGCAGGCATCACCATCTCTTTGAATCTGGTGATAGACAGCACCATTGTGATGACCGACCATATCTTGCATCGCCGAAACCTGAAGGCATTTCTCTCCATACTGGCTGCCACGCTCACCACCATGGGTGCGTTGGTGATTATCTTCTTTCTGGACGAGGAGATTCGCCTCAACCTGCAAGACTTTGCAGCCGTGATGATGGTCAATCTCACGGTGTCGCTCTTTGTCGCCCTCTTCTTTGTGCCTGCGTTGATAGACAAGATCGGGTTGAAAACGCGCAAGGCACGTCGTTCGCCGCTGCATCGCTTCATCCGTCGGACAACGGTGCGGTTTACTCATCTGTATCAAGTACTCATATATTATATGTTGCGTTGGCGCATCGTTCTTTTCTTCGTGCTGGCAGCCGCTTTCGGAGGCACGCTGTATCTGTTTATTACGAAAGTCTACAACGGCAGCTACTTCACCCGCAACGCCGAGGTGGTGTTGTCTGCCACTGCCAATCTGCCTCATGGCAACACGCTGGAGCAGATGAATACCCTCGTGAAGCGCATGGAGAGCTACCTGAGCGAATTTAAGGAGATACGGCAGTTTCACACGACGGTGTATAGCGGGCAACAGGCAAGCATCAGCATCTATTTCAAAAAGGAGTATGAACACGGCGGTTTCCCTTATCGGTTGAAATCGAATATGATAAGCAAGGCGCTGCAATTGGGCGGAGGCAGCTGGAATATCAGCGGACTGCAGCAGGATCAAGGATTCAGCAACGACGTGCACGAGAGCGCCGGCTCGTCGCGTATCAAGATGTATGGCTATAACTACGACGAGCTGTATGCACATGCCGAAGCGCTGAAAACCCGCCTGCTCACCTATCGGCGCATCAAGGAGGTGACTATCAACTCTGAGTTTTCGTATGCTAAGGAGGATTATCGGGAATTCTATTTCGATCCGTACAGGGAGCGCATGGCGGAAGCGAATGTCTCGTTCGACCAACTCTATACGGATATTCGCCCTGTTTTCGGGCGCAATATGGAAGCTGCCGTTCTGCCCACTCGCAATGGCAGCGAACGTATCCGCCTCTCTTCGCGCCAGTCGGGCGAGTACGATGTGTGGGCATTGCAGAATATGCCTTTTCAGACCAACGACGGTCGATACTATAAGCCTGTCGAGTTGGCTACGATTACCATCGGGCAGGCGCCGCAGAAGATAGCTAAGGAGAACCAGCAGTATCGTCTCTGTCTGCAATACGAATACATCGGCTCCTACGAGCAGAGTGAGAAGGTGCAGAAGCGCGAGCTTGAGGAGTTCAACAAAACATTGCCCATGGGTTATAGTGCCACTTCGGAGCGTTCCTATTGGTCGTGGAGAGAGAAGGGTTATCGGGAATATCTGTTGCTGGGCATCGTGGCAGCCATCATTTTCTTCATGGCAAGCATCCTGTTCAACTCGTTGAAACAGCCGTTGGCGATCATCTTTATCATTCCGATCTCTTATATCGGGGTGTTCCTCACGTTCTATTGGTTCGGACTGAACTTCGACCAAGGTGGTTTTGCTTCGTTCGTGCTGTTGTGCGGCATCACAGTGAATGCCGGCATCTACGTGTTGAACGAGTACAATACGCTCCGTCGCCGTTATCCGCATCTTTCGCCGCTCCGTGCCTATACCCGTGCATGGAACGCCAAGGCGATTCCTATCTTTCTGACGGTAGTCTCTACCATCTTGGGCTTCATCCCTTTTATGGTGGGGCTTGAACGCGAAGGGTTCTGGTTCCCGTTGGCGGCAGGAACCATTGGTGGGTTAGTGATGTCGGTCATAGGTATCTTCTTCTTCTTGCCGTTGCTCTGTTTGAAGCGGATAAAAAAAACTAAGTCACGGCGTAAAGATGAACTCGCTTCGGCGACTTCTTGAACTTGTCTCGACGACTTCTTGAAGTTGTTCCGGTAACTTCTTGAAGTTGGCTTAGGGTTTGCAAGAAAATCAACATAAAAGTGGCTGATGTTTACGTTTATTCAACAAGAAAGTTTGGAATAGGCTCGGAGGGCGTTGTATCTTTGTTGTGTTCCTTTTAGGAGGGGCTATTATTAACCATTAACAATTTAAGAAGATGAAAAAGAAATTTCTGATTACTTCGGCAATCGCTGTATCGGCAATCGTTGCCGGATACAGCACGTACTCGAATGCGGGTACAGACGCGCTTTATACTGTTGATGCATCTTCATAATGATCAATATCTTAATTTTTATAAAATGAAACACATATATATAGCTATATTACTCGTTACCCTATTTTCTTGTAACGAAAAGGAGCCTGGATTTATAGGTTTGTTTAATAAGCAGGTTAATGTTCATGCAAGCATTTATGATGCCATCCAACCCGATTCGTTGGGTAGTCCTAAGCAACTATTAGCCATAGGTGATTATGTGATCTTTAGTGAGCCTTCGCTCCCTCAACTCATGATGGCGTATAATACCGTAACCGGAAAGGTGCACCGTCTGCTGCCCAAAGGGCAAGGTGCAAACGAAGCTCTTAGCATACAAGAGTTCGGTCTTTATAGAGGAGGGAATACATTTTATGTAAAAGACACATATCTCAATACACTCTTCCTTTTCGAAGTGAGTGAGCAAGGCGTACAATTTTTGCAGATTGATAAGGAGACACCCGAACAGAATATATCTTCTTTGGCTTATGATGACAAGCGTGATTTGATGTTCTTTCTTACGCAATTTGAAGAGAAACATTTTACGTTTCGACAAGAACATGAGTTTCATAGCTTTGCCGATCAAGTTGAGATAGAGAATCTGTCCCCCATCCATGTATCCACGCTATTGTATGGTCGTTGCTTATGTAACCCTATAGAAAACAGACTGGCTTGGTTTTCTGATTTTGGAGATGTAATGGAAGTATACGACTACACCGATTTGAATCGTATAAAACTTGTTACATCGAAAGTGCTATTACTACCCACATTCGGAGCTACGCCGGAGAGTGGAGGAGCGGTGTCCATGAGGCCAACAACCAAGATAGGAATTGCTTCTGTTACGTCGGATACCCATGCTATTTATGCATTACACAATGAACATACATTGATGGATGTGTTGCAATTACAGAATAGAAATGACATATTCTTTTCCAACAAAATCCTGGTATTCGACTGGAATGGCAATCCCTTGCGCATCATCAACATAGACCACGAAGTGAAATACATAACCTACTCCGCCAAAGAACAAGCTCTGTTAGGGATTGGCTATGATAAAGACAGCAATTATGTGGTCTATCGCATACCTGTATAACTCCGGACAACAATAAATTTTATATGGGCATAAAGATACTACGCTTCTCTATGAACCGGTGCACGACTATACTATTCTATCGTATATAGATTCTATTGGTTACTTATCAAGCCGATCATCCCGAACAGTTCAGGAAAGCAATTACGATATATACGAACACTGCGTCGTCGCCACTCCGGTTGTATGTTATAGGTACAGCTCGATAACTTACAAATTATATGCTATGATTTGCTTTTTGAATCTATAAGTTGTGTATATTTGCCTAAAATATTGATAATAGCTCACTATGATGCCGCTGACTTTGCAGAGATGCTGAAACCGAAAGAACAGCAGATGTCGTGCAAGCGAACAATTTAAATTCTTAATAACTATGAAACCGGAAAGTATTCACATCGGGATGCTGATCGAACAGAAAGTGCGTGAGGCAGGACTTACTAATGCGGAGTTTGCACGTAGAATATGCGTTGCGCGCTCCACCGTAAACTCTATTTTTGGAAAGGAGCATATCAATGCACCACTTCTGAATAGGATATCGGACGTCTTGGACTATGATTTTTTTGCACACTATACTGCTGCATTCTATCAAAGAAAGGAAAGAAGGAACGGTCGGACAAATTTGGCTTAGGGTTCACAAGAAAATCAACATATAAGTGGCTGATGTTTACGTTTATTCAACGAGAAAGTTTGGGATCTATAACGTTTTCAATGGGTAATGATTTTCAGAACTATCTCCACTCCCCTCCTTACTAGTACCCACAGAGTTCGTTATAGAGCCGGAATAACTTTGTCCGACCGTTCCTTCTTTCCTTTCTTTGATAGAATGCAGCAGTATAGTGTGCAAAGAAATTTTAGCATGTTGGAATAATTGTGCATAGTTGCAAGGCAAGACCATTTGCTTTTTTGTAATAGACACACAATCTGTGTTAAGTCATGCTTAAAAAATAGCTTATATGATTCGGCAGGAAGATCCATGCAGGGCAACCGCCATTCCGGAGCGAATCAATATGGGGGTGAAGATGATGCTGAATGCGGTCAGGGTGGGGATGGTGATTTCGATGGATCTCTTAGGGTGGACGGGGTAGACAGGGTGGACAGGGTGGACAGGGTGTTTTTAAACTTTATATATTTTCGCGTGAGAACATATTATATATAGTACATATATGCATATACGTATATATACATTTAATAAAGTTGAAAAATACCCTGTCCACCCTGTCTACCCT
>JAISIN010000090.1 GCA_031262085.1 Prevotellaceae bacterium
AATTTCTTTTCCATCGCATCGATATGATTATAGCATGATTCTTACATCCGAGATTGCCCTGCAAAGATATAATTATTATAGATGCTCAATCAGATAATACAAGTTATTTTTCGGTTATCCATGCGTTTTAGTCAACTCTCAGAGATTGTTTTATCATGTAGTTCTATCACTTGACCGAAGGGGATAAGCAAAGTGATAGATTACTATCGACAGGTACCTGCTTCGGGATAAAGAGTAAATTCGCGGAAGTTATACAGCCCGTTCATTTGATAAGGCTGCTGTTCAGACCCGTCGTAGATTACTGCCGATCGACGCAACGGCTTTCCTATCAGCTCCTGAAGATATTTCAGGTGTTTATAATAATCGGTGCTAAAGCTTTTGCTCGCCTTGATTTCATAAGCCTCTATCTCCAAACCGACCATGCGGATGAGGTCTATTTCCCGTCCGGTTTTGTCGCGATAGAAGTAGTATGTCTCGTCGTCGCCACGGTTCAAGCTCTCTTTCTTGATTTCGTTGAGAACCATGTTTTCAAACAGCGCGCCGCGCAAAGGGTGCGACTGTAGTTGCTCCACAGATTCTATGCCCAGATAGTAGGCAGCCAGCCCTGTGTCGTAGAAATAGAGCTTGGGCGTCTTGGTGAGCCGCTTCCCAATGTTGGCGTGATAAGGAGCAAGCAGATAAACGGTATACGATGCTGCCAACACACTCAGCCAATGGCGGATGGTATTTACGCTGACACCTACCGCCACCGATAATGCCGACGCATTAAACTCCGTACCGATGCGCCCCGCACAGAGCCGGACAAAGGCTTGGAAAGCCGACAAATCTTTCAGATTGATGAGGTTGCGCACGTCGCGTTCGATATAGGTGGTCGAGTAGTTGCCATACAACTGCTTGCGAATCGATTCGCTTCGCCACACGGCGGGATATCCTCCGTTCAAGATAAACCTGTCGGTTTCCACCTCTATTCCGGCATGGCGCAGTTCTCTCTCAGACAATGGCAGCAGGGTGAGTACGGAGGTGCGACCTGCCATCGACTGCGTCACTTTCTCCAGCAAGGCAAAGTTACTGCTGCCCGTTACAATAAACTTCCGCTCGCTGTTTCCGCGAAAACGATCTTCGTCGACAATCACCTGTATGTCCGAGAATAGGCGCGGCAGGTGATGCGCCTCATCTATAATCACTCCTTGAAGATGCGACGCAAAGAACTGTGTTACATCCTCCTGAATGCGACGTAGCGTGTCGACATTCTCCAGATTTACATAAGGTAACCCGGGAAACAGTTCGCGACACAAAGTGGTCTTACCCGATTGACGCGGACCTGTCAGGGTAACTACGGGATAGTATTGCAACATGTCGCGAATAACCCCTCCTAAATCTCTATGAATAAACACATTGTTCTCCATTTGTCCAAATTTTCAGTGCTACTTAAAATTTGGACAAATGTACGCTATTTATTTGATAGTGTGACAATCAGAAACGATTCTTTGCGGGTAATGGCAAACATTATCCCTGTTTGACAGGGTGATTGAACGATATTTATCTACTCTTTGTACCCGTCTAACGGTGGTTGGACGCGCGTCCAACGGTCGTTAGCCGCGCGTCCAACGACCGTTAGACGGGCGTTCAACCACCGTTGGACGGTGCATATCACGGCGTAAAGAAGAATCTCCGTAAGATAGATGAAGCATAAAAAACATCAATTTGCGGGAATAAATACCAAAATGTTGTATCTTCGCCGCATCAAAAAAATATAGTGTAACAATAGTATAGTATGGACTTCACTGGTAAAATCATCGCAATACTCCCGAAAAAGACCGGAGTTGCGAAATCGAGCGGGAACCCTTGGACGGCTCAGGAATTTGTTATTGAGGATGTTGTCAGCAATCAATATCCACGCAGAATGTGTTTTGAAGTGTATGGCGAAGACCGCCTGAATCAGTTTAATATTCAGATGGGCGAAGACTTGACGGTCTCTTTCGACATTGATGCCCGTCAATGGCAAGATCGTTGGTTTAATAGTCTTCGGGCTTGGAAGGTAGAGCGTGTGGCTGCTGCCGCACCGGCACCGTTTGCCGGCGCTCCTGCACCGACGTATGGCGCTCCGGTGCCTCCTCCGCCGCCGGCAGCTCCGTTTGCTGCATCTCCTGCCGATGACAAGGACGACTTGCCGTTCTGAAAAGAAATTTAGGAAGGTCGGTTCGTTGGATAGTTCAGGTGCTGACTGCGTGCATTTTGACAGGCATGCAGTCAGCACCTGTTTTATAAAAACTTTCACCCCCATGCAACTTTCCTTACCACCCGTGCGTCTAATAGCCAAAACATATCATAATGATACTACTCAAAGACATCAACAAAACCTACAACAACGGTTCGCCGTTGCATGTGCTCAAGGGAGTAACTCTCAATATACAGCGCGGAGAGTTCGTTTCTATCATGGGAGCATCCGGATCGGGTAAGTCGACACTACTGAATATTTTAGGTATACTCGATACCTACGATACCGGCGAGTATTACCTCAACGGTACCCTCATTCGCAACCTGAGCGAGACCAAAGCCGCCGAGTACCGCAATCGCATGATAGGATTTATCTTCCAGTCGTTCAACCTCATCAACTTCAAGAACGCAGTAGAAAACGTAGCGCTCCCGCTCTTTTATCAGGGAGTGAGCCGACGCCGACGTAACGCGCTGGCGCTGGAATACCTCGACCGGCTGGGACTAAAGGAGTGGGCACACCACATGCCCAACGAAATGTCGGGCGGACAAAAACAACGGGTTGCTATTGCACGCGCCCTCATCACGCAGCCACAAATCATTTTGGCAGACGAACCCACCGGGGCGCTCGACAGCAAGACCTCCGTCGAAGTGATGGACATACTCAAGCGGCTGAACAAAGATTCGGGCATCACCCTCATCGTGGTTACCCATGAAAGCGGCGTAGCCAATCAAACCAACAAAATTATTCACATCAAGGACGGCATCATCGGAAGCATCGAAGAGAATATCAATCACGATGCGTCGCCCTTCGGCAGAGACGGATTAATGAAATGATAGACCTGTTTCAAGAAATACTCGGAACCATCAGTCGTAACAAGATGCGCACCCTGCTCACCGGATTTGCTGTGGCATGGGGCATCTTCATGCTGATCGTACTGCTGGGCGCAGGCAATGGGTTGATTAATGCCTTCGAAGGCAACTCCTCCGAACGGGCGCTCAACTCCATCCGTGTATCGCCCGGATGGACGTCCAAGGCCTACGACGGGCTGAAAGAGGGACGGCGCATCCGCATGGAGAATGCCGACATGCGCGACACCGAACAGCACTTCCCCGAACATGTCACTGCCGCCAGTGCTACTGTGCGTCAGACCGGTGTGGTAGTGACTTACGGATCGGAATACATCAACAACACGCTCTACGGCGTTTATCCCAGCTATACCCAAATAGAGGTTGCCAAGATTGTGGAAGGACGTATGATCAACGAGCAAGATCTGAAGGAGCGACGCAAAGTAATCGTGCTGCATAAGAAAGGTGCGGAGATACTCTTTGCCAAGGCGCGGAAGAACCCCATCGGACAGTATGTCAAGGTAGGAAATGTGATGTATCAGGTGGTAGGTGTCTTCAACGACCAAAGCGATCAGGACAGCGGCTACTCACTGATACCCTTTACCACGCTACAAACCATCTACATGAAGGGCGAAGAGCTGCATCGCATCCTCTTTACCATTAAAGACCTGCCTACCGAAGCTGCCAACGAAGTGTTCGAGGCCAACTACCGCAAGGTGATTGCAGCCAATCATCGCTTCGACCCTACCGACGACAGCGCCATTTGGATATGGAACCGCATGTCGCAATATCTCAGCACGCAGGAAGCGGCAAGCGGACTGCGGATTGCCATCTGGGTGATAGGTATCTTTACCTTGCTAAGCGGCATCGTAGGCGTGTCGAACATCATGCTGATTACCGTGCGCGAACGTACCCATGAGTTTGGTATTCGCAAGGCGCTCGGTGCCAAGCCCCGCTCCATTCTGTGGCTGATCATTGTAGAAAGCGTATTCATCACCACCCTGTTCGGCTATATCGGCATGGTGGCAGGCATTGGCATCACGGAGTGGATGAACATCGTAGCCGGCAATCAGGTCATGGATGCGGGTGAGTTTCAGCAGACTGTATTTACCAATCCTACGGTAAGTATCGGCGTGGCGGTACAAGCTACGCTGACACTCATCATTGCCGGTACGCTGGCAGGATTCTTCCCCGCCCGGAAGGCCGTTAGAATAAGTCCCATCGAAGCACTTAGAGCAGACTGATTATGAGAATAGATTTAGACAGTACCGAGGAAATTCTCCTCACCATTACGCGCAACAAAACGCGCAGTCTTCTCACCGCTTTCGGCGTGTTCTGGGGCATCTTTATGCTCGTAACCCTTGTGGGCGCCGGCAACGGATGGCAAACAGAATTGCGTCAACAGTTCGAGGGCTTTGCAACCAACTCCGCATTCGTCTACTCCGACCGGACAAGTGTGCCCTACAAAGGCTTCCGGAAAGGACGCTGGTGGAGCCTTGAACTGCAAGACATCGAACGCTTGCGCCGATCCGTCGACGAGATAGATATTATCACCCCCTCCATCTCTTATTGGGGACGGACGGTGGTGCGCGAAGAGCAGACCTACGACGCCAGCGTGCAGGGCTTGTATCCCGAATACCAAAAGATAGAAGCACCTAATATCACCGTCGGACGATATATCAACGATGTAGATATCAGCGAAGCACGCAAGGTGTGCGTCATCGGAAGTCGGGTGTACGAAAGCCTCTTCAAACGAGGCGAAGACCCGTGTGGGCAAACCATACGCATCGACGGAACTTACTATACGGTGATCGGTGTCAACTATGCCGAAGGTAACATCAGCATACAGGGTGAAGCATCCGAATCGATCATCATGCCCTATACCACCATGCAGCAAGCCTACAACATCGGTCAACGCATCGACATCGCCTGTATGGTGATGAAGCCCGGCGTGAAGGTGACTGCCATCGAAGATAAGGTGAAGGGCGTGCTCAAAGAGGCGCACTACATCGCCCCCGACGACAAGCAGGCAGTAGGCATGCTCAATGCCGAAGCCATGTTCTCCATGATTGATAACCTGATGCTGGGCGTGCGGGTGCTGTTCTGGATGGTTGGACTGGGAACCCTCTTTGCCGGAGCCATCGGCGTATCGAACATCATGATGGTAACCGTAAAAGAGCGCACTACCGAGATTGGTATCCGTCGCGCCATCGGCGCCCGTCCGCGCGACATCTTGCAACAGATTCTCTCCGAAAGTATGGTACTCACCATCATTGCAGGTATGGCAGGCATATCGTTTGCCGTGCTGGTGCTGCAAGTGTTTGAAGCAGCCGTCAACGACCCGGGAACCATCACCACACCCTATCAGGTATCCTTCTGGACTGCCATCGGCATGGGAGCACTGCTCGTGGCACTGGGCATGCTCGCCGGATTGGCGCCTGCGTATCGCGCTATGGGGATTAAGCCGATAGAAGCGATAAGGGATGAATGATATAAAACAGCGAGGGGCATGCCCCCTTGTTTAAAGCAATTACGAGTTGAAAATTAATAATATACAATATGAAGAAGTTCTTTAAAATCTTGGGACTGGTAGTCGTAGCTGCCATCTTTGTCTACACCTTTGTGTTTCTTTATCAGAAGTCGAAGCCTAAAGTAACGGTTTACAACACCGAAACACCCTCCATCGCCAATCTGGAGAAAACGACTGTCGCTACCGGCAAGGTAGAGCCGCGCGACGAGATTCTCATCAAGCCTCAAATATCGGGTATCATCGACGAGGTGTATAAGGAAGCCGGGCAAAGCGTGAAGAAAAACGAGGTCATTGCTAAAGTAAAGGTAATCCCCGAACTGGGTACGCTCAACTCTGCCGAAAGTCGCGTGCGACTTGCCAAAATCAACGCCGCACAAGCCGAAGTAGACTTTAAACGCAACCAGAAGCTCTACGATGAGAAGCTCATCAGCAGCGAGGAGTACGAAAGAGATAAAATCACCGTAGAGCAGGCACGCGAAGAGCTGCAGACGGCACAAGACAATCTGGAGATTGTGAAAGAGGGTATCACCAAAAACTCCGCCTCGTTCTCATCTACGCTGATTCGCTCTACCATCGACGGACTGATTCTCGATGTGCCTGTGAAGGCGGGTAACTCGGTTATCATGAGCAACACCTTCAACGACGGAACAACCATTGCTACCGTAGCCAACATGAACGACCTGATCTTCCGCGGCAATATCGACGAAACCGAGGTGGGACGTATTCACGAAGGCATGCCGGTGAAGATCACCATTGGCGCCTTGCAAAACTTCTCCTTCGAGGCACATCTGGAGTATATCTCGCCCAAGGCTGTCGAAGAGAACGGAGCCAACCAGTTCGAAATCAAAGCTGCTATCTCTGTGCCCGACAGCGTCACCATCCGTTCGGGATACTCTGCCAATGCCGAAATCGTACTGGCACGCGCTCATCAGGTGCTCACACTGCCCGAAAGCACCATCGATTTCAATAACGACAGTACCTTCGTGTACGTGCTTACCGACAGCGTGCCCGAACAGCAGTTCCGTCGTCAACCCGTTACGGTGGGCATTAGCGACGGTATCAAGATTGCCATCGAAAGCGGTCTCAAGGGCGATGAGAAAGTAAGAGGATTAGAGCAGAAATAAATAGGTATGATGATGAACAGAAGATTAGCCATATACATCATAGCAGGGGTAGCCGGTACCGGCTCCGCCTCGGCACAAGAGGCATGGACGTTGCGCCACTGCATCGATTATGCCATCGAACACAACGTCACCATCAGGCAAGCAGAAGTATCTGCCAAGCAGAGCGAGGTCGATGTAAATACTGCCAAGTGGGCACGGCTGCCAAGCTTGAACGGGAGTGCGTCGCAAAGCTGGAACTGGGGGCGCACGCAGACTGCCATTAAGGACGAAACAACCGGCGACTACTCGACCGTGTATATCAACACCAGCAGCCATGGTACCAATATGTCGCTCTCTGCCGGTATACCTATCTTTACCGGGTTGGAACTGCCGCATCAATATGAGCTTGCCAAACTCAATCTGAAAGCTGCCATGGCCGATTTGGAGAAGGCTAAAGAAGATCTTGCCATCAACATTGCATCCTCTTATTTGCAGGCGCTTTTTAATAAAGAGATACATCAGGTGGCTATGGGGCAATTGGCGTTGAGCCGCGAACAGTACGCCCGCATTGCCCGCCTGAATGAGTTGGGAAAAGCCGCTCCCACCGAGGTGGCAGATGCCAAATCGCGTGTGGCGCAAGATGAGTTGAGTGTAGTGCAGGCAGACAATAACTATAAACTCTCGTTGCTCGACCTTAGTCAACTCATCGAATTGGAGACGCCCGAAGGGTTTCAACTCTCTACGCCTGCCGTGAAGCTCGACTTGTCTCCGCTCACCCCTCCCGACGAGATCTATCAGACCGCCCTCGGCGAAAAAGCTGCCGTCAGGGCTGCCCAATATCGGTTGGAAGGGAGTAAGCACAGCATCCGCGTGGCACAAAGCGGCTACTATCCTACCATCAATCTCAACGGTAGTTTGGGTACCAACTTCTACTCGACCATTAACCGCACCTTTCGCCAGCAGATGGGCGACAACTTTAGCAAATATGTAGGGTTGAGTTTGAACGTCCCGATATTCAATCGCTTTGCCACCCGCAACCGTGTACGTTCTGCCCGCCTGCAGCAGCAGAACTACGACTTGCAATTAGAGAATGTGAAGAAGAACCTCTACAAGGAGATTCAACAGGCTTGGTATAGCGCCATCGCTGCCGAAAGTAAGTATAACGGCAGTACTGCCGCCGCACAAGCCAGCGAAGAATCTTTCGGGCTGGTTGTCGAGAAGTATAACAACGGCAAAGCCACCGCCGTAGAGTACAACGAAGCCAAACAGAATCTGGTACAGGCACAGTCTAACGAGCTGCAAGCCAAGTATGAATATCTGTTTCGTACCAAGATACTCGATTTCTATAAAGGGGTGGAGATAGAGTGAAGAATAATCAATATCGGTAGCACAGGTTCGCTGCTAACGGTAGCACAGGTTCGCTGCCAACGGTAGCACAAGAAAGCACGGACTACACCGTCAAGTCAAGTGCCATGCTCGGCACAAGACAAAGGGCAGTTTCTCACGAAACCGCCCTTCATTGTTTCTTTATGGAAAAAGAAACCGTTAATGTAAAGTTAGACCTACCAAAATCTAAGAGAGAATATCTGGTAGTTAGAACTCTCTATATCCGAATCGCTATCCAGCAGAGAGAATGTTCAACTATTGGAAATATTTCTGTTGTTTCCACACGCCGTCGGCAGTTTGCATCTCTATCACGTAGACGCCTCTGCTCCAACGATCGGTAGCGAGCGTCACCGTGGCAGACTCGGGCTTGCCGGTGTAAATCAAGGTTCCGTTCAAGGCGTAGATGCGTATCTGCCGGATGTTTTGTTCGGCAACGATGCGCAGAGAACCGGGTTCTTTGTAGAGGCGGATACCTTCAGTTGCCGTAGCGTCGGCGATGCCGGTGGAGACGGTGACAGTGAAAGGGAGTTGCACCACTTTCACATATCCTCCGAGTAATGCTGGTTTATAGAGCGCGGCAATATAATTCCCCGCTTCTACTTTCGGGTCGAATGCCATCTCCAACTGATATGCAACATTCTTTTTCACAAACACATCCTGAGTGTATTCACTAAGTGGAGTCATTCCGTTAGTCGGCAGGATGCGCATCGTCAACGTTCCCGAATAGCTGCTTCCCGTGCCGCTCACGGTGAGGTTGGCAAGGAACTTCAGCTGTTCGCCCGTTGTAATCAGTTCTTTCTCCAAGCGCCCGTTGAGCACGTTGAGGGTGGTGTTTCCACGAGGTTCGTTGACGGTGACTTTTACAAGATTCTCTTCGTCAATCAACGCGTAGATATACGGTCCCCATTCCACACCCGGACAAATATAGTATTCGCCTGCAGGAAGACTTTTTTCGCCCAGCAGATTGGCTTCCAGTACTCCCGAAAGATTGTAGTTCTTTGTGAGGGAGGGTGCTATTTCCACTTGGGTATATCCGACTAATGCTACAAATTCACTCTCCTCTTCTGTTCCCTCGGCGGGTATCGAAAGGAAAGCAACACCTGCCATACCATAATACTCTATGGAAGTATGTTGATTGGTGAGCGTCATGTTGAATTTCCCACTTTGCCCGTCGTAGAGTGTAGTGGTGGCTTCGACACTGCCGGTGAGGTCGTTGACATTGAACTCACCCGTGTGTGCAACGAAGGTACATCGATCTCCCGCAATCGTCATCCGCAGTTGGGCGTTGTAACCCAAACGTGCCCGAACATCGGTCCAGTCGGTTTCGCGCTGCTCCTTAGTGGCCAGGCTGAGGGTATAAACGCCGTCCGCCATATCGGCAGGAATAATGAGATTGGTAAACGATGCCCTCGAATAGCCGTAAAGCGATTTCAATTCAGACAGTGTGCGGGTCGCTAAGACTTGACGTTGACCCTCTTTGTCTACCAACAGAGCCAATTCGCCACCTTTGAAGGTGGTCGTATAGTTGTAGATATTATAGACGGTAACGTTGAACTGCTCGCTACCCTTGAGTACCTCCGATTTCGACGCGGCAATGCTGTCAACTTGAAAGTAAGAGGCGTATACCGATCCTTCAGTAGGTGGTTGCCAACCAGTGACCATGCACTGATTGAATACATATCCGCCGCCGGTGGCTGTGCCTCCTCCGATACCCGGATTATCAGGGTCGAGCGAAGCAACCTCAAAGTATCCGTTGTTGGCGCCGCCCCATCCCCAATTGACGTGCACCATGTTCTGTTCGTCATAGCCGTCGAAGACAAAAGCATGCCCCACGTCTAACGACGAACCGGCATAAAAGATCGGGCGGTTAGATGCCAACTCATTCTTTATCTTGTCTATCCATTCGGCAGAGGTGAAGCATGCCCGTTCGGCATACCCCATACTGTTGCTGTCGTATCCGAAGTAGTCCACTACTGCCTGGGCTACCGTCATGGCAGAAGCTCCCGAACCGCCGGTATCATAATTCATATTCACAGCTACGCCGCAAGCATACATCAGGGTAGATATGGCTTTGCCTTGGGTAGTAGTGTATTGTCCGGGATAGTATTGAGGCAGCATATTAGTCCAGTCAAACACTGTGCTGCCGAAATTGAAAGCGCACTCTTTATCTTTCCACGTATAGCTGTGCGAACCGATACCTCTTGTTGGATATTGATAATATCTCATAATGGTAGCCATGGCAGTAGCTACGCAGCCGGAGTAGGTGTTTCGACCGTTGAGTAGCGGGCAATCGTTCCAATAAGGGGCATCCTGATTGTAGTTGATGTCGCCCAGCAATGGCGCCACCGTCGATGGATAAGATGCCGCTGTCAGAGATTGTTTGTCTGTTCGTATATATCCTTTTCGGTCAGTTATCTGCTCGTAGTACTCCTGATAGAGTTGGAGCCATTGGAGCAGGTTGTCGGGCAACCCATCGACCACAAAAGCGTTGGTAAGTGAATAGCCCAAAATAGGTTTCATGCTATCGTCGCCCGAGATAATGACATATCCGTCATCCCCCCGATTATAGACATAGAAAGCAGCATCGCCGTTTACCACATGGCGCGTATCGGCATCGCCAGCTTTGAGCAGTTCGCGCGAGGAAATCACCGGACGAATCATGTTGTCGACAGCGCCACGCGTTGTTGTCTGCTCAGACCGTGCGAAGAATGCACGGGCAATAGCCAATGCCTCCTGCGAAGAGCGTTGAACTGCATTTGCCGTCCATGCAGCGACAAGGAGGAGAATGATTAACAATGTTTTCTTTATCATGTCAAGAGGTGTATATAATTCCCCCCGCAAGAATCTTTTTCTTGCGGGGGAATGTGATGAAATTGTTGCGAATTATTAGGTTATTCGAATACGCCGACACCCAACATTCCTGCCAAGTCGATGCCGGGGAAGCCCAAGTAGCAGGGATATACTCCAAATCCCCCCAGCCCGTTAATGTAGTAATAGGGCGACAAGGAGAAGTAGACAATATTTCCGTCATTATCTCTTACAGCATAGCTCTCGCTCGAATCGCTCAGCAAATTGGGCATGAAGGCTTCGATGTTTTGACCAACGGTTCCTTGATAAATCAAGTTGGTCTTCCACGACCGATCCCAAGTGATGGCATCCGTATCAGGATCCAGATGGAATATGATGTTTGCCTGTGTTACTCCGGGATACCATCCTGTCCACTCGGCAGCCTCCAAGATTGCTTCCGAATAGGGATAGCTGATTCGGTAGTCGGTGGGGATATCATCGCGTTGCTGGATGGTCACTTTGGCTACGGCGGCAAAGGTAGAGCCGACGAAGCAGAACGAGTCGAAGAATTGTCCCTCGCCCAAGGTATTCCATTGTACAATCATGGCAGTACATCCATAATATGCCAAGCCGGTACTATAAGGATTTGCATATGCGGGATCTTTAATAGCAAGTTCGACTGTAAGGTTTTCACCAGTTGGTGCACCGGACTTGGCGCTCACCGTAATCGTTGTAGATGTTTCCCCTGCCGCAAAATTAGCAGCGGTGGATGCCTCGAAAAAATCTGCGCCGTTAATCATCTCAAGAGGAACAGAAGCCGCACTTGCTTTTTTATCGTCGGGACGCATTACCACGACGTTAAAGGAAGCAGCTGTAGGCGCAAGCTCAATGGAGGTGGCATTGCTCGCGTCAAAATAGACATTCATGCAATCTGTCGCAGCAGGCTCACCCGGGGTATAGTTGTCGTCGTCTGAACCGCAGCCGACGAGTGTCAGCGTCATCGTTGCGACAAACAATCCCGATATGTATTTAAAATATTTCATACTCTTTTCGTTTTTTAAGATTGAATAAAATAGGATTAGTCGGTCAC
Organism: Prevotellaceae bacterium; assembly: GCA_031262085.1. GTDB lineage: Bacteria > Bacteroidota > Bacteroidia > Bacteroidales > Bacteroidaceae > Bacteroides. The sequence goes on from JAISIN010000090.1 coordinate 11,960, forward strand.
TCCGTCTAAGAGACCCGGATTGTCTTTCGACTTGGGTATCGTTCCCTCATTGTTTTCCGTAACGGGAATACCAATGTTGGCATTGGTCTCGGACTGCGGGAAGCGCAACAAGAGATAACCGTTGTCGGAAGCTACATTGAAAGCAAACGCATCCGGCCAGATGCCGATATCATTCCCATGGAAACGTACTACCGGCTTACCCAAACGCATAATGTCTAACATGGAAAATCCTTCGCCCCACAGCTCAATGCGGCGTTGCTTCCATACCTCAAGCTGTATAGCCTCTGCCGTCGACGCTCTACAGGTGTACGATGGGTCGCGGTTGGCTTTGATGAAATTCTCCAATGCTTGTTGGGCACCTGCAGTGTTTCCGCTCATGGCAAGCCCTTCAGCCTGAATGAATATCATCTCTTCTACGCGCATCAAAGGCCAGTCGCAGTCGTTGACGGAGCTGCCGATGCCGCTCTTCATACCGAACTTCACGTTGGTATAGGGAGTGAAAGCCACTTTGATGTCGGCAATCTCCAGCGGGGCTATGGCATCGCCTGTTACCCCATTCCAGCTGATGGTGGAGAGCAATGGCGAATGCATATTTTCATCTACCCACCAGCCTTTACGAACGTCGGTAGAGGGAATCTTATCGAACAACAACGGGTTGATGCGTTTGTAAACACCTACACCTGCGGTATAGCTCATCGCACTGAAAGAGCCTAAGTGCGAAGGCCATGAGGGTAACATTCCCGCTTTGTCAGCCTCAATGAGTATTCCCCAGAGCCAATTCGGGTCGTTCAAGTTGTAGAAAGAAGGTGTACTTACAGCAGCTATAGTGGCAGGTGCATAGCCTACCATAGCTTTCTCCGCATCGGAAGCCGCGTCTGCCCAATTGCCCATGTAAAGGTTGGCACGGGCGCGTAGCCCGTAAGCTACTTGTTGGTCGATCTTGCTCTTGTCCGGACGGGTATATCCCTCCAACAACGTTATCGCATCATTCAAGTCTGACATGATTTGCGTGTACACCTCTTCTACGGTAGCACGAGGATTGTTGGCGGGATCTGCGGTAGCCTCCGTTACGATGGGAACACAAGGTTTATCTTTACTTGTTTGATAATTAAACTGAAAGTATGGAGCTAGGTTCAGATAATCGAATGCACGCACGGCTTTTGCTTGTCCCATATACTGCTTCAAGGTAACATCCTCCGTGGCAGGGTCAATCGAACCCAATATGTCGTTGGCAAGTTTAATTTGATTGTAGAGATTGGCATAGCGAGCATACGGATTGGCATAATTGGGAGTGCGGTCGGTGTAATCACTTGCCACCGAGAACCAGTTATATCCACTGTTGTCGGAAACCATATCTGCGCCATTCATGTCTTCGGAGAGGCAGGCTGCCGGAAAGCCGAAGTCGTCATGCCGTGCAGAAGTGGTACCAAATGCAGGATATACTTGTCCGGCGTATGCATACATACCGGCAACGTCGGCTGCCACGCGTCCCGGAATGGAGGACGTAGTCTCCAGTACTTGGTCTCCCGTAAGAGCGCCACCTTCGGGTAGCATTTCATTTATATCCGAGCAAGAGAAGAACGAAAAGGCTCCTGCTGCAAAAAGGATTTTTTTACTATATTTCATAACTTCTATTTGTTTTGCTAATTAAAACGTAAGAGAAATGCCTCCTGATATATTGCGCATGGCAGAATAGGTGTAGTTACCTACCGTAGTGGAACTACCGGTGCCAAGGCGCAGTCTGGGGTCTAAACCGGTACGTGCGGAGATCACACCCAAGTTGTCGCCCGTCACATACACCCGAATACTTGACATGCCCAGTTTTCTCAAGATAGAATTAGGAAGTGTGTAACCCAATGTGATGTTGTTGAAGCTCAGATAATCCGAACTTACCAAGAAGCGGCTCGAATCTTTTTGATAGCTGTCATCGGCAGAACTCAAACGGGGAACATTGGTGTTGGTATGTTCCGGTGTCCAAGCATCGCGTATGTCAACATGCCAGTTGGTACCTGCCATCGAGGCAAAACCGGTATGCATCATAGCTTGATAGCTTCCGTCGTACATTTTGCCGCCCAATTGATAAGCAAACTGCAAGGAGAAGTCGAAACCATAGAAGTTAAACGTGGTACCGAAACCTCCGTACACCTTAGCCAGCGTACTTCCCAAGTCGGTTAGAGTAGCCTTGCTGTAATCATTGGTGGTGGTACGCTCTCCGCTCTCCGCATCTACTACATAATAGAGAGCCTCGCCGGTAGCTTGGTCTACACCGGCATACTCCCTCAAATAGGCTTGATAAAGCGAACCGCCTACACGATAGATGTATGAACTGCCTTTGATTCCACCGTTTTTCTTTACATCATCTGCCAAGTCGGTAATCTTATTTTTGTAGTGCGTCGCATTGAGATTGGCGCTCCACTCGCCGTTGCGTCCTTCCCAGATGATACCGTTGAGGTCGACCTCTATGCCATTGTTCAGGATGGAACCTACATTGGTAGGAACATAGCCCAGCGGATTGCCTGCCGAAAGCGGAACGGGCTGGTTGTACAGCAAGTCGACTGTCTTACGACTGAAATATTCAACGGTACCGTTCAACCGATTTTTGAAAAATTCAAAATCGATGCCGGCATTGAATGAATAGGATGTTTCCCATGTCAACTTAGGATTGCCTACATAGGTCATCGTTTTGGCATAATCTCCGGTTGCTTCACTATAAGCCACCGAATATTGGTTTTGATAGGCATAGTAGTTACCTATGTTATCGTTACCCTGCACACCCCAACTGGCTTTCAATTTCAACAAGTCGATCCATGTGAGGTCGCTCATAAATGCCTCTTTCGAGATAAGCCAAGCAGCTCCCACACTTCCGAAATCACCCCAACGATGCTCTTTGGCAAAGCGTGAGGAGGCATCGCGGCGATACGAACCGCTCAAAAAGTATTTACCGTCATAGTTATATTGAACGCGGCTCAAGAAACCTTCGGTCATGTAATTGTCACCATACGAAGAGACATATTTATTGGAAGTACCTCCGGCGTTGCTCAATTCGCCGATAAACGGATCGTATAAGTGGTCGTTCTGACCGGTCAACGACTGAATTTTCAGTTTGTATTGTTCATAACCAACCAAAACATCCAGATTATGCACATCGGCAAATGTCTTTACGTAGCTTCCCAAATATTGCGTGTTGATGCCCGAAACACGGTAATGGCGCACATAAGCCATACCATCCATACTTTCATCACTACTGCCCCATCGGCTCGACAATTCGTTGATACGGTCGTTCGATTCCATGGCAGAGATATTAGCAGTTAACTTCAATCCCTCCAACGGAGAGATCTCGGCATACCACTTACCGTTGAATACAGAATTTATATCGTTATATCTGTCATTGTCAATGCCGGCACCGGGACGGGCAGGCGACATAAAGGCACGTTTGAAATTGGTAGATGTGGCACCGTTGTCGTACATCACGAAACCGGTATCGGGGTTGTGTTGAATGGCACCGTCCGCTCCACGGACATACATCGGATAGATAGGAGCGATCAAATTGGTAACATAGAACAAGTTGGCGCTCGATCCCCATGAGGTAGAACCGTTTTGGTTCAGTGTGGCTTGCGTATAACTCAGGTTGGTACCTATTTTGAGCCACTTCTTAGCCTGATAGTCAGCTTTTCCACGACCGGTATAACGCGAAAATCCGGAGTTCTTGATCAGACCGCTGTCGTCGAGATAGCCTACGCTGGCATAATAAGTCAATTTATCCGATTTACCCGAAACGGTAATGTTGTACTCTTGGCGCAAGTTCCCTTTGCCGAAGATTTCCTGATACCAATCATCGGGTGTGTAATAGTACTCGCCATCCGAATATCCTAACTTGGCATTCGGGTTTAATTTGAAGTTAGTACCAATCAGATTCTCCCCTGTGGGAAGTGTGTAGACCAGATAACCAAGACCACCGTTGGCAGTGTTCAGCAGGTTGTTGTTGGCATATCTGTACGATGCGGCAGCTGTTGCACCGGCATACGCCTGCGAGTTGTACATTGCTTTGTACATCGTCTCGTAATATTCGCCCGGAGCGCTGATTACATCGTAGTTGGGAATGGCACGTTTATTTGTTCCCCACTTGGCATCAACCGTCACTTTGGCTTCGCCCGATTGTCCGCTCTTGGTGGTTATCAAGATAACACCGTTTGCACCGCGTGCACCGTAGATAGAGTTTGCGGCAGCATCTTTCAAAACCGTCATCGATTCTATATCTGTGGAATTAATCGTATTGATAGAGCCGTCGAAAGGAACGCCATCCACCACATATAGAGGGGCATTACTTGCACTCATCGAACCGATACCACGGATACGTACCGTAGCTGAAGAGCCGGGAGCACCGTCATCCCCGTAAGTCTGTACGCCTGCAGCCTGTCCTGACAATGCTTGCGTTACATTGGAGACGGTACGTTTTTCTAATTTGTCGCTCTTAATCGTTGATGCCGATCCCGTAAATGCCGACTTCTTCGCCGTTCCATACGCCACCACCATCACCTCATCCAGCATCTCCGAATCCGACTTCAGCACCACATTTATCGTTCCCGGCTTGATAGGTACATCTAACGTCTGCATTCCAATAAATGACACCTGCAAAGTCTTGGCGGAACTGGGTACATTGGAAATGGTAAATTTACCGTCAAGATCGGTAATGGCGCCTAAACTGGTGCCTACCACCATCACAGATGCACCGATGACAGGTTGCCCGTCCTCGTCGGAAGTAACGATACCCTGCACCGTAGTAGTCTGCGCCATCACTGCGCCAATACCCATAACAAGCATGGCACATAATAACATTAACTTTTTCTTCATAAATTCTCTCTTTGATTAATTAAAAATTATTTAATTACAACACAACCGCAAAGGTATTCACAGTTTTTTGCAGTACGAAATACTATTTGATTTATTCAACTAAAGGCGGAATTTACAAGTACGAACAGGCGTAATAACATTATAAACGACTAAATATCAGTGAGTATTGTAACTTATGAATGTTCTTGTAATATTTGATATATCCCATATCTACAACATACTCCATATTGAACAAACGTTAATCAATCGAAATGAAGCTGACCGGTTTTTGAATAAGCATTCAACATGAAGAGGTATACAGATGAATGGCAAATCGGAAAATGAAAATGGAGAACGGACGAGAACTCACACGCGCACGAAATTTTGATGCGGTCGCCCTACAAAAAGAGTGAATGAATGGAAAGGCAAAGAAAATGTCATTACCTTTGTCGCTCAAAACCAGTTCATAATTAGATTGATATGACGACAGTGCCCAAATTCTTTAATACGGCGGGACCTATCAAGCCCGATATACACTACTGTGTAGACCCGTTGACGCGCTTTAATCTACCGGAAATAGAATCGCTGATTGACCAACAGAAGTACTTCATCCTCCACGCCCCGCGACAGACAGGTAAGACCTCGTGCATGTTGGCGTTGCGCGACTATTTGAACCGGCAAGGGCGCTACATCGCCGTGTATGCCAATGTAGAAGGCGGGCAAGCCTCGCGAAACCATGTAGAAGAAGTGGTACAGGGCGTCTCCGCTGCCATTCGTAGTGAAGTCAGTTTACTTATTGGTGAAGAGTTATCCGATCGCCTTTATCAAACATCCATAGAGAAAGAGCCGGTTCCCCGCATGTTGACCGGCTACTTGGAGCGATTGTGCACTGCCCTTGAACGCCCCTTAATTCTTATTATCGACGAAATCGATGCTTTGGTGGGCGATTCGCTCGTGAGCGTATTGCGCCAGATACGCAGCGGCTACGACAAACGCCCTGCTGCTTTTCCACAATCTATCATCCTTTGCGGGGTACGCGACGTGCGCGACTATCGCATCGTGCTCTCCAATCAGGACATCATCACCGGTGGTTCGGCTTTCAATATCAAGGCAGAATCTCTCCGCTTGGGCAACTTCTCCAAAGAAGAGATTCACGCACTCTACCTGCAGCACACCCAAGCCACCGGACAGGTGTTCGACGAAACCTGCTTCCCCTTGGTCTGGGAAGCCACCGAAGGGCAACCTTGGTTGGTGAATGCGCTGGGCTACGAAGTGACCCAAAGAATGGTCGAGAACCGCGACCGCACCATCCGCATCATTCCCGAGATGATGTATCGTGCCCAAGAGAACCTTATTTATCGTCGGGAAACACATATCGACATCTTGATCGACAAACTGCGTGAAGAGCGGGTACGCCGTGTCATCAGTCCGATACTGGCAGGAGACACAGCTGCCGACGAGAGTTTGATGCCGCAAGATGATGTGCAGTATGTGGTCGATTTGGGGCTTATCACACTCGATAAGCCGCGACGCATTGCCAATGGCATTTATAAAGAGATTATTCCCCGCGAGTTGACATGGACTACTCAGGACGGACTGCTCCAACAAGCTGCCTGGTATATGAACTCCGACAACAGTATTAATATGGAGAAGCTGCTGCTTGACTTCCAGCAGTTCTTCCGCCAAAACGCCGATGCTTGGATCGAACGGTTCGACTACAAAGAGAGTGGTCCGCAACTGCTGCTGCAAGCCTTCCTGCAACGGGTCATCAACGGCGGCGGTTACATCGACCGCGAATACGGACTGGGGCGCGGACGTACCGACCTGCTCATCCGCAAACCCCTGACCGACGGTTACGGCGGTCCTATCCAATACATCGTGCTGGAAATGAAAATCAAACGCGCCAGCGTCCCCAAGACGATTGCTCTCGGGTTGGAACAAATCACGGAGTATATGGACAAAGCCGCCCCCGATGCCGAAGGACACTTCATCCTGTTCAATCGCGACAAGAGCGCCACGTGGAGTAAGAAGATTTGGCACCGGAAGGAAAACTATCAAGGGCGGACAATTACCGTGTGGGGCATGTAAACAGAACAAACGATTATATTAAAATAGCAACAATTAATTATGAGCAATCCCACCCCCGAAACTATTCTCGGTGACTTGCGCTATCTACAGCTCTTGTCGCGCAGCTTTCCTACCATTGCGGAAGCAAGCACGGAAATCATCAATCTGGAAGCCATTCTGAATCTGCCCAAGGGCACCGAACACTTCCTGACCGACATACATGGCGAATACGAAGCCTTTCAGCATGTTCTCAAAAACGGATCAGGATCGGTGAAGCGAAAAGTGAATGAGATCTTCGGACACACCCTGCGCGAGAATGAGAAAAAAGAGCTATGCACGCTTATTTATTACCCCGAAGAGAAGTTGCAATTAGTCAAGGCACAAGAGACCGATATTGACGACTGGTATCTGATCACCCTTAACCAACTGGTATGTGTGTGCCAGAATGTATCGTCCAAGTACACCCGCTCCAAAGTACGCAAGGCGTTGCCGCGCGAGTTCTCATACATCATTCAGGAGTTGCTGCACGAATCGAGCGTGGAACCCAACAAGCATGCTTACATACATGTCATCATCTCGACCATCATCTCGACCCGCCGGGCCGACGATTTCATCATTGCGCTCTGTAATCTCATCCAACGGCTTACGATCGATTCGCTCCATATCGTGGGCGATATATACGACCGTGGACCGGGTGCACATATTATTATGGATACCCTCTACAACTACCACAACTTCGATGTTCAGTGGGGCAACCACGACATCTTGTGGATGGGAGCTGCCTCGGGCAACGAAGCCTCTATGGCAAACGTCATCCGCATGTCGATGCGCTATGCCAACCTTGCCACCCTCGAAGACGGATACGGCATTAACCTATTGCCGCTGGCTACCTTCGCCATGGAGGCTTATGCCAACGACCCCTGCACCATCTTCACGCCCAAACTCACCTTTGCCGACGGCGACTATAATGAGAAGACGCTACGCCTGATTACGCAGATGCACAAAGCCATCACCATCATACAGTTGAAACTCGAAGCAGCCATCATTGACCGTCGTCCCGATTTCGGCATGACCGATCGCAAGCTGTTGCACCGGATAGACTTTGAACGGGGGGTATTTGTCTACGACGGCAAGGAGTACCCGATGCGCGATACGCACCTGCCGACTGTCGACCCTGCCGACCCTTACCGCCTCACCGACGAGGAGCGACAGTTGATGGACAAACTTCGCGCCTCTTTCATGAACTCCGAAAAGCTGAAGAAGCACATCAGATGCCTCTTTACCTACGGAAGCATGTATTTGGTGTGCAACGGCAACTTGCTTTTCCATGCCTCCATGCCGCTGAACGAAGACGGAACCTTCAAACAAGTCAACATCGGCGGGCACACTTTTGCGGGTAAGGCATTGCTCGATCGTACCGACCAGCTTATTCGCACTGCCTATTTCGACGAAGAAGGAGAAGAAAAGCAGTTTGCACTCGATTATGTGTGGTACCTTTGGTGCGGAGCCGATTCGCCCGCTTTCGATAAAGAAAAGATGGCTACCTTCGAGCGATACTTCCTCGACGACAAAGCCATTGCCAAAGAGAACAAAGGGTGGTACTATACCTTACGCAACCGCGCCGATGTGTGCGACTACATCCTGCGCGAGTTTGGCGTGACCGGTCAACACTCGCACATCATTAACGGTCATGTACCGGTGAAGACCATCAAAGGGGAGCAGCCCATCAAAGCCGACGGCAAGCTGTTGGTGATTGACGGCGGCTTCTCCAAAGCCTATCAACCCGAAACAGGAATAGCCGGATACACGCTGGTTTATCATTCGCACGGCTTGCAGCTGGTGCAACACGAGCCGTTCCAGTCGCGCCAAACTGCCATTGAGGAGGGACAAGACATCAAGTCCACCGCATTTGTGGTGGAGTTTACTTCGCAACGCATGATGGTGAAAGACACCGACAAGGGGCAAGAATTGGTTACCCAGATTCGCGATCTGGAGAAACTGTTGGTGGCGTACCGAACAGGACTGATTAAGGAGAAGAGCTACTTATAGATCTTCAACGTCCTTCCGGCGCGGATGCTTGTGCCGCTCAATCCGTTCCAGCTTTGTATTTGACGCACGCTGACACCGTAGCGGGAGGCGATGCTTCCCAGTGTGTCGCCGCTACGAATTTTGTAGTTCACCAAGTTGCCTTTGCCTACGGTAGCTGTGCGGCGGGTGGTCGTCGGTTCGGCGGCGGTTACCGTGCGACGGTTCTTGAAGAGCTGGTCCTGGCGATAAGCGTACACGCTGTCCTGCCGGTCGAGGAAGAGGCTGATGGAGTTGGTTGGCAGTCGCAAGATTTGCATTTCGGTATGTCCCGGAATGATGTTGCGTTTATACTGGGGGTTGAGACTTTTCAACTCTTCGTTGCTGATGTCGCACAAGGCAGCGAGCTGGTCGAAGTGTAGATTCCGGTTTATCTGTATGGTGTCGGTCGCTGTGGGGATGTTGGTCTCCATGGGGCAGATGTTGTGATTGCAATAGTAGGTCATCACATAATTGGCTGCGATGAAGGCGGGCACGTATCCGCGTGTTTCGCGCGGCAGATAGTGATAAATCGCCCAATAGTCGGTCTTACCGTCGGCACGTCGGATGGCTTTGTTGACATTGCCCGGTCCGCAGTTATAGGCAGCGATGACCAGATTCCAGTCGCCATAGATGGCATACAGATCTTTCAGGTAACGTGCGGCAGCCCAAGTCGACTTGATGGGGTCGCGTCGTTCGTCGACCAAGCTGTTGCTTTCCAATCCGTACAATTTCCCTGTCTTGAGCATGAATTGCCACAGTCCGCTGGCGCCGGCGCGCGACACCGCCGAGGGGTTGAGGGCAGATTCTATGATAGGCAGGTATTTCAGCTCCAGCGGCAGATCGTAAGCATCGAGTGCCTCTTCGAAGATGGGCATGTAGAAGTTGGAGGCGCTCAACATAAACGACACCTGCATGCGCAGTTTTTCGGTGTATCGGTCGATAAACTTGCGCACAATGTCGTTATAGGGCAGCTCCATGACAGCCGGAATGCGCGATAACCGGTCTATGTAGACCGAATCCGGATACTGCGGATTGTCGGGCAGGGTGACACAATCCTTGTCGGGGGTGACAAAGGTTTTGGCTTTCCAGTCGACGAGCAGGCTGTCGAGCGGGTAGGTCATGCTGCGTGGCAGCTCTATGCTATCTTGGCGTTCGACGCCGTTTTCGCGAACACGTACTTCAACGCTTTCTTGCGCCTGTGCAGAGAGCATCGACAGGCAAAGTAGTAGCGGGGATATGAATATCTTCTTTTTCTTCATGAGACAGACGGAAATTGGTTATATAGCTTTTTTGTAATTGAATTAAAATCTAAGACTCCATTGCACGCCCCATGAGCTTCCGTTGCGTCCCACAACGCCTTGAGGTTGTGCATTGATGACGGTTGGCTCTATTCGCATGCTGAGGTCAGGCGAGATGTCGAAGTTGGATAGTTCGGCATCTACGTAGGCATCGACTACCGAAAGGAGATAGACGCCGATGAAGGCGAAGATGCTCATGTCGCGGTATCGTCGATACATGTCTTTTCGTCGTCGCAACGTCTCGGTTATTTGCGAGTGCGACACGCGGTCGGTATATCCCGGTGGCAGCAGGTCGATGATGCTGCTCGCCGTCCAATTATCGTTGGCAGCATCCTTAAATGCTTGCGAGTAGTCTTTGTACATCTTTCCATTCCATGTCAGTGCATAAGCGCATCCGGCAAATCCTCCGTAGATGATGGGCAGTTTCCAATACTTCTTGTTGTATATCTGTCCACCTCCGGGTATGACCAAAGCGAGCCATGTTGCTTTCACCGGATTGGGGGTAAACTTAGGTTGCGATGCTTCGATGGCTTGTTGCAGACTGTCTACCGGTATGGGTGGCGGCACTCTGAGGGTGTCTTTGTGTTGTTCTTGTCCGTACACGTTGATTCCTGCCATTTGCGTCAGGCAAAGCAGCAGTGCGATAAGATACGGATATAAGGGTCTTTTCTTTGTCATTTATTTCTTTAGCGTGTCCAGTATCCCGATGATTCGTTCCAGTTCTTCTTCGTTCTGAAAGGGGACACTTATTTTTCCTTTTCCTTTTTCCGAGCAGGTGAGTTGCACTTTAGCATGAAAGAAATCCGACAGTTGCTGTTGCAGGTCGTTATACTCTTCGGGTAGTTTGCTGCGTCGGGGTGTGATTTTTCGTCCGTTGTCGGTTGTTATGGTTTCGCCTTCGTTGAGCGCTTTGACTATCTCTTCTACTTTTCTTACGGAGTAGTGTTGGGCAACAATCTCTTCGAATATTTTCACTTGCAGCTTGGGGTCGTTTAGGTTGGCAAGTGTGCGGGCATGCCCCATGTCTATCTGTTTGTTTTGCAAAGCCACCTGTATGGGCGCCGGCAGTTTAAGCAGTCGCAGGTAGTTGGCAATGGTAGAGCGTTTCTTTCCGACCCGTTCGCTGAGGCGTTCCTGTGTCAGTCCGTACTGTTCCAGCAGATGTTGGTATGCCAGTGCAATCTCCATGGAATTGAGATCTTCGCGCTGTATGTTCTCGATGAGCGCCATTTCCATGACGTTTTCGTCGTCGGCCGTTCGTATGTAGGCTGGGATGGTTTTAAGTCCTGCCTGCTGTGATGCGCGAAATCGTCGTTCTCCGGCAATGATTTGATATTCGTCGTCCGACAGTTTGCGCAGGGTGATGGGCTGTATGATTCCGATCTCTTTGATCGAATCTGCCAGCTCCTTCATCGCTACGGGTTCGAACTCGTGTCGCGGCTGATTGGGGTTGACGCGTATTTTGCTCAGTTCTATTTCGTTGATAGACGACGACCCCTCGGTCTGTACGTCGTCCATCGACAGCAGGGCGTCGAGTCCTCGTCCTAATGCATTCTTTTTCTGTGCCATTTATTTCGAAGTTGTTGTTGACTTTTCATTTCGGCTTATCAGTTCCTGCGCCAGCGCCAAGTAGTTTTTGGCTCCGTTTGAGGTAGCATCGTGCAAGATGGTCGGTCTTCCGTAGCTGGGCGCTTCGCTCAGGGTCACGTTGCGCTGGATGACGGTTTTGAACACCAGTTCTTGAAAGTGTCGTTTCATCTCGTCGTAGATTTGGTTGGCTTGTCGGAGGCGCGAGTCGTACATGGTGAGCAGAAATCCTTCTATTTCGAGTTGCGGATTGAGTTTTGACTTGATGATTTTGATGGTATTGAGCAGTTTGCTGATGCCTTCGAGGGCGAAGTATTCTGCCTGCACGGGTATGATGATCGAATCGGCAGCGGTGAGGGCATTGACGGTAATCAGCCCCAGCGACGGCGAGCAGTCTATCATGATATAGTCGAATTCCGGTTTGAGCGGCGCCAATACCTCTCGAAGAATCTTTTCGCGGTTGCGCAAGTTGAGCATTTCTATTTCGGCTCCCACCAGATTGATATGCGATGGTATTACTTTGAGGGTCTCTATTTCGGTGTCGTGTATCGCTTCTCTTACGTCGGCGTGGTCGATGATACATTCGTAAATAGTACATTCAGCCTGTTTGATGTCTACTCCCAACCCCGACGAAGCGTTTGCTTGCGGGTCGGCATCAATCACGAGCACTTTTTTTTCGAGGGTGGCGAGAGATGCCGCGAGATTAATCGCAGTGGTCGTTTTCCCCACTCCACCTTTTTGATTTGCCAAAGCAATTATTTTTCCCATAAGATATATATGTTTATTCGGCGCGAAATAAGCGATTATTTCGATTAGCATCTACACAAAAAAGGGTAAGATTTGCCAAATAGTTGAAAACTTGTTGTTTCGGTTAATAACTTATGGCATGTTGTTCGCCTCATATTGCTTACCTATAATATATAAGGTGTATCCCGTTCTTTTTTGGTGGCGGCAAATATACGCATTAATATCGAAAGACGTAACATTATCAAGGCTTTATCTTTCGTCGGTAGATGTTGTATCGTGCCATGATGTCGCGCACGAAGTTATAGGTCTCTATTCCTCTGAAGTATCCGTTGTGCACCACGGGGTCGTTGAAGTACTCCTCGTTGCTTTTCAGCAGGAGGTAGTTTTCAACGTTGTTGTGCCACACATACTTGTCTTTGCCGTATTTCTCTGCCAGCGCCATGGCATCTTGTACATGTCCGATGCCTGCATTGTAGGATGCCAAGATGAAGTTCAGCCGTTCGGGTAGCGGGACGGCAGCAAACGTTCGGTTGGTGATGGCGATGTATTTGACGGCAGCCTTGATGCTCTCTTCGGGATTTTGTTCCGCTCCTTCGGGCATTCCCATGGCTCGTGCCGTGACAGGCATGAGTTGCATCAGTCCGCGTGCGCCCGCCCACGATACGGCAGTGGTGTCGAAGTTCGATTCGGTGTAGGCAAGCGAAGCCAGCAGTCGCCAGTCCCAGTTTATGTTGCCGGCATACTTTTTAAACAACTTGTCGAAATGCGATATTTTGCCTTCGCGCAGCGATAAGATGGGGTAGTGTGCCACCGACTTGCTCATTTCGAAATAGCGTTTGATGCTGGCAGTGTAGGCAGGCGATGTCGTGTTAATGTCGTGCCATTGGTTGGCTGCTTCTGCCAGGAGCGGGCTGCTGCGGCGTACTGCCCACGATGCCCGCTGGTCGAAACTGATAGCCAGTCGGATATTCAGGTTGGGGTAGTAGGTTGTATTGAGCTTGGCTACATCGTCGTCGGCTACGGTATAGTCGATTGCGCCTTCTGCCACCCGTGTGATGAGGTCTTCTACGGTGATGCTGTCGCCGGACATTCGGTGTATGTGTATGCCGCCTCCCAGCTCTTCGTTCAGGTTGAGCAGTCGCTGGTAATGCTTTTCGTCGGTCACATACACCTCTTTCCCGATGAGTTCGGTCACATCGGTAATCGGGGTCGGGTGACTGCCTGCCCGTTGTACGATGACTTGGTGCGTGATAATCTCTTCGCCGCAAAACAGCAGACTGTCTTTCCGCCTTTTGGTTACGGGCAGCGGGTAGGCAATCAAATCACCTTCGCCGTGAAGCAGCTTTTCGATGAGTTGTTCGGCATTTGCTGCCACGACGATGTTCAGATGCAGTCCCAGGTTGCGAGCAAACTGTTCGGTTAGTTCGTATTGAAATCCCATCTCCTGTCCGCGATAGATAAAGTAGGAGGTCGACCGATAGAGGGTAAGCACCGTTAGCTGACCACTGTCTTTCATTTGCGGCAAGTCGCGCACGAATCCCTGCTCCACGACCACCGGTTTCTTCCCCCTGCAGCCGTAATAGAGGCAGCAGGCGGTGAGCAGCAGGAGGGTGGCAGGCAGGAGACGCTTCATTCGTGGAGGTGTTTTTTGATATACATGGTCAGAATGTCGATCGCAATTTGGTTATTTCCTCCTTCGGGGATGATGAGGTCGGCATATCGTTTGCACGGTTCGATGAATTGCTGGTGCATGGGCTTGAGTACGCGTGTGTAGCGTTCCATCACGGCTTCGGCGGTACGTCCCCGTTCTCTCATGTCGCGTTGTATCACGCGTATGAGGCGTTCGTCGGGGTCGGCGTCTACAAATATCTTGAGATCCATCATGTTGCGCAATTTTTTGTCACACAGCGCCAGAATACCTTCGATGATAATCACTTTGCGCGGTTCGATATGAATGGTTTCGGGCTGTCGGGTACAAGTAAGGTAAGAGTAGGTAGGTTGTTCGATGCTCTTCCCTTCGCGCAGCATGGCAACGTGTCGGGAGAGCAGACTCCACTCGAAGGCATCCGGATGGTCGAAGTTAATGTTTTGTCGCTCCTCTACCGGAACATGACTGCTGTCCTTATAGTACGAATCTTGTGGCAACAAGACCACTTCGCCTGCGGGCAGACTTTCGATAATTTTACGCACGACGGTGGTCTTTCCCGAACCTGTTCCGCCTGCAATTCCTATGATTAACATCTGTCTTTGGTGTATAATAGTGTGTATGCTCAATTATAAACTTCCGCTTAACTTGCAAATCTGGAATAAACCATATATTTTTGCGAGCTGACAAATATAGAGATTATTATTTAAACTAAAGAATAAACAACTTTTATAATGAAGTCAATGAAGAAAATTCTGTTGTTTTGCCTGGTGCTGTTTGCCTTGACGGTGCAGGCTCAGATACAGGAACCGGTAACGTTTAGTACCGATTTGAAGAAGGTGAACGACCATGAATTAGACATCGTCTTTACCGGTAAAATAGAGAAGGGATGGCATGTTTACTCTACCGACTTGGGTGATGGCGGACCTATTTCTGCTATGTTTAATGTAGATGTTCTCGAGGGAGCAACGCTCGACGGCAAGCTAAAAGCCGTCGGCGACGAGCACAATTCGTATGATAAGCTGTTCGAGATGAATGTGCGTTATTTTGAAACGGCCGTGCAGTTTATACAACATGTAAAGCTGACCGGAACAGCCTATCGCATCACCGGTTACTTGGAATACGGCGCTTGCAATGATGAGAATTGCCTGCCGCCCACGCAAGTCGAGTTTGATTATTCCGGTACCGGACAGCCTGCATCTGAGCAGAAGCGGACAGAAGCAGATGCTCCTGCCGCAGCAACGGCATCGCCGACGGATACAGGCTCTGCCTCGGGAAGCGGCTCCGCCTCGTCTGTCGGAGCAACCGGTTCCGACCTGTGGAAGCCGGTTATCACCCAAATGCAATCCTTTGGCGAAACAGCTTCGCAAGCTGACCGGTCGTGGCTGTATATCTTTATCACCGGCTTTGTCGGCGGATTGATAGCGCTCTTTACCCCCTGTGTATGGCCCATTATTCCGATGACGGTGAGCTTCTTCCTAAAGCGGTCGAAGAATAAGAAGAAAGGGATTCGTGATGCATGGACGTATGGCGCCTCTATTGTGGTGATATACGTCGCGTTGGGCGTAGCCATTACGGCAGCTTTCGGTCCCAGTGCGTTGAACGCGCTTTCTACCAATGCTGTATTTAATATACTTTTCTGTCTGTTACTCTTGGTGTTTGCCGCTTCGTTTTTTGGAGCATTCGAGTTGACGCTTCCTTCCAAATGGAGTAATGCCGTAGACAGTAAAGCCGAATCGACCGGCGGACTGATTAGCATCTTTCTGATGGCATTTACGTTGTCATTGGTATCGTTCTCCTGTACCGGACCGATTATCGGCTTTCTGCTTGTGCAGGTCTCTACCTCCGGCAACATCCTATCGCCTGCCATCGGCATGTTGGGATTTGCCATTGCGCTGGCATTGCCGTTTACGCTGTTTGCCTTGTTCCCGTCGTGGTTGAAGTCGATGCCCAAGTCGGGCGGCTGGATGAACGTCATCAAAGTAACGTTGGGATTCATCGAAGTTGCTTTTGCGTTGAAGTTCCTTTCGGTAGCCGACTTGGCTTATGGCTGGCACATCCTCGACCGCGAAGTGTTCCTTTCACTGTGGATCATCCTCTTTGCCTTGTTGGGCATTTACCTGCTGGGCAAGATTCGGTTTGTGCACGACGATGATGCCGCTCATGTGGGAGTGACCCGTTTCTTTCTGGCTCTTATCTCGCTGGCGTTTGCCGTCTACATGATACCGGGCTTGTGGGGAGCGCCGCTGAAGGCTGTCAGCGCCTTTGCGCCGCCGCTCTATACGCAGGATTTCAATCTATATAATAAGGAGGTACATGCACAGTTTACCGACTACGACCTCGGTATGGAGTATGCCCGTCGGGTAGGTAAGCCGGTGATGCTCGATTTTACCGGTTACGGCTGTGTGAACTGTCGAAAGATGGAAAGCAAAGTGTGGACCGACGACCGTGTGAGTCATCTCATCGAGCAGGATTATGTGCTGATCACCCTCTATGTCGACAATAAAGATCCGTTGCCGTCGCGGCAGCATGTGGTCGAGAATGGTAAGACACGCACTTTGCGCACCGTAGGCGACCGTTGGAGCTATCTGCAGCGGGTGAAGTTCGGCGCCAATGCGCAGCCGTTTTATGTTTTATTAGACAATGACGGCATGCCGCTCAACAAATCCTATTCATACAGTGAAGACATACCGGCTTATGTCGATTTCCTGCAAACGGGCTTGAAACGCTATAAACACTAAGCCTTACACGCTTAATATTCTTATAAAAAAACAATTTTATAAAATATTTCGATTGAAATACGGAGCAGAGTATATCTTTGCTCCGTATTTTTTAATCAATTCGTTTTCACGAGAACTATCTGTATGAATGTGAAATCAGTTTCTACAATTCTTTTTACGCTGTTGTTGGTGTCGTGCACGCACGGCTACCATATCGAAGGTACGTCGTCGATTCCCGACTTCGACGGAAAGCGGGTCTCACTCAAGACCTTACGCAACGGGCAGTGGTCAACGGTCGATTCTACCGATGTGCTGCATGGCTGCTTCGCTATGAAGGGAAAGGTCGATTCGGTGATGCTGGTGATGCTATATCTGAACGAAGAGGGTATTATGCCGTTGGTACTCGAAAACGGCAAGATAACGGTGTTGATAGACCAAACACAAATCACTGCCACCGGCACTCCATTGAACAACGCTCTGACCGGATTTATTCAGAAACAGAACGATTACGAATTGCGCATGGAGGAGCTGGAACGGAAAGAAGCCCGACTGATAATGAACGGAGAAGGCTCTTACGACGAGATTCATGAAAGCGTGTCGCGCGAGAGCCATGCGTTGTTGAAAGAGCGGAACGACCATGTGCAGCGCTTCATTACTGCCAACTACGAGAATGTGCTCGGTCCGGGTGTGTTTGTGATGATGTGCAGCACGCTTTCCTATCCTATGATGACGCCTCAGTTAGAATCCATTGTGAAGGCAGCTCCCTTGTCGTTCAAGGAGAGTCCGTTGGTAAAAGACTATCTGGGCAAAGCTTACGAGAATATGCGTCTCATTGAAGAACACCAACGCCTGCGCGAAAGCGTGGCTACGCGTAATTAGTCAACTTCCTGATCTTTATTTTTCACCATTCCCCGATACTTCTCGGGGAGGGTGCTCTCTACGACGGCGTAGGCTTCTGCCATCGTCGCCTTTATGTTTTCCATGCCCTGCCCTTTGGGAGGAATCGGGTCGTGGATGGTGAGCGTCATGCGGTGTCGATGTATCCACTTGCCGGTGCGCGGCAAGATGCTGAACGAGCCGTCGATGGTAACCGGCACCACTTCGAGTTGCAACTCGTCGGCAAGCTGGAAGGCTCCTTTTTTGAAATAGCCCATGTGTCCGGTAAAAGTACGTGCCCCTTCGGGAAACACCACCAATGATACGCCGTTGGTGAGCGACGCTTTGGCTTGGCGAATGGTCTCCATCACCTTCCGCGGACCCGAACGGTCTACGAAAATATGTCCGGCGCTCTCGCACGCTTTCCCTACAAACGGAATCTTACGCAGGCTCTTTTTCATCATCCACTTAAAGTTGCGACCTAAGTAACCGTAGATCAGAAAGATGTCGAATGCTCCCTGATGATTGGGTACAAATACATACGAGGTGTGGCGATGCACCTTCTCTCTACCGCGTACCTTTACGGGGATAAGTAGTACGATGCATATCAGTTGCGACCATAGTTTGCCCGGGTAGTATCCCCAAAAATGCGCCCCGCCCAATAATGAACCTACAATGGTAACTATGGCAGTCAAAAGGGTGGCTACCAACAATATAGGTAGCGCAAAACATACTTGATAGATGTAATAGAGTATTTTCATCAGTGCTAATTTTCTGAGTTGCGGCAAAGATAGTATATTTTGTTAGATAAGACCCTTTCATCGTCTTATTAATTCCCTTTGAGAGCTACCCCCTCTTCACAAACAGACTTTTGAATGTCGGTGGGTAAGGCGTTTCAAATTTCATCTCTTCGCCGGTGACGGGGTGATAGAAACAGAGTTTGAATGCGTGTAGCGCCAGCCGTCCCAATGGGTTGTTCTCTTCCAATCCGTAGCGTCCGTCGCCGGCGAGGGGGTGTCCCAAGTCTTGCATGTGTACGCGTATCTGGTTGCGGCGTCCGGTTTCGAGTTGCAATTCTACGAGCGAGTAACCATGGGCGCGTTTAATGGTGCGGTAGTGCGTGACCGATCTTTGTCCGCCGTCGTCGGTGGGGCTGGAGTGTACATATAACTTATGGTCGGTGAGCCATGACACTACGGTGCCGGCGTCGCGTTCCATCTCGCCGACGACAACCGCTACGTAGCGTCGGTCGGTCACTATCCGGTGCCAGTTCTCGCGCAGGGTTTGCTGCGTCTTTTCATCTTTGGCAAACATCATCAGTCCGGAGGTGTCGCGGTCGAGGCGGTGAACGGTATGCACATGGCAGTTGCGTTGCCCCCGCCGCGACACATAGTCGCTCAGGATATGGTATGCCGTGCGCTCCTTTTGCCGGTCGGTGGCAACCGAAAGCAGACCGGGCATCTTCTCGATAACGATGAGGTAGGCATCTTCGTACACTAACTTGATCAGATTGTTGTGAAACTCGTTCTTTCCCTTCTCCCGACTGATTTGCACTTTCATACCCGGTTGCAGCGGATGGTTGTATTGGGTGGTTATCACATTGTCGACCAATACTATTTGCTTGCTAAGCAGCGATTTTAGTTTGGTGCGGCTGGCATCGGGCATCTTGGCAGCCAGAAAAGTCATCAATTCGGTCGGCTCCTTAACAAGGTAATCGGTATATTGGGTACGGGCGCGTGCCACTAATTTTTCTCTTGCCATATCTTAACTTTCAATTCTCAATTCTAATAAGACAACGTTCTCCACGTGATGTGTGTGTGGAAACATATCAACCGGTTGCACAGCTGTAACCCGATATTGGGTATCGAGCATCCGGAGGTCGCGTGCCTGTGTGGCAGGATTGCAACTGACATAGACAATGCGTCGGGGTGCCGTTGCGAGAATCACCTCAATGACATCGGGGTGCATGCCTGCCCGAGGCGGGTCGGTAATGATGACGTCGGGGTGTCCGTGCATGTCGACAAATTCCGGCGTCAGCATATCTTTCATATCTCCGGCAAAGAAGTCGGCGTTATTGATACCGTTGATGCGGGCATTGACGCGGGCATCTTCGATGGCTTCAGGCACATACTCAATGCCGATTACACGGCGAGCCGAGCGGGCTATAAAGTTGGCTATTGTACCGGTGCCGGTATACAGGTCGTACACCAGCTCGTTACCGGTGAGTGCGGCAAACGCTCTCACCACCTTATACAGTCGGTATGCCTGCTCGGAGTTGGTTTGATAGAACGACTTGGGTCCTATCTTGAATCGCAACCCTTCCATCTGCTCGAAGATGTGATCTACACCTTTATATGATAGTACGTCGAGGTCGGTGATGGTGTCGTTGCACTTGTTGTTGACCACATAGAGCAGGGAAGTAATTTCGGGAAAGGTATCGGCAACGAACTGCAACAGTTGTTTGAATCGCAGCATCTCTTCGTCGGCAACGATCTTGGCGATGAGTATGACCATCAGTTCTCCGGTCGTTGAGGTACGTATGATGATATTGCGCAACATGCCCTCTTGTGTGCGGAGATTTATGAAAGAGTAGTTGTGTGCGTAAGCATAGTCGCGCACAGCGTTGCGGATGCGGTTGGACACATCGTCCTGCAACCAGCATTTTTCAATGGCGAGCACCTTGTCGAAGGCTCCGGAGATGTGGAATCCTACGGCATTCATCTGTTCGTACACCACATTTTGGCGTATTTCGGTTTCGGTGAGCCATCGTTTATTCGAGAAGGTGAACTCTAACTTGTTGCGGTAGAACTCCGTCCGTTCCGATCCCAGTATGGGCAGTATCTCGGGCAGTTCGATCTTGCCGATGCGGGTCAGATTGTCTGCCACTTGTTGCTGTTTGTACTTCAGTTGTTCGGGGTATGGGAGTATCTGCCATTTACATCCGCCACAAACGCCGTAGTGTTGGCAGAACGGTACTGCCCTTACGGGCGAACAGGAATGAAATTTCACCGCTTCGGCTTCGGCGTAATGGTGTTTTTTGCGTTTTACTTGCAGGTCGACTATGTCGCCCGGCACCACGTAGGGTACAAATACCACCAAGTCGCCGACGCGGGCAATGGCTTTACCCTCGGCAGCGACACCGGTAATTGTGACTTGTTCCAATAGGGGGAGTTCTTTTCTTTTTCTGCTCATGTTGAGGTAGATATGGATAAATGTGCGCTATGCGGGCGCAAAAGTAACCATTTCTCAGAACAGAACTCCTATCGACACCTTTATATTTTCGTTTCGGGTGTTGTCGTCTTCGTATATAATGTCTTTCTTGTTAATCTTCAGGAAGCCATAATCGCAGCTCACCCCGAACAGGTAACGTTGGTATTGCAAGTTCAACCCCACTGCCAACCCCATGTCGAACTTGTTGCGTTCGTGGTTGAAGAAGTCGTCGTTGTAAGTCAGGTCGAATGCTTGCCTCCGGTCTTCGGTGGCAGTGCCGCTTCCTTTTAATGTACCGCCCAGTCCGTAGGCAAAGTAGAGACCGACGGCAGGATAGAGATGTAGCTCGTCGGCAAGCCGGAACTTGTAGATAGCCTGTACCGGCAATTGCAGGTAGTGTGCAGTGGCTTTTACCTCATACGATTCGTCGTAATCGATCTCCTTCTCCTTCCCTCCTTGCAGCGAATAGTACAAGCCGGTTTCCACCCCCCAATGGCTGCGTGTAAGAAATTGAAGCATCACGCCGGCATGGAAGCCCAGCATGTTATCTAAGCCGGCAGCGTAATGGTTGATCTGTACTTCGCCCAGCGAGGCTGAACTGGCACCGGCTTTAACGCCTACTTTGACTTGTGCCGTGGCAGTAGCTACCGTTATGAGTAGCAGCATGGTCATCATGGATTTACATCTGTTTTTCATCTGTTTTGCTTCTTTTTAATGAATGAATATTGTTTTTGCTGCAAATATCCTCCACAAATCTGGAAACAAATAGGAAGGGAACTATTTTTTTGTCCGTTTGCTTGGCGGTTATTATGAAAGTCTTTACATTTGCTCCTGTTCTTTTCGTTTTTTATAAAAAAGATGAGTGTATGAAGAGTGCTATTCGTTCTATTTGGCGATTCTATGTTGACGGGTTCCGGAGTATGACCTTGGGGCGCACGTTATGGCTCATCATTTTGGTGAAACTCTTCATTATGTTTTTTATTCTCCGTCTTTTCTTCTTTCCCAACTACCTCAATACCCATGCCGACGGCGACAAGGAAGAGTATGTACGCAACGAGCTTATTCAGCGGGCTATCGGTAATGAGAATCGACCTGATACAAAATGATCACTAATTGTTAATAGAGATAATGTATGATTGAACAAATTGGCACTTCGTTGATTGACTGGTCAAGGGCACAGTTTGCCATGACAGCCATTTATCACTGGCTCTTTGTACCGCTGACGTTAGGTTTGGCGGTCGTTATGGGCATTATGGAAACTATCTATTTTCGAACGGGAGATGAGTTCTGGAAACGCACCGCCAAGTTCTGGATGAAGCTTTTCGGCATCAACTTTGCCGTAGGTGTAGCTACCGGGTTGATATTAGAGTTTGAATTTGGTACCAACTGGAGCAATTACTCTTGGTTTGTGGGCGACATCTTTGGCGCACCGCTTGCCATCGAAGGTATCGTGGCATTCTTTATGGAGGCTACATTCATCGCTGTGATGTTCTTCGGTTGGGAAAAAGTAAGCAGTAAGTTTCACTTAACCTCTACCTGGCTCACGGGATTGGGTGCAACCATCTCCGCATGGTGGATACTGGTAGCCAACGCTTGGATGCAACATCCGGTAGGTATGGCGTTCAACCCCGATACCGTGCGCAATGAAATGGTAGACTTCTGGGCTGTGGCTTTTTCGCCGGTGGCAGTGAGCAAGTTCTTCCACACCGTGCTCTCGGGATGGGTGCTGGGCGCTATCTTTGTGATTGGCGTGAGCAGTTGGTACCTGTTGAAGAAGCGCGATCGTAAATTTGCACTGGCAAGCATCAAAGTGGCTGCCATCTTCGGATTGACCGCATCGCTGCTCTCGGCGTTTACGGGCGACAGCGAAGGGCACGTCGTTGCACAACACCAACCCATGAAGCTGGCTGCCATGGAGGGGCTGTATGAAGGACATGACAAAGCCGGACTGGTGGCAATAGGTCTGTTGAACCCCGAGAAGAAAAGCTACAACGACGGCAAAGACGCATTCGTCTTTAAACTTGAAGTACCTTGGTTGCTTTCGTTTCTTGCCAATCGCGACATAGATTCTTATGTGCCGGGCATTACCGATCTCATGGAGGGAGGTTATCCGATGAAAGACGGTACCATCGCGCTTTCGGCACCCGAAAAGATGGCGCGCGGAAAGGTGGCAATAGAGGCGCTCGACCGCTATCACGAAGCTACGAAAGAGGGGAATGCCGCCGAAAAGCAGATTGCAGCCAAAGCATTGAGCGACAACATGCCCTACTTTGGCTACGGATACATCAAAGATGTCAATCAATTGGTTCCGAATGTCCCGCTCACCTTTTATGCATTCCGTCTGATGGTTATATTGGGCGGATACTTCATACTCTTCTTCATCGTTGTACTGTTCTTGGTTTACAAGCGCGATCTGGGTCAGATCAAATGGATGCATTGGGTAGCGCTGCTGACCATTCCGCTGGGTTATCTGGCAGGACAAGCCGGCTGGATCGTGGCAGAATGCGGACGTCAGCCGTGGGCGATACAGGACTTGCTTCCTGTCAATGCCGCTATCTCCCGTTTGCAAACCGGTTCGGTGAAAACTACTTTCTTCCTATTCCTTATTCTGTTTGCTATTATGCTGATAGCAGAAATTATGATTCTGTTGAAAGCAATCAAGACAGGACCGGAAAGAATCGAAGCGTAAAAGACCTCTTAATTTTGAATGTATTATGACATACGAGTTCTTACAACAATATTGGTGGCTCATCGTATCTTTGTTGGGAGCCATCCTTGTATTCCTGCTGTTTGTGCAGGGCGGTAATTCGCTCATTTTCTCGTTGGGAAAGACAGAAGAAGAGCGAAAAATGCTCATCAACTCCACCGGACGAAAGTGGGAGTTTACCTTTACTACACTGGTCACTTTCGGAGGCGCGTTCTTTGCGTCGTTTCCACTCTTTTACAGCACCAGCTTCGGCGGAGCCTACTGGCTTTGGATGATTATCCTGTTCAGTTTTGTGTTGCAGGCTGTGAGTTATGAGTTTCAAGGGAAAGCCGGTAATCTGCTGGGAGTAAATACCTATCGGGTATTTCTGGTGTTCAACGGCATCGTGGGACCCCTCTTATTGGGAGGCGCCGTAGCAACCTTCTTCACCGGTTCGGAGTTTTATATCAGCAAAGCTAACATCACCGATGTGGGCATGCCCGTGATCAGTCAATGGGGTAACGCATGGCACGGTCTGGATGCCTTGACCAATATATGGAACGTGGTGTTGGGGCTGGCAGTCTTCTTCCTGGCACGCATATTGGGTGCGCTCTACTACATCAATAATATTGACGACGATGATTTGTCGTATCGCTGTCGGCGTGTGATAGCCTTTCATACGCTGCTGTTCCTGATTTTCTTCCTTGCTTTTGTCGTTCGTACATGTCTGGCAGACGGCTATGCCGTATCTCCCGCCGGTGAGGTTTACATGGAACCCTACAAATATTTGATGAACTTTGTTCAGATGCCGGTGGTACTGGCACTCTTCTTGTGCGGGGTGGTGCTGGTGCTTTTCGGTATTATAAAGACGTTGGTCGATCTCACGTTCGACAAAGGAATTTGGTTTACCGGGGTAGGTACCGTACTCACCGTACTCGCCTTGTTGCTGACAGCCGGTTATAACCATACGGCTTATTATCCTTCAACCTGCGATTTGCAAAGCTCGTTGACACTTGCCAACAGCTGCTCCAGCCGGTTTACACTGAATACGATGTTTTACGTGTCACTGTTAGTTCCTTTTGTGCTGGCATATATTTTCTATGCATGGCGTAGCATCGACATACATAAGATTAACCGAAAGGAGATGGGTAGCGGCGAACACACTTACTAATATTTGTTTTTTTTGTTTGAATAATACCTAATTCGTATCTTTGTCGTCGATAATTCGACCTTATAATAAATTTATGACGACAATGAACAAGTATTTCGGTACGGCAGGACCGATACAACCTGCTGTACACTATGTCGTAGACCCGTTGATACATTTAAATCAGACCGCCATTGAACAACTGATCAGTCAGCGGAAATATCTACTGTTTAATGCCCCGCCACAAACGGGGAAGACCTCATGTATGCTGGCATTGTGCGACCATTTGAACCGGCAGGGGCAATACGAAGCCCTCTATATGGATGTCGCAGTTACTCCCGACTATTTATCGCAGCTTTTGGCTTACATGCCTGTTCGTCCGTTGGTGCTTGTGCTCGACGAGATAGATGTGTTGGATAACGATGCGCTGTTGGATCTTCTGCGTCCGTTGCACGTTCATTTCGGACGGCGCTTCAGCGCTTCGCTGCAGACGGTCATTCTTTGTGGGGTACGCGACAGACGCGATCTCATCAAAGCGACGTCGTTTCGCTTGAACTGTTTCTCCTTCGAGGAGATACATCAGCTGTACATGCAACACACCGAAGCAACCGGTCAACAGTTTGACGAAACCTGCTTCCCGTTGATTTGGAAAGCTACCGGCGGACATCCCTGGTTAGTGAATGCGCTGGGCAACGAACTCACGCATAACATGGTTGCGAATCGCGACCGTTCGGTCCGCATTATCCCGGAGATGGTTTACCGCGCGCAGGAAAATATCATCGGCAGTGGCGCCCCGCATATTCGTACACTCGCCAACAAACTGTTCGAAGAGCAGGTGCTTCGTGTCATTGCTCCCATGTTGGCAGGCAAAGAAGAGAACGAACAGATGGCGCTGCAGGGCGATGATGTGCAATATGTAACCAGCTTGGGGTTGATAACGTCCGATGTGCCGCATCGTGTTGCCAACACCATCTATCGGGAGATGATTTCACGTGAGTATGCACGGGTGATACTGAACAACCTGACTAACCAACCTCCCTCGTACACCAGCTCCGACGGTACGATCAACGTGCAACAACTGTTGCTCGACTTTCAGTGCTTCTTCCGCCAGAATGTAGGCGTGTGGATAGAGAAGTTCGACCATAAAGAGGTTGCTCCTCAACTCTTGTTGGAAGCCTATATGCAAGCGGCAGTCGACGGCTGTTGCATTGAACATGAGTATGGTTTGGGACGCGGACGTATCACCTTATTCATTCGTAAACCTCTGACCGATGATTATGATGCCCCCTTGCAACAGATTGTGGTAGACCTGAAAGTCAAACGCTCCAGCGTACCCAAAACCATCACACTCGGTCTGGAGCAAGTTACCTCCTACATGGAGCGGTTTGCCCCCGAAGCCGAAGGGCATTTTATTCTTTGCAATCTTGACCCGAACGCTACGTGGAGCAAAAAAATCTGGCACTACACGAAAGAGCATAAGGGGCGGAAGATTGTTGTATGGGGATTGTGATGTTCAGGCTACCTTTTACTTCGTGTTCGTGTATCCCTCGGCTCTCAGCAGTGTTGCGATCTTTTCCTTACAATCGCCCTGCACCATGATTTCGCCATCTTTGGCGCTACC
Organism: Prevotellaceae bacterium; assembly: GCA_031262085.1. Lineage (GTDB taxonomy): Bacteria > Bacteroidota > Bacteroidia > Bacteroidales > Bacteroidaceae > Bacteroides. Next base: position 38,461 of record JAISIN010000090.1, read on the forward strand.
TCCTACACCGCACTTCGACTTGAGCAGACGCCCCAGCGTCCTCAAGTCGTCGTCGGTGCCGGTGAAGCCGGTGACGAGGGTAACAATCTTACCGCCCCGGTTCTTCCGGTCGAGTTGCACGCGTAGCTTCTGTTGTGCCGGAGGCAAGGTCGCAGCCTCTTCCCGGTCGGGCGTTTCGTACTGATAGTCGGGATTGGTAGAATAGACCACGTTGAGGCGCTCCTTCCAGTCGTTCTTTTTCGTTTCATTCTTTTTCATACGGAAATGCTTTTGCTTTACGGCAGCAAAAGTAAGAAAGAAAATATGTACTTTTGCCCTGTCAACTAAAATATGTAGCAAGTATGAGTAAAGAAACCGTCCATGAACGTCTTGCCACCGAATACGCGCAGAAAGTTCCCGAGCCTACCTTACGTCGGCTGCCATGGTACCTGTCGAACATCAAGCTGCGCAAACAGCGGGGAGAACAATTCGTCTCATCGACCCAAATAGCCAAAGAAATAGATATTGATGCCTCACAGATAGCCAAAGATCTGAGTTATGTCAATATTGCCGGTCGTACACGCGTGGGATACGACATCGATACACTGATAGCCGTATTGGAAAACTTTTTGGGCTTTACCAATATACACCGTGCCTTTCTGTTTGGCGTGGGAAGCTTGGGGGGCGCACTGTTGAACGATTCGGGCTTGCAGGTCTTCGGACTGGAAGTGGTGGCAGCATTCGATGTGAAACCTGAACTAGCGGGAACCACGGTCAACAACATTCCCATCTATCACCCCGATGAGTTCGAGCAACGTATGAAAGAGTACGACGTCTGCATCGGTATACTGACTGTTCCCATCGGCATCGCACAGCCGATTACCGATAAAATGATTGCAGGAGGTATTCGTGCCATTTGGAATTTTACGCCGTTCCGCATCCGCGTACCCCGAAATATTGTAGTGCAGAACACCTCACTGTATGCACACCTTGCCCTGATGTTCAACCGTCTCAACCTCAACACCGACCCCTCATGAAGATTATTGCAGTAGGAATGAATTATGCCTTGCACAATAAAGAGCTTGGCAACCCGTTAGTCCATGCAGAGCCGGTTATTTTCCTGAAGCCCGATTCGGCGTTGCTCAAGGATGGAAAACCTTTTTTCTTGCCCGACTTTGCCGAGGAGTTTCATTACGAAACCGAGGTGGTTGTACGCATCTGCCGACTGGGTAAGTGCATCGCGCCCCAGTTTGCCCCCCGCTATTACGACGCGGTCACCGTAGGCATCGACTTTACCGCACGCGACCTGCAACGCCGCCTGCGCACCGAAGGCAAACCGTGGGAACTCTCCAAGGGGTTCGACCAGTCGGCGGCCGTCGGCAAGTTCATCTCGTTAGACAGGGTGGGCGGAGACGTGCAACAACTCGATTTCCGTCTCGACATCGACGGACAAGAGGTGCAGCACGGCAACACAGCAGATATGCTATTTAAAGTGGACGACATCATTGCCTACGTCAGCCGATTTATGACACTCAAGATGGGCGATTTGCTCTACACAGGAACACCCGCCGGCGTAGGAGAAGTCAAAATCGACAACCACCTGCAAGGGTATATCAAGGAAGAAAAGCTACTCGACTTTTATGTTAGATAAATATATTCTGGAAGAATAACAACATCGAATAATTAAACATATAAGATTATGGACAAAAAGAATAATCAAACTAATTGGACAGGAATCAGTGAAGGGCGTGAAAAAGGGAATCAGCGATTTATAACATCTCCACGCCCGAATGTAACTCCCGGAGCACAAAAGCCTGCTCAATCTCCGAGTCAACCGTCGCAAAAAGTAGGATAAAATCTTGAGGACAATCTTCCTCTTTGGATTGCTTTCCGTGTGTTCTATCCTTGCGGCAGCAACAGATGCTGAATGTCTGCACTCACATCTGTCATCGGGACGGTGGGTGAAGATACGGGTGCAGCGCACGGGAGTGGTCAAACTCTCCGACGCCGAATTGCGCCGGATGGGGTTTCAAGCGCCCGAACGGGTGCGCGTGTTCGGCTACGGCGGCTATCTGCTGTCGCAACGCTTCGACCAGCTGCCGGCTGTTGACCTGCCCGAAGTACCCACACAGCGCATCGGCGACGGCGTGCTGTTCTACGCCCGAGGATCCGTGGCGTGGATACCCTCGACCGACCTGACCTCTCTGGTGCGCGAACGCAACTTCTATTCCGACTATGGCTATTACTTCCTGACCGACAGCGAAGAGATTCCCCCCACCCCATTCACTCCCATCCAAGCCCCCGAACAGCCCGATGCCGACCTGCATCTGAGCACCTTTGACGCCTGTGTCCTGCACGAAGAAGATGCCTACAGCTGGGGAAGCAGCGGTCGCAACCTCTACGAGGGGTACGACTATGCCGCCGGAGGTTCGCGTACCTACACCCTCGAGCTGCCGGGCGTGGTGCCCGAAGGGGCTGGACACCTCACCGTAGCCTTTGCCGCCCGTTCGATAGGGACAAGCACCACCTGCACCGTTACGGTCGACGACGAGCAGCAGGGCACCCTCACCCTGCCCGGCATATCCACCTCCAACCAGTATTACACCAAAGCCACGGCAGGCACGCTCAGCGCCGCCTGGACGGGAACAAAGCGCGAGCGCACCACCGTCGGCATCACCCACAACCGACAGGCAGGCACGGCGGGGAGGCTGGATTACATCGCGCTGAACTACACCCGCACGCTCAGCCTGCAAGCGGCGCCCTACCTCACGTTCCGCTCGCTGGCATCGGCTGGTCGCACGACGACGTTCCGCCTCTCGGGCGCCACGCCTGCCACGCTGGTATGGGATGTCACCGACCCGTCGCACATACAACCGGTCACCGGCAGTTACGCCGACGGCACCCTTGCCTTCACCATCCCTGCCGGCACGCTGCGCGAGTTTGTGGCAGTCAACCCCGACGCTTCCGGCTTCGACGCCGCCGAGAGCCTGGGCAGCGTTCCCAATCAAGACCTGCACGCCCTGGAGGCTGCCGACATGGTCATCATCGTGCCCGACCGCAACGACCTGCTCGCCCAAGCCGAACGCCTGGCACAGGCACACCGCGCACACGACGGATTGACCGTATCCATCGTCGGCGCCACGCAGGTGTACAACGAGTTCTCGTCGGGCACCCCCGATGCCACCGCCTACCGCCGCCTGATGAAGATGCTCTACGACCGCTACCCCGCCGCAGGACGCCCGCGCTACCTGCTGCTCTTCGGCGACTGTAGCTACGACAACCGCCTGCTGGGCACCTCATGGAGCACCTACCGTCCCGAACAGTTCCTGCTCTGCTACCAGTCGGAGAACTCCCTCGAGGAGACCGCCTCCTACATCACCGACGATTACTTCGGCTTTCTGGACGACGACGAAGGCGACAACCTCGCCGCTGCCACCCTCGACATCGGCATCGGACGCTTTCCGGTGCGCACTGCCGCCGAAGCCCGCGCGGCGGTCGACAAGACCATCGCCTACCTGGAGAACCGCCGGACGGGCGCCTGGAAGCAGACCGTGTGCTACGTAGCCGACGACGGCGACAACAACCTGCACATCTCGCAAGCCGAGCAACTGGCTGCCTACACCGAGACTCACTACCCCGCCCTGCTGGTCAACCGCCTCTATGCCGACGCCTACCGGCGCGAAGCATCCGCCACCGGCTACACCTATCCCGATGCCACCAAGCGATTGAAGCAACTCTTCGAGCGCGGCATGCTCGTGGTGAACTACACCGGACACGGCAGCACCACCGCCTGGGCAGCCGAGAACCTGCTCACCGCCGCCGACGTTGCCGCCCTCGCCTCGCCCTGCCTACCCCTGTGGATCACTGCCACGTGCGACTTCACCCGCTTCGACGACATACAGACCTCGGCGGGCGAGCTGGCGTTCCTGAATCCCAACGGAGGCGCCATCGCCCTCTTCTCGACATCGCGGGTGGTCTACGCCTCGCAAAACGCCACGCTCAACCAGGCGTTCCTGCGCCATGTCTTCGAGCGCCCCGACGGACAACGCCTCCGGCTGGGCGACATCATGCGCCTCTCCAAGTGCGATGCCGCGCTGGCAGGCGACCGCAACAAGCTGAACTTCACCCTCATCGGCGACCCGGCGTTGACGCTGGCACTACCCGACTACGGCATCCGCGTGGAGGAGTTTGCCGGTGTTGACGTTGCCCAATCGCCCGACCACTACCCGCAAGCCAAGGCAGGCGGTAAGATCACCGTGCGCGGCAGCATCCTCCTGCCCGACGGCACCTTTGCCGAAGGGTTCGACGGCACGCTGCACGCTACCGTGCTCGACAGCCGCACCCCCGCCACCACGCTCAACAACAACGGCGAGGGCAGCTTCGACTACACCGAGCGCGGCAAGATGCTCTTCACCGGCACCGACTCCGTGCGCAACGGACGCTTCGAGTTCACCTTCCCCGTGCCGCTCGACATCAACTACTCCGACGCCGAGGGACTGCTCAGCCTCTATGCCCTTGAGGGTGCCACCCGCACCGAAGCAGGCGGCTATTTCGACCGTTTCATCGTAGGAGGCACCGACGACGACATCATCCTGAACGACACCCTCGGTCCCCGCCTCTCTCTCTACCTGAATACGTTCGATTTTCGGGCAGGCGGGCAGACCCATTCCACTCCGCTCTTCATCGCCCGGTTGGAAGATCCTACCGGCATCAACACCGTAGGCAACGGCATCGGACACGATCTTACCCTGTGTATAGACAACAGCCCGTTGCTCACTTATTCGCTGAACGATTATTACCTTCCTACTGCCGGTGACTATACGCGCGGAACGGTGCGGTTCGCTGTCCCTGCCCTCGAAACGGGCAAGCATACGCTGTCGTTTCGTGCATGGAACCTGTTGAACCACTCGAATACCGAGACGTTGGAGTTCGAGGTGGTGCACGGGCTGCGTCCGCATCTCTTCTCGGTAAGCTGTACCGACAGCCCTGCCCGCGAATCGACGACTTTCCTGCTCGTACACGACCGCGCAGGTAGCGCTATCACCGTGCGTCTGAATGTGTACGACCTCGCCGGACGTGTGATGTGGACACATCTGGAGGAGAACATTTCTGCCGGCGACCCGCACACCGTGACATGGGATTTGTGCAGCAACAACGGACAACGGTTGTCGCCCGGCGTGTATATCTACCGCGCCTCTATCGTGTCGGAAGGGAGCAAGGAGAGTGTGAAGGGGGGAAAGCTGATTATTTTGAGGAGATAGTATCGAGTATCATTACCCACGGTAATCGTTATAGAGCCTATTTTATCAGAGTCTGAGCGCATGGCGTGCGCTATAACGAAGCCGTTACAACTCCTCGAACGTCACGCTCTTCCACGTCTTGAACTGCAAGACGAGCAGGTGGAGCTGCGTGCCCTCTGCCAGTCGGCGGGCGACCTTGTCCTCGCGATACTTGAACAGTTGGGCGCGGGCGTCGGCGCGTTGCGCCTCCATCTCGACTTCGGTGGCGTCGGCTTTGGCATACTTCAGCTCGATGAGGTAGCTGTGCCCGATGTCGGGGTAGCGGCTCTTGTCGGGCAGCAGCATGAGGTCGCTGAAGCCGTAGTTCATCTCCAGCTCGGGCATGAGGATGTAGTAGTTGGCAAGCGAGAGGTAGGCTTTGAGGAAGCCCTGCACGTTGCGTTCGCCAAGGATGGCATCGCGCACGGCGCTGTTCTCGCGGTAGGCTT
>JAISIN010000005.1 GCA_031262085.1 Prevotellaceae bacterium
CTTCAGTTTGTGCCTTATGTGTACAAGCCCGTGAGCAACGCCTACTACTACGTGGGTCACGAAGCTACCGCCGTTTCGGCTTTTGTGCAGCAGTGCAAGAAGCACTTATCCTGAAAGCATTGACTAAATTATCGGTACCGCAAGACCTGCCCCAAAGCGTAAAACACTTACCGTAGAGCACGGGGGTTTAACGTCCCAATTGCGCGACTGTCGGTTGATGACACAGTCGCAGCAATTGGACGGTTACCGATGTACGTGGCGGACAGCCTCCTGTCAAGAGGCGTAGTTACTGTAGGTGGCGATAGAACTCCACCACCGCTTCGATTCCTTTGTAAAAGATGTCTAAAGAGAAGTTCTCGTTGGGCGAGTGTATGGCATCCGATTCTAATCCGAATCCCATCAGGATGGTCTTGATGTCCAGTACCTGCTCGAAAGTGGCAATGATGGGGATGCTGCCGCCGCGGCGGACTGCCAGCGGCTTCTTGCCGAATGCCAACTCGAAACCCTTGTCGGCGGCACGGTAGGCGGGGTGGGTGATGGGGCACACGTAGCCTTGTCCGCCGTGCATGGGGGTGACCTTCACCTGTACGGTGTCGGGAGCGATGTGCCTGATATAGTCGGCGAAGCGTTGCGAGATTTGGTGATGGTCTTGGTGCGGAACCAGCCGGCACGACACCTTGGCAAAGGCTTTCGAGGGGAGCACCGTTTTGGAACCCTCGCCGGTGTATCCGCCCCAGATGCCGCATACATCGAACGACGGGCGACAGCTGTTGCGCTCCAGCGTGCTGTAGCCCCGCTCGCCGAACAGCTCCTTCACACCGATGGCAGCCTTGTAGGCGGCTTCGTCGAAGGGGATGGCGGCAATCATGTCGCGCTCGGCTTTCGACAGCTCCTCCACGTCGTCGTAGAACCCCGGGATGGTGATGCGTCCGTCGGCATCGACCACCCGGCTGAGGAGGTTGCACAGCACGTTGATCGGATTGGCTACCGCCCCGCCGAAGTGTCCGGAGTGCAGGTCTCGGTTGGGACCGGTGACCTCGATCTCCCAATAAGCCAAGCCGCGCAGTCCGGTGGTGAGCGAGGGGAGGTCGGCGCCGAGCATGCTGGTGTCGGAAACCAGGATGACATCCGCCTTGAGCAGCTCTTTGTGTGTGCGGCAGAAGGCTTCGAGGCTGGGCGAACCGATTTCCTCTTCGCCTTCGAAGATAAACTTGACGTTGTGCGTGAGCAGGTTGTGCTTCACCAAGTACTCGAAAGCCTTGACCTGAATGAACGACTGCCCTTTGTCGTCGTCGGCGCCGCGTGCCCAGATGCGACCGTCGCGTATCTCGGGTTCGAAGGGGTCGCTTGTCCAGCGTTCCAGCGGTTCGGCAGGCATCACGTCGTAGTGGGCATAGACCAGCACGGTGGTGGCGGCAGGGTCGACGGTTTTGCAGGCAAACACGACGGGATTGCCGTCGGAGGGCATCACGACAGCTTCGTCGGCGCCGGCTTCCTTGAGCAATTCGCTCCACCGGAGGGCGCATCGCATCATGTCCGGTTTATGTTCGGGCTGGGCGCTGATACTGGGGATGCGAATGAGGCTGAACAGGTCGTCGAGCATCTGTCCGCGCTGTTGGTCGAGGTAAGATTGAAGTTCGTTCATGGGTGGTAAGCGTTTAAAGGATGTTACAGTTGGGTGGTACGGTCGATCAGGTAATAGTCGAGCAGCGTGAGCGCCGCCATCGCCTCGACGATGGGTACGGCACGCGGCAGCACGCAGGCGTCGTGTCGACCGCGGGCTTTCAGGGTGGTATCTATGCCGTCGGCATTGACGGTGTGCTGCTCCATGAGCACGGTGGCTACCGGCTTGAATGCCACGCGGAAGTAGATGTCCTGTCCGTTGCTGATGCCTCCCTGTATGCCTCCCGAATGGTTGGTGTGTGTTTCGATGCGTCCGCCGTTGTTATAGAACACATCGTTCTGCTCGGAGCCGGTCAGCTTCAACCCTTTGAAGCCGTCGCCGTACTCGAATGCCTTGGCGGCATTGATACTCATCATGCCTGCCGCCAGCGCCGCCTGTAGCTTGCCGAACACCGGCTGCCCCAATCCGATGGGACATCCCTTGATGACGCAGGTGATGACTCCTCCGATGGTATCGCCTTTCTCCTTCATCTGCATGATGAGTGCCGCCATCTCTTCCGCCGTTGCCGGGTCGGGGCAGCGTACGGGGTTGCTCTCTGCCAGGTTGAGGTTGTATGCGGTGTATTCCTGCTCCAGCTTGATAGCTCCCACCTGCGAGGTGAATGCCGTGATGCGTATGCCCAATTGGCGCAGCGCCAGTTTAGCCAGAGCGCCGCCTACGACACGGGCAATGGTCTCGCGTGCAGAGGCACGTCCTCCGCCCCGGTAATCACGGGTGCCATACTTCACTTGATAGGTATAATCGGCGTGAGAGGGTCGGTACACCTCCTTGAGTGCGTCATAGTCGGCTGATTGTTGATTCTTGTTCCATACGATGAAACCGATGGGACTTCCGGTAGATCTACCGTCGAAGATGCCGGAGAGAAACTCCACCGCATCCTCTTCATTTCGAGGTGTACTCAGTTGGGATTGCCCGGGGCGTCGGCGGTTCAGCTCTGCCTGCACAAAATCCATGTCGATACGGATACCTGCCGGAAATCCGTCCAGTACGCCTCCAATGCCTTTTCCATGCGATTCTCCAAAGCTGGTCAGGCGAACGATGTTTCCATACGAGTTGAACATAATGTTTTGTTTTTAGAGGATAATCACGTTAGCTTACTTTTATCTTGTCACATAAAACAGCCTGCGGCTCATTTTATAAACGTAACAAATATCCGTAAAACTGCACAAACACAGCGGAATAAAACACGCTTTTTTTGTCCTTACCGCTTTTTTGTCGCTTTATTTTGTCTGCTTTTGTTTTTTTCGTTCCTTTGCGGCATTATTAACCGCTTAAAGTAGAATCGCCTATCGCATAAACATTACGCAAACTTCAAATTGCAACGTAATGAAACTATCTTCCAATGCCGCCGACGAAACGTTGGTGGCTCTTTATGCGCAAGGCAACGACCGGGCATTTGACGTACTGCTGAACAGACACCGCGAACGCATCTACTCCTATATATATTATGCGGTACGCAATGGCGATCAGGCAGCCGACATCCTTCAGGAGACGTTAACAAAGGCGATTACTGCTATCAGACAAGGTCGATATCAGGAGAGTAACAAGTTTTCCTCGTGGTTGCTTTGCATTGCCCATAATCTCTTGATGGATTTCTTCCGCAAGGTAAGAGTAGAAAACGCCGTATCGGCAGACAGCTTCGAGTACTCCATATTTAATGATGCCCGCTTTGCCGACTATACCGTGGAAACCGAGATGGCGCTCTATCAGATACATTGCGACGTACGGCGGTTAGTCAGGCATCTGCCCGACGACCAGCGTGAAGTGGTGAACATGCGTTTCTATCGCAACCTCTCCTTCAAGGAAATTGCCGCAAAGACGGGTGTCAGTGTCAACACATCGCTGGGGAGAATGCGTTACGCACTGATAAACATGCGACGGATGGCACGGAAGTACGACATCGCCTTGAGCGTGGACTAAAAAAACGGAGAGGAGATGCAGTATTTGGGGGACAGCTTCGTTTTAACTACGTATCTTACGCATATAAGAATATTAATATCAATTATTAGACATTACAGTTTATGAAAAAAATGAATTCAATGAAGCGCTATGCGCTGGTAGCAATGGTTCTCTGCCTGACAACAGCATTTGTTGCCTGTGGCAATGACGACGAAGAGAAGATCGACACAAAGACATTGGCGGACGTAAACGGTTCGTATACGGGTACAATGAGTGTATTGGGCAGCAGGCAGGACGTAACCGCCACGGTAAGCAGCAGCACCGTTACTTTCGCCAACTTCCCGGTTACACCATTAATTGCACTCGTTCTGCAAGATGAAGAGGCAGCTGCCGGTATCGCCCAGCAATTGGGAAACTTTGGCTATAATGCCAAGTTTGCACCTGTCTTCAATGACGACAAGACAGCGATTGAACTGACGTTCACTCCCGATCCTATCAACATAGCGTATGCCCCCGTGCCTACACTTCCTGATGCGAAAGCTACCGTAAAGGTAACCATTGCAGCACCGGAGAAGGGTAGTTACACCTATACAGGCGGCAAACTCTCTTTCGCGTTGTCTGTAAGTAAGATTGAACTTACCAAGCCCATGACAGACGAACCAGAAGAAGTACCTCTTCCCGCCATCACTCTCTCCTTCGATTTAATTCAGGCGGCAGAATAACCCCTTATTCTTCCCTAATTGCAATTTATTCGAGGATGTATTGCCGGTCACGGCGGTACATCCTCACTTTTTTCACCCAATTAAACTTATCTACTTCTCTTTTCTTTATCTTTGCTCCATCAATTTATAATCAGCCCCGTATCACAATGACACCAATGATAGCCCCGTCACTCCTTGCTGCCGATTTTGCCCATCTGGCAGGCGAAATGGAGATGCTGAATCGCAGCGAAGCCGACTGGATACACCTTGATGTAATGGATGGTGTATTTGTTCCGAATATTTCCTTTGGCTTTCCCATACTGAAATATGTGGCAGCACTCACAGCCAAGCCGCTCGACGTACACCTCATGATTGTACAGCCCGAGAAGTTCATTGCCGAAGTGAAAGCGCTGGGCGCACACACCATGAACGTGCACTACGAAGCGTGTCCGCACCTGCACCGTGTGGTGCAGCAGATACGCGAAGCCGGCATGCAACCCGCTGTCACCATCAACCCTGCCACTCCCGTAAGCATGCTCACCGATATTATCCGCGATGTTTACATGGTACTGGTTATGACCGTCAACCCGGGCTTTGGTGGACAAAGCTTCATTGAGCACAGCCTCGATAAGGTGCGCCAACTGCGTCGACTGATTGAACAGACCGGATCGAAAGCCCTGATAGAGGTCGACGGCGGGGTGAACCACGAAACCGGCGCACTGCTCATGCAAGCCGGAGCCGATGTACTGGTAGCAGGCAACGCCATCTTCCACGCCCCTGACCCCGAAGCTGCCATTCACGCACTGAAAACGCTTTAACCCCTCCCCGCTTTGAGAGATTTGTTGCAACGACACCCCTTCCTGCTTCTGACGGTGGCGTTGGCAGGAGGTATTGCCTGCGGCGATGCCCTCTATTTCAGACAGCTGATGCCGCTACCGGCGAACACTTCACGGATTACACTCTTCTGCATCGCCATCGCACTGCTGTTCATCACGCACTATTGTGCGCGAAAGATACGTTTTCGCCCCCTCTTTACCCTCACGATTACCGTTCTGTGCTGGATGCTGGGTATGATGCTGAGCGGAGATCAACTCCACACCACCCGTTTTTCACCGCCGCCGACCGCCACCGACTATGCCGTTACCATCGAAGAACAACCTGAACGGAAAGCCCGCAGCATCCTGTGTCGTGTGACAGACGATACCACCCGACAGCAATATCTGCTCTATCTGGCACCCGACAGCGCTGCCGCTGCCCTGACACGGGGCGATCGGTTGTGGGTACACGCCCGCTTGTCGCCACCCCGCAACTTCCATGCCGACAGCAGCTTCGATTATGCGCGCTACCTCACGCGAAAGGGTATCAGCGGTACCGGCTACGTTGCCTCCGGATATTGGCAGCAGGCAGGACACGACGACACGCGTACATGGTCGCAACGGGCACGTGACTACAGGGCACACATCGTAGAGATCTACCGGAAGCTGGGTTTCTCGGGCGACAACCTCGGCGTACTCTCCGCCCTGACCGTCGGACATAAGGAGGAACTGAGCGAAGAGATTCGGAACACCTACGCCGTGACAGGAGTCGCCCACGTGCTGGCGCTGTCGGGATTACATATAGGCATACTGTATGCCCTGTGCCTGATTGTTGTGGGAAAAGGGCGACGCAGACGCATATTGGGCACACTGCTGTTTGTGTTGCCGGTGCTGTGGGCATTCGCCTTGCTCACCGGACTATCGGCATCGGTCGTACGCTCCGTGATAATGTTCTCACTGCTGGCTCTCTCGCACCTGTCACCCGACCGGCGACCGTACACCTTAAATATATTACTGGCTACTGCCTTCTTCATGCTGCTCTTCCGCCCTCTTTGGCTGTTCGATGTAGGATTCCAGCTTTCGTTTGTCGCCGTGGCATCCATCCATTTTATTCAACCCCGCCTTTATCGCCTGCTGCCGCAATCGGGTACCCGACTGTTACAATGGCGTGCATTCAGCTACTTTTTCGGACTGTTTACGGTGGCAATAGCCGCACAGGCAGGGACTGCTCCGCTGATATCATTTTATTTCCATCGCCTCCCCGTCCACTTCCTGTGGACCAACCTGTGCATTGTTCCGTTGGTGGGTCTGTGTCTCTGTACAGCCGGAATCATGTTGCTGCTTACCCCCTTTACTTCGGTTTTACAGCAAGGGACGGCGTGGCTGTTGAACGTGCTGCTGAACACGCAGCACCGCCTGCTTCATCTTGTCGAACAGCTGCCCATGGCATCCATAGAGACGGGTCAGACCGACGGATGGGATATACTCTTTTATTACTTTTTCTTGGTCGGGGCAATCCGATGTATGGATGCTTGTACCGTACGAAATGTGTATTTTACACTAATTAGTCTGCTTCTATTAATAATTCACTCAATTGTTTTACGCAGTTTCTTTTTGTGAAAATAGTATTGGTTACAGATAAAATTATATTTGTTTGCATTCGTTTGCCCAAGTACCTTTGCCTCAAACAATTTATAGCAATTTATGAACGTGAATTCGGCTTAAGCAAAAGAGAAGATAAAACTTAGTCCCGCACAAAGTTATGCTTAGTCCCGCACAAAGTTTTGCCGCGCTCTTTCTTACATCGAACTCACGTTTTATTAAGTCTAATGAAAGAATGTATGAAGAACTGTTTACTTTTTCTATTGACGCTCTTCATGAGTAGTCATTTGATGGCGCAACAGCACATCGTCACCGGTCGGATAACCGATGCGGGCGACGGTTCGCCCTTGATAGGTGCCGCTGTCCAAGTGAAAGGTACATCAACCGGTACCATTACAAATATCAACGGAGACTTCAGCCTGAACGTACCTGTAGGAAAAACCATACTGATTTTCTCCAGTATCGGCTACACCACACAGGAGATCACTTTGAAAGCCGGACAGCAGACAGTGAATGTAACCATGCGTGAAGATGTGGAGATGCTCGACGAAGTCGTGGTCGTGGGTTACGGTACGATGAAGAAGAGCGATCTCTCCGGCGCATCGGTATCCGTTAGCGAGAAAGCACTCAAGAGCAGCATTGCCACCAATCTCGACCAAGCCTTGCAGGGCAAGGCAGCCGGTGTTACGTCGGTGATGACTTCGGGTGCTCCCGGTTCATCCATGTCGATCAACATCCGTGGTCAAGCTACTATCAACGCCAGTTCGCAACCGCTCTATGTCATCGACGGTGTGATTTGGCAGGGAGGCTCTACTACCGGTAACTCGCTCGGTCTGAATCTGGGTAACGGCGCCGGTACCATCTCACCTTTGTCCAACCTGAATCCTTCAGACATTGTATCCATGGAAATCTTGAAAGATGCCTCTGCCACAGCCATCTATGGCGCGCAGGGAGCCAATGGTGTCGTGCTGATTACTACCAAACGCGGTAAAGCCGGTGAAGCCCGCTTTACTTATGAAGGGATGATTGCCGTACAGCAGCAGTACAAACGCTTGGATATGATGAATCTGCGTGAATATGCCGAATACAGCTCAGCCATTGCCGCTACTACCGGCGGCTCTACTACTACACCGGAATACCAAGACCCGTCACTGCTGGGAGCCGGTACCGACTGGCAAGATGCCGTGTTCCGCCCCGCACTGATGCACCAGCACACCATCTCTGCCGAAGGCGGTTCGGACAAGGTGAAGTACTACTTCTCGGGGTCGTACATGGATCAGGAGGGTACCATCATCGGAACCGACTTCAACCGTTTCTCCGGTCGGTTGAACTTGGACGCACAACTCAAATCGTGGTTCAAACTGGGTGTGAACATGATGTACTCGCAAACCAAAGAGCACCTCAACGTGGCAGACGGTACGCAGGGTATCCTTACCTACTCGCTGCAAACACCGCCCGACATCCCTATTTATGATGCCGAAGGCAACTTCGCCTCGCAGGTGCGCGAAGGATATACCCGCGTGAACCCCATCGCCATTGCCAATCTGGACACCAATACACTGAAACGTCAGAAACTGAACGGAAGTGTCTTCTGGGACATTACCTTCTTCAAAGGACTGACGTGGCACGCCGAATTCGGATACGACCTCGGATGGGTGCACAGTGAAGCATGGCAACCCACCTATAACTTTGGCGGTGGCGTAGCGCGGGAAAAGAATGCCATCGTCTGGCAAAAGAACAGCAATAGCTACTGGAACTTAAAAAATTACCTGACATACAACGGCAAGATAGGTAAACACTCCTTTACCGCCATGGCGGGACAGGAAGCTTCGGAAAGCAATTGGGACTACATGCGTATTCGCGGCGTAGACCTGGGAAGCAACGCGGTAAAGAACCCGCAATTGGCAAGCGAAGCCAATCAGACATACTTCGATGGTTACGGAGACGGGGCGATGGCTTCCTTCTTCACCCGCGAAACCTATAATTACAACGACCGCTATCTGCTCACTTACACGTTCCGTTACGACGGTTCATCGGCTTTCGGTCCCGACAACCGTTGGGCATCATTCCACTCGCTGGCAGGTTCGTGGCGTTTCAGCAACGAAAAGTTCTGGGAGCCGATACGCAACATTGTCAGTAACGGCAAGCTTCGTGTGGGCTGGGGACAGACCGGTAATGCCAACATCGGACAAGGATTGTGGGGCGCTACCCTCTCCACCTTCCCTACGGGATTGGGACAGGCATACAAGCAATCGCAGCTTGCCAACCCCGGTGTGCACTGGGAGACACAAGAGCAGTGGAATATCGGTTTAGACCTGAGCTTCCTCAACGACCGCATCAACCTGACCATTGACTGGTACAACAAACGTGCCGGCGACCTGCTGATGCGCTTGCAACTACCCACCTACTTCGGTTCGCGCGGCAATGCCAACTCGGCGCTGACGGCTCCGATGGGTAACTACGGCACGATAGAGAACAAAGGTCTCGAAATATCATTGAGCACACACAACCTGACCGGTAAGTTTACATGGGATACCGACTTCCAAATCTCCTTCAACCGCAACAAGCTGGTGGCGCTCTCCGGCACCGACGCTTCTGCCATCGAAGGTTACGGACAGTGGAATGACGTTGTATCGTTGTCGCAAGTAGGTAAACCACTCTTCCAATTCTACGGATACATTGCCGACGGCGTGTACAAGGATAAGGCAGATATTGAGAATCACCTGAAAGGCGAACTTCCTGCCAACGGATTTAACCGTTACGCTACCGTATTCCCGGGCGACATGAAGTATCGCGACCTGAACAACGACGGAAAGATCGACACCAGCGACCGCACCATCATCGGTAACCCGTTGCCCGACTTTACGTTCGGATTCAACAATAGCTTTAGCTATAAGGGTTTCGACCTCACCATCTTCCTGCAAGGAAGCGTAGGTAATGATGTCTTCAACGCTTTGGGACGCGAACTCACCGGAATGGGCTACTGGACCAATCAGCTCCGCACCGCCATGGACTACGCCAAGTTGGTGCCGATTGATGCCAACAAAACCTACCCCATCACCAATGACTATGGCGTTGTCATCAACAACTGGTTTGAGGATGTAGACAACGTAGTGGTATCCAACCCCAACACCAAGATGTCGCGTGCCGGACAGGGACTGCCTTACAACAACACCCGCATCAGCACCAAGTACATCGAAGACGGTTCGTACCTGCGCGTGAAGAACATCATGCTGGGATATACGCTTCCCAGGCAATGGCTGAAGAAAGCCGGCATTGAGAATATCCGCGTCTACTGCAACATGCAGAACCTGCTCACCATCACCGGATACAGCGGATTCGACCCCGAAGTGGGCGCCAACTCACAAGACTCATCCGGTTATACATTCGGATTTGATATGGGACGTTATCCGTCGCCCCGCACCATCTCCTTCGGTGCCAACATATCTTTCTAACCCCTCAATGACTGACAATATGAACAACATAGCAAAAAGACTTAAAATGCTGCCCGTTGTGTGCGCGGCAGCCATGACACTGGGATTGACCGGTTGCGAGGACTTTCTGAATCGCCCCGATGACTCCAGTTATACCTTGTCGGACTTCTATAAGTCGGACGAACAATGCTTGCAGGCAGCCAACATTCTCTATTCCGTGCCCTGGTACGATTTCTTCCGGGGTTGGATACAGGTAGGCGAAACCATGTCGGGCAATCACTACATGGGCAGTAACGGTTTCTGGCGATTGACGCTCAAGGACGGAACGGTCGACGGACAGTTGGCAGATATGTCGGCTTCACTCTGGGCAGTGAATGCACGTGCCAATACCATTATCGAAAACATCAACCGCTACGGAGGAGGTACCTCTACCGAAGTGGGACGCAACACTGCCAAAGGAGAGGCTTTGGTGTGGAAAGCATTGGCTTACTTCTTCATGGTACGCATCTATGGCGCTGTGCCTATTGTGCATAACAATACCGAACTGATGGCTACGGGAGAATACAGCTCGTTATACCGCATCAAGATTAATTATGTGTACGATTACATCATTATGACCCTCAAAAAGGCATTGGAATGGTTGCCCGAAACGCCCGAGAAAGGCAGAGTCGGTAAATATGCGGCTTACGGATTGCTGGCAAAGGTCTATCTCACCAAATCGGGTTACGGCATGAGCGGCAGTCGCAATCAAGACGACCTCGACCAGGCTGCCAAGTATGCCAAGCTGGTTGCCGACCACTATGAGTATTGGCTGGAACCCGAATATGCCGATATCTTCCGCGGCAGCGGGAACTTCACCCGCGAAGCGCTCATCAGCTGGCGATGGGTGGTAGCCAGTGATAGCTACTGGACTGCCTACAACTCACTGCAATCCGATTTAGCCATAGCAGGCTTCGACGAATACGGTTCAGGAGGTGCATGGGGCAACTGGGTAGGTCCTTCGCTGGACTTACAGGCTGCTTTCGGCGAAGATGCCACCAAGAAGACGCGCAACAACTACGACAAACGGCGCAAAAGCACCATGATGATGTACGGCGATGTGTACGACGGCAACGGATGCCCCAGCTTTTGGCGCGACCATCCCACCAAAGCAAAATCCGACGGCAGCGGTACGGTAACGTTCTCCAACGGATTCGATTGGACGATGTATTGCCGCGACGTACTGAACAGCTTCGACAGCTCCACCGGCGCCAATGCCGTGAAGCACCTGGTAGGCAACAACGAAGACCACTTAGCCGAAATCGGTACGCCCAACGGACAGATGAAGACCGGACTGGCAACCCACATCCTGCGCTTGGCGGATGTCTACCTGATACTGGCAGAAGCCACTTTGGGCAATGCCGAATCGACAACCGACGCCACAGCGCTACGCGCATTCAATGCCGTGCGCGACCGTGCCGGTGTAGACGAAAAGACATCCATTACGTTCGACGACATCTTCAAGGAACGCCGGTTGGAATTGGCTTATGAGGGCGATTACTGGTACGATTTCGTTCGTTTGAGCTATTACAAGCCTGCAGAAGCCGTTGCCATGATCAATGCGCAAAACCGCAAGAACTACATCGGACTGAACGATTATTACAAATCGACCAACGATGCCCCCTACGCAGGCGGCGACGGTTTGATGATTCCCCGCATCAATAAGGAAGAACCACCGACAGGCGACAATTACTGTACGCCGGAAAGCTTCACCGTTCCCTTTCCCGAGACCGATTTGCAGATGAATCCGCACCTCAACGAAGAGCCGCAGGATGCAGACATCAGCCAGTACACCTATCATTAATACCCCGACAGATATGAAAAATAGATTCAACCCAATAATGCTTTGCCTGCTGGCTGCTGTCGGCTTTGCCGTGACCAGCTGCGAGGACTATACAGGCAAATACGAAATGACCGGCGGTACGCCCACCATCTATTATGTGCGCCCCACCGATGCAGCCAAAGCCGACTCATTGCTGACGGGCGCCTACATGGGCAGCACCGTTTGCCTGGTTGGCGACAACCTGACCAGCATTCAGGAACTCTTCTTCAACGATGTGAAGGCAACACCCAACATCAACTTCATCACCAAGAACACCTTAATTGTCAGCGTACCCAACGTATTGCCCGATGCCATCAGCAATAAGATCTGGATGGTGACCGAACGGAAAGATACGATAGGCTACGACTTCGTGACGCAGATTCCCAATCCCAGTATCTCCAGAATATACTGCGACAATGTGCCTGAAGGCGGTACCGTTACCCTCATCGGCGACTACATGCTCGACTATCCCAATGCGCATATCTCTGTGACGATAGGCAACTATACCGTGCCTTACGAGCACATCACGCATGTCGAGAAGACCACCCTGTCGTTCATCGCACCGCCTGCCGAGGTGAGCGGCTACATCACCGTGACCAGTACGTATGGCAGCAATACCCGCTCGTATCGCAGCCTCTTCCGCGACGGCGATCCGGAGGTGGTGCAGTACATCACCCGCTTTGAACCGACCGAGAACAACGGGACAGGATTCGTTCCCGGCTGGGGACGCCCCGGCACACAACAGTTACAGAACGATCCGGCACTGGCTATCTCCGGAACGTATGTACGCTGGGACGGCGCACTCACCGGCGGCGAGTGGGCAAGCGGTTCGCCCAACTATGTCATCAACATCTGGGGATGCAACGACAGCTCCAATCCCAACAGCGGCATACCCGACCCGATGTTCACCTTCAAGCCCGAAGAGGCTGCCCTGAAGTTCGACATCAATGTGATGCAGGCATGGAGCGGATTGCCTATCGCACTCTTCTTCACCAAAGCATCCGACGCCGAGAACTACCTCTGGGGCGATGACACCTATCCGCGCGCCTTCTATGCACCGTGGACAACGGCTCCCGGCGCCTCGTACGTCTCCAACGGCTGGGAAACGGTCACCATCCCGCTCACCGACTTCAAGTACATCGGCAGCGGCGCTACGGTAGACATCAGCGACGGCTATTCCAACCTGGGCATTGCCATACACAACCGTGGCGGCGCGGCTTATGCCGGTACCGATTGCAGTCCGGTCATCCTGATAGATAACATTCGTGTGATAAAGATTCAATAATCAGCATTTAGTCATGAAGAAGATATATACTTGTATAATCTCTCTCGTCCTGCTGGCAGGCAGCTTTGCCCTGACCGGATGCGGCGAGACGCAAGAAGAACTCAATACGAGCCAGATGGGCAGCGGAAAGGTAGCGCTGAAAGTCTACGGACCCAGCCCTGCCCTGCGCGGCGGCGAACTCCGCTTCATCGGCGACAACATGGATAAGGTGACTGCCATCAATCTGCCCGGTGCAGGCGACATCACCGACTTCGTATCCAAAGAAAAGACGGAGCTGCGCATCACCATTCCGCAGAATGCCGAACCGGGCTATCCGGTGGTGAAATCGCCCGAAGGCGAGATTACAACCGAGACACCCCTGTCGTTCGAAGAACCTGTATCCATCAGCAGCATCACCACAGCCAAGGTGAAAGCGGGCGACACCTTTACCGTCGAGGGCGATTATCTGAACCTGATGTCGCAAGTGGTATTTGCCGACAATGTAGTGGTCGATAAGCTCATCACGCATACCCGTTATAAGATAGAAGTGCAAGTGCCCATTGCAGCCAAATCGGGCGTCATCAAGCTTTCCAACGGCGCAGACATCCCGCTCGAAGTCTATTCGGGCGACTGGCAAGCCAACATCACCGCTCCGGTGGTAACGAAGGTGAGCGAATGGGTGAAGCCGGGGGCAGCATTGACCGTCACCGGTACCGACCTCGACTTGGTCGAATCGGTGCTCTTCAGTGGCGGCATCTCGGTGCCGATCGAAGAGCCGGGCGCTACATCGTTCGCGGTAACCGTACCTGCCGAGACTAAGATCGGCGCCGACGGACAGGCTACGGCAACGGTAATTGCTTATTCGGGCATTGAGACAGCAATGCCGTTTAACTTGGTGGCACCGACGATTACGGCGCTTGCTCCGGCTACCGATCTGCGTCCGGGCGATATCATCACCATCACCGGTACCGACCTCGACTTGGTAACGACCCTCACGTTTGTCGGAGCCGACGGCATAGCGCCCGCTTCGCAATCGGAAACGGAACTGACCGTAGCTCTGCCGGCTCCGGCTCAAGACGGCGACCTGATATTCAACACGGCCGGCGGCTTGACACTGACGCAAACCATCAGCACCAAGAAACCGACCATTACCGGTTATAGTCCCACGCCGGTACCTGCCGGAGAAGCGATCACCCTCACCGGTACCGACCTCGACTTGGTAACGCAGGTAACGTTTGCCGGCGAAGGAGCGACAACGGTTACTATAGCTGCGGAAAACATCATAGATGCCAATACCTTGACATTTATCGTTCCGTCGGTAGCCGAGACCTCCGCTCCGCAACTGACACTCATCAACACGACCACCGTAGAGACGAACGTAACGATAGAAATCAAACCGGCTACCGACCCGGTCATTGCCACCATGCCCGAAGCCACTACGCCGGGAAGTATCATTACCATCACCGGAAAGAATCTCAACTACGTAGAATCGTTCTATTTCGGCGACAATAAGGTAACATACTACGAGGGACGCACAGCCGAATCGGTCATCTTGCAGGTTCCGCAAGCAACGCCTTATGCCGACTATCACGTCACAATGGTAACCTATGCCGGACAGACCTTTACCAGCGGAAGCACCATCAAGGTGCAAAGTCCGGAAATCACGGTGTGGGAAGGTCCTCAAGACATCAGCGGATGGGGGAATGCACAGCGCATTTATCGTACCGTTGCCGGTGGCGGTTTGGCAGACTTTGCCTCACTGAACCTGACGGAAAGCTCCACATTGATCATCTACTACACAACGACCACTCCGGGTGGATGGTTCCAGATTCAAATGAATGATGCCAACTGGAGTTCCGCCGTTTTCGGCACCATTACGCCGGGAGGTGACAGCACAGATGGAATACCCGGACCCGAAGGGACGAATGTAAGGTACGAAATAGCGCTGAACGCCGACCGACTGAATACGCTGCTCAATGTCGTCGATGGCTGGTCGGATACGGCATTGGTGCTGCAAGGCGACCTCGTCATACTGAACAAAATATGCATACTTCCTTAGTACGATAAATCCTTTTTACTTTTCATAATTCCAACTACCTGTTCTTCTCTGCGTACAATCCATACCATACACGGAGGAGGATAGGTAGTTTGGTTTATCGCAATTGATAACCCTTACTGAATATGAAGTTTAGAACATTCGCTTTTGCCCTGCTATACACGGTATGCGCAGGCACCCTGCAAGCCCAGAAGTACGAAGGGCTGGCAGACACGCCCCCTATGGGATGGAACAGTTGGAACAAGTTTGCCTGCAACATCGACGAGCAGCTCATCCGCGGCATTGCCGACGCCATGGTAGAGAGCGGCTTGCGCGATGCGGGATACATTTACCTCAATCTGGACGACTGCTGGCACGGACAGCGCGACAGTCTGGGATTCATTCAGCCCGACCCCGTGCGCTTCCCTTCGGGCATGAAGGCGCTGGCAGATTATATCCACAGCAAAGGACTGAAGATGGGCATCTACTCGGATGCCGGACGCACCACCTGCGGCGGTCGTCCGGGCAGCTACGGGCACGAATACCAAGACGCCCTGCAATATGCCAAGTGGGGAGTGGATTACCTGAAATATGACTGGTGCGCCACCGAAGACATCAACGCCAAAGGCGCCTATACCCTGATGCGCGATGCCCTGCGGGCTGCCGGTCGACCCATCTACTTCAGCATGTGCGAGTGGGGCACTGCCAAGCCGTGGGAGTGGGCTGCCGACGTGGCACACTCGTGGCGCACCACGGGCGACATCTTCAACTGCTTCGACTGCGTAGACCAACACCCGGGATGGGCTGCCTACGGTGTGCTTCAGATACTCGACATGCAAGAAGGGTTGCGCAAGTATGCCGGTCCCGGACACTGGAATGACCCCGACATGCTGGAGGTGGGCAACGGACAAACCGTCAACGAAGACCGCGCCCATTTCTCGATGTGGTGCATGCTGGCTGCCCCGCTCATACTGGGCAACGACATCCGAAACATGAGCGCCGAAACCCAAGAGATTATCCTCAACAAAGAGGTTATCGCCATCAATCAAGACAAAACAGGCATACAAGGGTTGCGCTTCCTGCGCGAAGATGGTTTAGAGTACTGGTTCAAGCCGCTGACCGACGGCGACTGGGCTTTCTGCATCCTCAACCGCACCACTGAAGCAAAAAGCTGCACCATCGACTGGCAGCGCTTCAATCTCTACGACGAGGTGAGCAAACGCTTTACCGACTTCGATTCCAAAACGTACCGGCTACGCAACCTCTGGACAAAGAAGGAAGAGGGCGACACCCGCAAAGGACGCACCCTGACCATTTCCGGACACGATGTGGTGTTGTATCGCCTCACGCCGGTAAAGAAATAGAATTTACGACCTTTTGTATGAACATCAAGTTGTTCCCTTGGATGTTGCTCGCTACGCTCACTGCCTGCGGTGACAATGATACGCCGACAGAGCAAGCCTATATACCGGCTACCCTGCTCTCCTCTACCCCTAAAGGTGGCGAAACCATTGCGCCGGAAACAGCCGCTGTCATGCTTACCTTCGACCAGGCAATCACCAACGTCATCCGGCAAACCATCACCCTGAACGGAAAATCGGTTTCAGCCGCCTCCTTCAGCGGCAATGCCCTCACCCTGACGCCCGGTCGGTTAGAGGGAAGTACGGCATACACCCTGACCATCGCCCCGCTCTCGGTCTGCTTCGAGGAGTATGGTTTCAACAAGGAACCGTACACCCTCTCGTTCGGCACCGACGCTTACCCCGTGCCGGAGATGGATGCTACACTATCGGTCAAGAACCCGTCACAGCAGACGCAAAAGCTGTATGCCTACCTACTGGAGAGCTACGGCAAGCAGATACTTTCGGGCATGATGGCAAATGTGGCATGGAACAACGACGAGTCCGAACGGGTACACACGCTCACCGGCAAGTATCCTGCCATCAATAGTTACGATTACATTCATCTGAACTGGTCGCCTGCCAACTGGATAGACTACGGCGACATCGCCCCTGCCCGCACATGGTGGGAGGCAGGCGGCATTGTGGCTGCCGGCTGGCACTGGACGGTACCGCCGTCGGAAGGCATCAATGATCCGAATCAATATACCTACGAACCCGGTAAGACGACCTTCCGCACTGCCAACGCCACCGTAGAGGGTACGTGGGAGAACACCGTCGTCAAAGCCGACCTCGAAAAGATTGCCGGCTATCTGAAGCTGCTGCGCGATGCCGACATCCCCGTACTGTGGCGACCGCTGCACGAGGCGGCAGGCAATATTTACGAGTATGCGAGCGGGACAGCTTGGTTCTGGTGGGGCAACGATGGCGCCGAAGCTTACCGGAAGCTGTGGATTTACCTGTTCGACTACTTCGAGGCGCAAGGGTTGAACAACCTGATCTGGGTATGGACTACGCAGACCAAAGACAACGCGTTCTATCCGGGCGATGACTATGTCGACATCATCGGGCGCGACCTGTACGGCACCGCTGCTGCCGACTGCGGTTCGCAGTATAGCCTCATCGCCACCGACTATCCACGTAAGATGGTCACCCTCTCCGAGTGCGGATGGTCGGACTATACCCACTCGCGCGTCGGTCTCATCTCCGAAGAGTGGGCAGCCGGGGCGCGCTGGTTGTGGTTCATGCCGTGGTACGACAACACCGGCGCCGCGCACGCTCACGCCGATGATGCGTGGTGGCAAGATGCCATGCGTTGCGACTTTGTCGTGACACGCGACGAGTTACCGTCGTTCAATGAGTGACGCTCTGCCACCTCGTCTGTGGTCATGGTTCCGGCAGCCGTCACCGCCTGTGGATACCATTTACCGTTAATCTTTTGCTGTATCTTCTTATAGAAAGCCATGGTTTGTGATATGAGTTAAACACTACAAAGGTAACCTTTGTATGCTACAAAAGTAACCTTTGTACTCCACAAAGGTTACCTTTGTCGTCGTTCATCCCAAACGCGAAGCGTATTATTATGGCTTCTTAACACGATCGGGGTAGTTACCTCAGAGCGCTTTTCCGGCTCTATAACGTTTTCAAGGGGTGGCGCGTAGCGATGGGTTCGTTATAGAGCCTTAAATGGAAGAAGTTTCATATTTACCGCCAAAATAGTGTTTTATCGCATAGACCTTGCCGGGAGAGTGGAAATTCTTTCAAATTCTCTATCTTTGCCCCCTGTAAATGACGCAAACGACATTCGCGATTACAATTGTCTAACTTTCACATAATGTACACCTATGAAGAATATTTTGAGATTCGGTTTTATCCTGATTGCCTCCGCTGCCTTGTGTAGTTGCAAACAGAAAAAAGAACAGATGGAGGAGGTTGATTTGCTATCTGCCTACTTAGAAGCAGACAGAGGCATGTATTATGACAACATTGCGGGCACAGATGCCCTTGACACTGCCGATTCTGCCATCTTTAAGTTTAACTACCGGATTAGTCATGTAGATGAGGGAATCAATAGAAAGACAAAGCTCATCAAAGACCTGACCGACCTATACAATGCCTATCAGGTATTGAACAATGTATACATCTATAAAGAGCTTGCCATCATGGGGTATAACAACAGCTTCAGCATTGACAGTACCAAGTTTGAGGAATTCTACAAGTCGATGAACGGTTCGTTGGAAACAGCAAAAGACAAGGAGCTGTTCCACTCAATCTTAAAGATGAAAGAGCAACAAGGCAAAGCCATCTCGGAAGTATCGTATCGCATCTTGTCAGAGGAGCCGTATCTGGACATTCCGGTGGATACTGTTCTCAACAAAAGCATCGCAAAAGCCATGAGCGAATACATCAGGACCATGTGCCGGACGTTGCACGACGCGGCTGCCAACGGAACAGCCGGCAAACAGGACGATGTATATACCAATCTGCAAGCCATGGACGAAGCGGAAGATGCCTTTGGAAAGTGCATGAAAGAGTATGCCGACACCAACCACCTGCTGATTGAGACCGGCGAAGACAAGTTTACCGAATTACTCGACCAACACACCCCACCCTATACAGGAATCAAAACAGCCGACTCGTTGTCTATTGCCAAATTGCAGGAGATATTAGACAGCGAGACCTATTTCCCGCATATCTACTTCGCCTTTCTGATGTGGCGCAGCGCCGTGCAACTGGTATATTTCTCGCCCGGCAATATGGCGCATATCCCGCATCCGCTATACAATGCGATGCGATTGAGGTGTGCCAATACGACGCTGAAATATATAGAGCAGCACCCCGACGATGCCTTGGCACGCGATGCGTTTGTTTGCTTGGCAAGCACGCCTAACTTGGGACGAAGGGGTACTTACGGGAATCAGGCGGTAGAGGATGTATATAATTTCTTTGACGATGCGACCTCGGAAGAGATGAAAGATGAAGAATGAAAACACTGTTTATCATACCGGTATATATACTGTTGGCAACATTCATGCTGCTGTCGGGCTGGCAGCTTATTGAAACGACTTACTGGCTGGCCATAAAGAGCTACAAGCTGTATATGTGGTTCGGCATTGGAGTAGGCGTCTATCTCGTATTAAGAAAGATCCCGCTTCTGCATAAAAACGCAGAATGGTTTGAAACGCAGACCCACGAATGGCTGCACACCATCGTAGCGTTACTGTTCGGACAGAAGATACATGCCGTGAATGCCGGCGAGAAAGAAGGCGTTATGTATCACAGCGGACGTTTCTCGCGAAACATATTCATATCGCTTGCCCCCTACTGTCTGCCGCTCTACACATACGCTTTCTGCCTGTTGAGGTTGCTTAGCGACCGGCAAACGCTGTACATCTTCGATTTACTGATTGGCTTGACGCTGGCGTTTCATCTGTCGGTATTCCTGAAACAGGCGAAACCCTACCAAACCGACATCAAAGAATTTGGCTACTTGACTTCGTACACATTTATTGCTGCATTTCTATTCTTCAACATCACGATCGTTCTGCTTACCGTAAAGACCGGATTAGACGATGCTTTCATCTACCAGTTCGAACAATACTGGAAGAACATACTATCGGTTTGGAGACACCTATGGGGTTGAACAAACGCAGATTCAGATATTTATGCCGTAATTGTGCTTCACCTCATCCATGACAAAAGAGCTTTCAATAGACCCGAGACTTTCGATGGTGCCCAACACATTGAGCGTAAACTCTTGATAATAGCGCATGTTGGGCGCATGAATCTTGAGCAGATAATCGTGACTGCCCGAAATGTTGTAGCACTCGGTAACTTCCGGAATATCTTGTATCACACGGGTAAAAGAGAGGGCTATATCGCGATTCATGCGCCGCAACTTTACGCGGCAGAATACGATGAAGCCCTGATTGAGTTTTCCGGCATCGAGCACAGCGATGTATTTCTTGATGTACCCCTTACTCTCGAGACGTTTCAGCCGTTCGAACACAGGAGTCGAAGAGAGATGTACCTCGGCAGCGAGTTCTTTCACCGTCAGGCGGGCATTGGCTTGCAGGGTGCGAAGTATCTGCAAGTCGGTATTGTCTAACATTTCCATAAGAATAATATTCTACGAAGCGGATGTTTTACTTTCCGTTTCCGTTGTTTTGTTCCATTTGAGGACACAAATATAGTGTCATTTGCTGTATTTATATAATCCCTTGGTGAATAAATCTGCGCGCCCTACCTTTGTAGCCAATAAGAACGAACAATAACAATAAAAAGCATATCATTATGGAAACAAGTAAACTTCACTTTGAGACGTTACAACTGCATGTTGGACAAGAGCAGCCCGATTCGGCTACCGATTCGCGTGCGGTACCCATCTATCAAACCACCTCTTATGTGTTTCACAACTCGGCACATGCCGCCGCACGCTTCAGTTTGCAGGATGCCGGCAACATCTACGCGCGGCTGACCAACCCGACGCAGGACGTATTCGAACAACGCATAGCTGCTCTCGAAGGGGGGGGTGCCGCATTGGCTGTGGCGTCGGGCGCTGCTGCCATCACCTACTCCATTCAGAACATCACCCGTGCGGGCGATCATGTCGTGGCTGCACAGACCCTCTACGGCGGCACCTACAATCTGCTGGCACACACACTGCCTGCCTCCGGCGTAACGACTACGTTTGTCGATCCGTCGGACTTACGCCATTTCGAACAGGCCATACAACCTAACACCCAAGCAGTGTTTATTGAAACCTTGGGCAACCCCAACTCAAACATCATCGATCTGGAGGCTGTGGCAGCCATTGCACACCGGCACGGCATCCCGCTCATTGTAGACAACACGTTTGCCACGCCCTATCTGCTGCGTCCGTTGGAACATGGGGCAGACATCGTGGTACATTCGGCAACCAAGTTCATCGGCGGACACGGTACATCGCTGGGAGGGGTGATTGTAGACGGCGGCACGTTCGACTGGGTTGCTTCGGGCAAGTTCCCGCAACTCACCGAGCCGGAGAAGTGCTATCACGGCGTGCGCTTTATCGACGCAGCCGGCGCAGCAGCGTATGTGACGCGCATCCGTGCCGTCTTGCTGCGCGACACGGGAGCAGCCATCAGTCCGTTCAATGCCTTCTTGCTCTTGCAGGGATTGGAGACGCTTTCGCTCCGCGTAGAACGACATGTTGCCAATGCCTTGAAGGTGGTCGATTACCTGAAGGCACATCCGAAGGTCGTGGCAGTACATCATCCGGTGCTACCCGAGCATCCCGACCATGCACTTTATCTGCGTTACTTCCCGCAGGGAGCAGGTTCCATCTTTACTTTCGAGTTGCAAGGGGGAGAGGCTGAAGCCCATCAATTTATCGACAAGCTGAAGATCTTCTCACTGCTCGCCAATGTAGCCGACGTGAAGTCGCTGGTGATACATCCTGCCACCACCACTCACTCGCAGCTCAACGAGCAGGAACTAGCAGAACAGGGAATTACGCCTGCAACGGTGCGGCTCTCTGTCGGCACCGAGCATATCGACGACCTGCTGGCAGATTTGGCACAAGCGCTTGGCTGACAAGCGTAGCCGTCTACTCGCCCGCTTGCGCTTCATGCGTCATCACCAGATTCAGCTCCTGACAGATGGTTTCAACAATCTTTTTGGTAGAGAGCGACAGCGATTCTGCCATGTTATCCATCGAAGCCTGCAGGGCATCGGTTTCATAGAAATCGTTACGTCCCATAACAGGTTGCTTGTACTTTATCTCGTAGGTCTTGTCGAGCAGACAATCGCCGGCATGCGTCAGACGCACGCTGATAAGCAGGTCGGTTATTGACGGGTGATAAATAGTAGACCGGCTCTCTACATATTCCCAATAGAGTCCCAACATCAAGATATTGAGTATAGAGATGCCTCCTACGGTTTCGTTTTTGCGTACCTTGATTTCTAAACGATATACCGAATCGGGATTGACCATCGCATCGCTGTTGTCTGCCAGTTGAAAACAGGTGCTACTGTTGCACTCTGTCAGCAAAGCTTCGGTGAGGAACTCCCGATAAAGATAGTTGAGCGACCTTTCGCCCAGCAACAGGCTGAAGTTGTCGCGCTGGAGATTGAACAGAATCAGCGGAATGAAGTATCCGCCCTTGCGATGGATGGAAGTGACATAGTTCATGTTCGAGTAGTCGATGAAATCCATGTACACCGTATCTTTCACCTCTCCTGTATACACGGGAGAGGTGAGTTCGTAATACATCTGACTTCGCAGGGTGTTCAACTCCCGCTGCAGGGGTTTGGCGCTTCGGCAGGAGCCAAGCGTCAGAAGGAGGGCTATGACGGCAACAAATGTCAGGGATCTATACATATTCAAGTTATTTTAATCAAGGCTCCCCCCTCTACCGGGCGATCACTCTTTCTTCAGGCTCAAATTGACCATCATCTGCGATTCGCTGTTTGCGCTTTCTTTCTCTTTGCAAACCACGCGAATGGATACTTTGGTGCCGTTGATGCGCGACGGATATATTTTCATCGGCACCATGACCGACTTCTTTTTGGCAGGGATCACGACTATGCTCTGTTCGACTGTCAGCACCACTCCCCTACCCGGCGGATTGACCGCAGCCACCACCACTTCCCGGTCTTTTTCACTTTTCTCGGCTGCTATGATTTTCACGTCAAATCCCTCTGCTGCTGCGCCTTTTTCAAACGACCGGTCTATTACACTTTTCTCAAACCCTATGTAATCCGAAGGGAATCTGTTTGTGCCGCTGCAAGCGACCAACACCAGCAGACCGAACAACGTCTGCGTAATCCATAATGCTCGTTTCATTTCATTGTGATGTTAGAATTGTTAGAATTGTTATCGTAAGTAAAGACAGTGTGTGTAGCCAAACTCCCTATTCCCTTCGCAATCGCGCTACGGGCAGTCCCAATTGTTCGCGATACTTGGCTACTGTGCGGCGCGCTATGGGGAATCCTTTCTGTTTGAGCATATCAGTCAATTCGGCATCGGTATACGGGTGCTCCTTACGCTCGCTGTCAATGCACTCCTTCAGTATCCGTCGTATTTCGCGGGTAGAGAGTTCTTCGCCGTCGTCGGTGGTATAACCGTCGTTGAAGAAAAACTTCAGGGGGTAGATGCCGAAATTGGTCTGTACATACTTGCTGTTGCTTACGCGCGACACGGTCGAGATATCCAATCCGGTGCGTTCGGCTACATCTTTGAGAATCATGGGGCGTATCAGTTGCTCATCGCCTTCGGTAAAGAAGGGTCGTTGCAGGTCGATGATGGCTTGCATGGTCGTCATTAGCGTTTGCTGGCGTTGCTTAACGGCATCGATAAAGCCCTGCGCGGCATCCATCTTCTGCTTGAGGAAGAGCATGGCTTCGCGCGATTCTTTCGACTGGTTGGCGCGGTTGCGGGTATGCTCGTCGAGCATCTCGGTAAAGCTGCGGCTCATGCGCAGTTCGGGCGTATTGCGATTGTTCAGAGAGAGGTGTATGGTTCCGTCGTCGTCGGTATCGACCAAAAAGTCGGGTATAATCTGTTGCATATTCTTCCCGATAGCTTCGCCCAGCGAGGCGCCCGGTCGGGGGTTGAGCTTGGTTATTTCACAAAGTGCATCTTTGAATGTGTCTTCGTCTATACTCAGTTTCTGCCGCACCTTGTCCCATCGTTTACGCGTGAAGTCGTCGTAACATTCGCCGATGATACGCAGTTCGATGTCTGTCAGCGGATTCTGTTGCTCCTCATAAGCTGCCCGTCGACGTATTTGAATGAGCAGACACTCTTGCAGGTTGCGTGCTCCCAGTCCGGCGGGATCGAAGTCCTGAATAATCTTCAGCGCCTCTTCCAGTTCCTGTGGAGTGGCATCAATGCCGCCATATATGGCAAGTTCGTCGCTCAGGTTGTCTATGGACTTTCTTAACAGTCCGTCGTCGTCGAGCGATCCGATGAGATACTCTGCCAAGCTACGTTGCCTTTCTGTGAGTTCGCGCTCACTTAGCTGTTCTTTCAATGTTTCGTAAAACGAGGTAGCGTCGGAGAAAGGAATTTCTTCGGCACGTTCATCGCGACTGCGATTTTGTTCTTGCAATTTATAATCGGGAATATCATCTTCGGTGAGATAATCTTTCATGGCATCGTAGTCGGTATTCTCTTCCGATTCGGATTCGGCATCGTGGCTGTCGGCAAAGTCATCGTCGGTTGCATCGTCCTCTTTACCCTCTTCGAGAGCCGGGTTTTCGAGCAGTTCGGCATGTATTCGGTCTTCCAGTTCTACTGCGGGGAGTTCGAGCAGCTTGACAACCAGAACTTGTTGCGGCGACAGGGTTTGTACCTGTTGTTGCGCTTGGGTTTGTACTTGGCGTGAGGTTAGTGACATACGTTCTATATTTTACAGTAATGGCACAAAAATACGGAGATTTGCGGAAACGATTGGTTAGGCAAGGTGCTTTTTCGAGTTATTTGTAGAGTATTCCGCGGCATACCCGTATCAATTCGTTCGGATCGATCTTGAATTGCAACCCTCGTTGTCCGGCGCTGATGTATATGAAGGGGTAAGCGAGACACGAACGGTGTATGTAGACGGGGAATTGTTTCTTCATGCCGATGGGGGTACATCCGCCGCGAATGTAGCCGGTAAGCGGCAACAAATCTTTTACGGGGATCAAGTCGCACTTCTTATTGCCGGATATTTGGGCGGCTTGCTTCAAGTCGATCTCATCGCCTCCGGGCACAACGCATACAAAGTAGCCGTTACGGTCGCCGTGCAACACCAGTGTTTTAAACACTTGAGCAATATCTTCGCCCAATGCGGCGGCAACATGCACGGCACTCAAGTCGTTCTCGTCGACGTCGTAAGGTATCAGTTCGTAGACAACACCCGCTTTATCGAGCAGGCGGGCAGCGTTGGTTTTGGATTCGCGTTTCATTATATAACGAGCCTGCACCCGCATGGGCGTGAGCTTACATGTGGTGCAGGCGTGAGCTGTGTATCATTACAATTTGTGGATGACTAACCCCGAGCGCAGTTTCGGTTCAAACCAAGTAGTCTTGGGCGGCATAATATTCCCGGTATCGGCAATATCCATCAATTGTTTCATGCTAACGGGATAGAGCGCCAGCGCCACTTTCATTTCGCCGCTGTCGACACGCTTCTTCAGTTCACCCAGTCCGCGGATACCGCCGACAAAGTCGATGCGTTTGTCCGAGCGCAGGTCTTTGATTCCCAGTATTTGGTCAAGGATGAGATGGGAGGAGATGGTTACATCCAGCACGCCAATGGGGTCGTTATCGTTATAAGTACCCGGTTGGGCTGTGAGACTATACCATTTGCCGTCCAGATAGAGTGAGAAATTGTGCAGTGCGTTGGGCTTATAAATCTCCGTTCCCTTTTCCTCGACGGTGAAGTTGCGACGCACGGCGTCTAAGAATTGTTGGGGTGTCAAGCCGTTTAAGTCTTTCACCACGCGGTTGTAGTCGATAATGGTAAGCTGATTGGCAGGGAAACATACAGCCATGAAGTAGTTGTACTCCTCTTTGCCTGTGTGATGAGGGTTCTGTTTTGCCTTTTCGGCGCCAACCAAAGCGGCGGCAGCGCTGCGATGATGACCGTCGGCAATATACAGAGCGGGCATCTTGGCAAATTCTGCCGTAACGATATCCATATCTTCTTGCCGGTCGATCATCCAGAACGTATGTCCGAAGCCATCGCCGGGGGCGATAAAGTCGTACACCGGTTGCGTGGCAGCATAACGGGCAACGAGTGCATCGAGCACAGCATTGTCGGGATAGGCAAAGAACACCGGTTCGATGTTGGCGTTGTTCACCCGCACATGTTTCATCCGGTCTTCTTCCTTGTCGCGACGGGTTAGCTCATGTTTCTTGATGATTCCGTTCATATAGTCGGGCACATAAGCGCCCACGACCAATCCGTATTGCGTCTTGCCATTCATGGTCTGCGCGTAGATGTAGTAGTTTTCCTGCTTGTCTTGTATCAGCCAGCCGTTGTCCTGAAACTTTTGGAAGTTCTCGGCAGCCTTTTGATACACCCGCTCATCGTGTTCGTCGGTACCTGCCGGGAAATCTATTTCGGGCTTGATGATATGGTAGAGCGACATTTCATTGCCTGCTGCTTCGGCACGTGCCTCCTCCGAGTTGAGCACATCGTAGGGGCGCGACACTACCTGCTCGACCAGCGCCTGCGGTGGTCGAACACCTTTGAATGGTTTAATGGTTGCCATATCCGGAATACCTAATTCACTTTAAATTTAGTGCATCCCTCTTTGAAGAAACCGACTATCTGACGAGCAGCGGCAATACCGGCATTGATATTGGCTTCGGCAGTCTGTGCTCCCATTTTTTTGGGAGTGGCGAAGTAGCGCCCGGCAAACTTGGCTACGAAGGTATCGTGTGCAGCCGGCATAATATCGGTCATATATTTCAAATCGGTACGTGTCTCCATGAGTTGAATCAGCTCGGCTTCGTTGATCACCTCCTTGCGGGCTGTATTGACCAACACGCCCCCCCGGGGCATTCGGTTTACGAGTGCGGCATGAATGGAGTTTTTCGTTTCGGGGGTTGCAGGGATGTGTACAGACACTACGTTGCACTGTGCGTACAGTTCTTCGACGGTGTCGACAACCTTTACGCCGTCGGCTTCCATCACCTCTTTCGGGCAGAAGGCATCGTAGGCATAGATATCCATCCCGAACCCTTTGGCTATGCGGGCTACGTTACGTCCTACGTTTCCATAAGCATGAATGCCCAACTTTTTGCCTTTCAGCTCTGTGCCCGATGTTCCGTTGTACATGTTACGAACCGCCATCACCATCAAGCCCAACGCCAGCTCGGCTACGGCATTCGAGTTTTGACCGGGGGTGTTCATCACGCATACGTTGTGTGCAGTAGCAGCGGCAAGGTCGACGTTGTCGTAACCGGCACCGGCGCGTACAACTATTTTCAATGCGCCGGCAGCATCCAGCACCTCTGCATCTACTACATCGCTACGGATGATCAATGCGTTGGCGTCTTTGACAGCTTCCAACAGTTCGGCTTTGGAGGAATACTTCTCCAGCAGCGCCAGTTCATAATCGGCGGCTTCTATTTCTTTACGGATGCCGTCTACCGCAACTTTGGCAAACGGCTTATCCGTGGCAACTAAAATTTTCATATCAATGTAATTTTTCAAACTCTTGCATGCAGTCAATCAAAGCTTGTACGCTCTCTTTAGGCAAGGCGTTGTAGCACGATGCACGGAAGCCTCCCACCGAGCGGTGTCCTTTCAATCCTACCATGCCGTGTTCGATAGCAAACTTCAGGAAGTCGGCTTCCAGCTCCTTGTACTCGGGAGCCATCACGAAGCAGATGTTCATGCGCGAACGATCTTCCACAGCAGCCGTTCCGACAAACAGTTTGTTGCGGTCGATCTCGCCATACAGCATGTCGGCTTTCTCGGTGGCACGACGTTCCATCTCCTGCACGCCGCCTTGTGCTTTCAACCAGCGCAGTGTCAGCAATGCCGAATAGATAGGAACTACCGGCGGGGTATTAAACATGGAGCCGTTGTCAATATGCGTCTGATAGCTCAACATGGTAGGGATGTATCGCGACACTTTGCCCAAAGCATCGTTCTTGACGATTACAAACGTTACGCCTGCCATAGCCAGATTCTTCTGGGCGCCGCCATAGATACAGATGTATTTGGATACATCGACCGGACGGGAGAATATATCCGACGACATATCGGCGATGGTCGGTACCGACAAATTCAGGTCGTGCTTGATCTCGGTACCGAAGATGGTATTGTTCGTTGTGAAATGGAAATAATCGACATTTGTCGGAACGGAGAAGTCTTTCGGTACAAAGGAGTAGTTGGCATCGGCAGATGAAGCGGCTTCGACCACCTCGCCAAAGGCTTTAGCCTCTTTCATGGCTTTCTTTGCCCACGTGCCTGTGTTCAAGTAGGCAGCTCTCTTTTCCAGAAAGTTGTAGGGTATCATACAAAATTCGAGACTGGCGCCCCCACCCAAGAAGATAACCGAATAGCCTTCGGGTATGTTAAGCAGCTCTTTAAACAGGGCTACTGCTTCATCAACAACCGGTTGAAAATCCTTAGAGCGATGGCTGATTTCCATCAGCGAAAGACCGGAACCATTAAAATCAAGAATGGCTTGGGCGGTTTCTTCAATTACTTCGCGAGGTAGAATAGAGGGACCTGCATTAAAATTATGCTTTTTCATTTTAGCTTGTATTGGTTAAACTTTATAATTATATTTACCATGTCCTAAGACGCGGCGAAATTACAGAATTATTTCCGTAATTCGATTCTTTCTCTATTAAATTCTGTTTAACTTAAATCTGTCGTTAGAAAACACTCCTTTAAACTCGTTTGCAGAGCTATTGGTATTCACGTGTTTAACGTACATACAGCTTTCTATGACCGATTGGGGGTTAATGAATATAGACAACGCATTTGAACAACTTACAGTAACGTATCTGTTTGTTGACTACTTTGCCTCTTCGAATACGGTTTTCATTCCTTTTATTTTTTCATTACGTATCAGAGTGAGTAACTGACGAACTTTGCTACGCCGGACGGCGACAAAGGCATAGCGCTCTTTGACGTCGACCTGACCGATGTCGTCGGTTGCCAGTCCACCCTTTTTATAGAGGAAGCCCACAATATCAACTTTGTTCAACTTGTCTCGTTTTCCCTTACCTATATATATAGTGCTCCATCGCGGCTTGGCAGGCGCAGGCACCACATCGGGAAGGAGGAAAGGTATCGGGGCATTCGGCAGATAATCGGGTATCTGCTCTTCCCGATGTAGTAACAGATACGAGTTCCCGGTAGCATGCCAGCGTGCTGTACGCCCGTTGCGATGCGTGAAAGCCTCTTCATTGACCGGCAGATGGTAATGCACAATATGCTCTACATCGGGAATATCTAATCCGCGTGCTGCCAAGTCGGTAGAGACAAGTACCGGACAAGTGCCGTTACGAAATTTATAAAGCGCCCGTTCGCGGTCGGGCTGCTCCATACCACCATGAAACATATCGCACGGGAAGCGGTTGGCTTGCAGATATCCGGTCACCCGCTCTACACTCTCGCGATAGTTGCAAAAGACAAGCGTAGCATGTCCGTTGCTAATCACACACAGCAACCGATAGAGGGTTTCTAATTTATCCTTATCGGGAGAATCGACGCGATAGCGTGTCAAGCGGGAAGTGATCTCTGCCATCCTGAAATCGAGCTTCGCCACAACATGGTCGGCGCCCACACCGACAAACAGCGGAATCTCTTCGGCATCGGTAGCCGATAGCAGGATGCGCTTCTTCAGCGAAGGGAGTTGTCGGACGATTGCCCCCATCTCTTCCTGAAACCCAAGCTCCAGTGATTTGTCAAACTCATCGATTACCAGCGTAATGACGGTATCGGCATCGAAATGGGCTTTCTGCAGATGGTCGTTCATACGTCCGGGCGTACCAATGATCACCTGCGGACGGATGCCTTGCATGGTGCGATGCTCCTCCATAGCCGGTCGACCACCGTAACAGCTCATCGCACGGAAAGAGGTACCTGTCTGCCGGAATACCTGCTCTATCTGCAAAGCCAATTCGCGCGAAGGCACCAGTATCAGCGCCTGCACACCTGCCACATCCGACTGCAGCGACTGTATCAGTGGCAACAGGAATGCCAGTGTCTTTCCCGAACCGGTAGGCGAGAGCAACACCATATCTTTCGATGTGTGATAAGCTTCGATGGCAGTTGTCTGCATCGGCGTCAGTTGCTCTATATGCAGATTGGCGAGCAACCGACCTATATTGTTTTCCTTTTCCATGATTCAAATAAAAAAGTGTCGCCCTACCACCTTTCGCAGGCACGGACGACACAAACCACAAATACAAATACAACTAAACAAAGTTTTCTATTTTGTCTATAACAACAAGTCTTTTTTTAGATGATGCCTTGTCCCATCATGGCATGAGCTACCTTCATGAAGCCTGCTACATTGGCTCCTTTCACGTAGTTGATATAGCCGTCGGGGTCTGTACCATACTTCACGCATTGCGCATGAATGGCGTGCATGATGGTATGCAGCTTAGCATCTACTTCGGCGCTGCTCCAAGTGATGTGCATGGCGTTTTGCGTCATTTCCAAACCGCTGGTAGCCACACCTCCGGCATTGACAGCCTTACCCGGTGCATACATAATCTTCTTCTCAATGAACAGGTCGATAGCCTCGGGTGTGCAACCCATATTGGATATTTCGCCGACGCACAATACGCCGTTCTCTATCAGTTGACGGGCATCATCGCCATTCAGTTCGTTCTGCGTAGCACACGGCAGTGCGATGTCGACCTTTACTTCCCACGGACGTTTGTCGGGAACGAAGGTTGCACCTGGGAATTGCTCGGCATACGGAGCGACAATGTCATTGCCTGTTGCACGGAGTTCCAGCATGTAATCGATCTTTTCGCCACAGATGCCCGCAGGGTCGTACACATAACCGTCGGGACCCGACAGTGTAACGACTTTAGCTCCCAACTCGGTAGCCTTCAGGGCAGCGCCCCAAGCCACATTACCGAAACCGGAGACCGCTACTGTTTTATCTTTGATGCTGATACCTTTGGTTTCCAGCATCTGGTTTACGAAATACAGTCCTCCAAAGCCGGTAGCCTCCGGACGAATGAGCGAGCCGCCAAATTCAAGTCCTTTGCCGGTGAAGGTGCCGGTACATTCGCGTGTTAACTTCTTATACATGCCGTACATATAGCCTACTTCACGTCCGCCTACACCGATATCACCGGCAGGTACGTCCATATCGGGTCCCAATTGGCGCCACAGCTCCAGCATGAAAGCTTGGCAGAAACGCATAATCTCGGCATCGCTCTTTCCGCGCGGCGAGAAGTCCGAACCACCTTTGGCACCTCCCATGGGGAGTGTTGTGAGTGCATTTTTGAACGTTTGTTCAAAGCCCAGAAACTTCAAAATAGAGAGGGTTACAGAAGCATGGAAACGCACGCCTCCTTTGTAGGGACCAATGGCGTTGTTGAACTGTACACGATAGCCAAGGTTGGTTTGCACTTCGCCGTTGTCGTCGACCCATGTTACGCGAAAAGTAAAGATACGATCCGGTTCTACCAAGCGTTCGATAATCTTAGCCTTTTCAAATTCAGGATGTTGGTTGTAAATATCCTCAATGGAGAGTAGTACCTCTTTTACTGCCTGAAGATATTCGGACTCACCGGGATGCTTTGCCTCCAAAGAGGCCATAATCTTTTCAATATTCATAATATTACGTTGTATAGAAGGTTATACCATTATGGCGTTTTGACTTACTTTTAGCAAAATGTCACTGAATAACGCCGCAAATATAGGTATACTTTTGAATATAGCGATGCTTTTCGGCGATATTTTGATTATTTAATATTAAAATGTCAGCAAGTGCCTTTTTCCCGGCATTGTTATAGAGGCAAAAAGAGGAGCGTTTGTCTGAGCAAACACCCCTCTTTCTTACAAGTATCGGCGTACTACATGCGCGGTTGCGCAGAGTAGTTGATTTTTAGTGCATAGGCTTTACGCAAAGCCTCTTTGATATCTGTTACGATACCCATCTTTGTATCTTGGTCAACTTTCAAAGAAACCGTCATCTGCGGCTGGTCTTCTTCCTTCATACTGGCACGTTCACCAATAATGTAGTCTTGAATTTCAGCCACTTCAGCGAAGCTGTCGTTGAGCTGGATGCGACTTTCATTTCCCAGTTTTTTGCGGAACTCGGCAGTAGGTTTTCCTACATAGATGAATGTCACCAACGACTTCTTTTCCAGTTTTTCCAATTCGGTAGCTTGCGGAACCTTAAACTCAACCTTCAGTGTCACCTCACGCATGGTTGTTACAATCATAAAGAAGAACAACAGCGTGAAGATAAGGTCGGGTAGAGACGAGGTATTCAGGGCGGGCATACCGCGCTTTCCGGTTTTATTAAACTTTCCCATTACTTCTTATCTCCAAAATTTTTAGGTTCTGCTTCCGATATCTTCTGCGGATAGATCATACGCACTGCTTCTTGTTGGTCTTCACTCAAGGCTGCGTAGCTCTTTCCCCACTTCTCTTGCGAGATTTCGTTACGGAGTTCGTTGTATGCAGCAACCAATTCGTTTTGTACAGCAATGTAGTCCTTATACGAGGTACCACGGTCGCATCGCAGTGAGATGACGTGATTTTTAGTAACCTGCACTGCTCCGAAATAGGGCACATCCACCGATTCTTTCGCAGGCTTGGTCTCGTCATTGTAGGGGTTCGCAATAAATTCTTTCGCTACATCCTTCAACTGGTTTACGTTGATATAGTCAGGACCGCACATTAGTTGGTCATCCTTGTTGAGGAACACCTTCAAGACATTGCGCTCTTTTACTTTATCCGACTCATCATTTTGTTGTGTGGGATCCGGTGGTGGCGGCAAACGTCTCGCCAATCCTCGGTCGGTATCCATAGATGTCGTAATCAAGAAGAAAATAAGTAGCAGGAATGCGATATCGGCCGTCGAACTTGAGTTAATTTCGGGTACTTTTCTATTACCTTTTGCCATAATCGCTTCTTTTATTTGAATTTTTTGGAGATTCCGAATCCAAACATCAGCAGGATCAGAACTACCATCAGTGTATAAATGGTATAAAGGAACATGTCAGTAAGCTTCAGCCACTTATAGACATTTTCTGCTCCGTCGTAGGCAGGCATATTCAAGGGGTCACCGCTACCTACATTCCATGATATAACCATCACCACTACCAGCAAGATGATACCGATAAGTGATTTTAGTGCTTGTACAGGTGAGTCGATAAGCGCGCTAACAAATTGATAGATAGCTCCGATTACCGTAACCAGAATGGTTGTGCCCAGCAGAACATATATCCAATAAATCAACGTATCTGTATAGGTAGGTTGCGACATGGTAGCGTCGGCAATCACACGTTGATTATCGGGGGCTTCTCCACCGGCATAAAACATAACCAGCACGACTATTGTAATAGCCAGCATTACATACAGTACAGCACTTGAAACTTTTTGTATTCTAACTTTCATAGTTCAAGTGATTATTTTTTGTACTTCAGGTTGTATTTGATAACCATATCCAGCATCGTGATGGAAGAGTCTTCCATTTCGCTGGTCAGGGCTTCAATCTTAGAGAGAATGTAGTTATAGAATACTTGGAGAATCAAGGCTACAATCAGACCGAAGATCGTTGTGATCAACGCCACTTTCATACCACCGGCAACAACCGTCGGAGAAATATCGCCTACTTGCTGGATCTTATCGAATGCCTGCACCATACCGATTACAGTTCCCAAGAATCCCAACGAAGGCGCCATGGCTATAAACAGTGTAATCCACGAGCAGCCTTTCTCAAGATAGCCTGCTTGTACGCCTCCATACGAAACAACCGATTTTTCTACCACATCTAATCCCTGATCTACACGCATCAAGCCTTGATAGTAGATAGAAGCTACCGGACCGCGGGTATTGCGCGCAATGTCTTTAGCCGCCTCAATATCACCTTTATCCAACGCAGCCTCGATAGAAGCAAGGAACTTCTTCGTGTTAATTTCAGCCAAGCTCAAATAGATGATACGTTCGATACAGAACGCCAGACCGATAACCAATGCGATAGCAACGAAACTCATGAAGAAAGCCGATCCTTCGATGAATTTCACCTTCAATTCCTTGTGAATACCGGTTTCACCGGCAGCAGGGGCAGCAGCTCCGACGGAAGCCTGTTCTGTTTGAGTAGCGGCAG
This sequence comes from Prevotellaceae bacterium, assembly GCA_031262085.1. Classification (GTDB taxonomy): domain Bacteria; phylum Bacteroidota; class Bacteroidia; order Bacteroidales; family Bacteroidaceae; genus Bacteroides. Next base: position 34,495 of record JAISIN010000005.1, read on the forward strand.
GAGTGTCTTGTGCTTGCACTAATTGGGTAGTGCCAAACGTAAGAACTCCCATTACAGCAACAATTGCAAATAACTTTTTCATTGTGTGTCTAATTTTTAAGATTAATAATAAAATTATTGATTTTGTTAATTTGCTAACCTAAGTGTCTTCCTCTCTGCGCGGAGAGACGGGGATTCGAACCCCGGATACCCTTTAGGGGTATACACGCTTTCCAGGCGTGCCTCTTCAACCACTCGAGCATCTCTCCAGAGAGGCAGATTCATTTTCAGGCACAAATGTATCCTTTTTTTAGTTTTCGCCGCAATTTCCTATCGTATTATTTTTGCCAAACCGCTGAAATTAACAATCTTCAACCTTATCTAAGTTTTCCGAACACTTCTAAGGCTGTTGTCGAGGTTCGTTCAGCGACTTTATCGGGCGACGTTTGATAGATTTCGGCTACTTTGTAGAGTACATCGCGTACATGGGCGCTTTCGTTGCGCTTACCTCTATGGGGCATAGGGGTCAGGTAGGGCGAATCGGTTTCGAGCACGATGCGTTCGAGAGGAATCGTTTCCAGTACTTCGGGCAGCGTAGATTTCTTAAAGGTCACTACACCGTTTATGCCGAAGAGGAAGCCCGGATATTGCATGATGTATGCAGCATCCTCTATGGTTCCGGTGAAGCTGTGAAAGATTCCGCGTAGCGCAGTGTGGCGATAGGGTTCCAACACCTTATATATATAGGTGAATGCTTCGCGGCAATGAAGCACCACCGGCAAATTGTATTGCAATGCCAGATTTATCTGCATCTCGAGCGCCTGTTGTTGTTCTTTCAGGTAGGTTTTATCCCAATAGAGATCCATTCCTATTTCCCCCACAGCTACATAGCGACGTGCCGCATCCAACTCGGCTTCGACTATTGCCAATTCTTGTCTGAAAGTATCGGTCACAGAAGTGGGATGCAGTCCGATCATCGGGAAGCAGTAATCCGGATAGGCATCGCAGACTTCGAGCAGCGGTTTGAGTGTGGTACTGTCGATAGCCGGCATGAAGATGCGTGTCACTCCGGCGTTGCGTGCCCGTTGGATAACCTGCGGCAGGTCGTGGGTAAATTCTTCCAGAAAGAGGTGGGCGTGTGTGTCGACAATGTTCATCCTTTCGTATCCTCCTCGCGTTGTTCACCTTTGCGATAATAGTATATCACGCCATAGCTCCGGCACAAGTCGAGGCGCCGTTGATTGGGGGTGGTCTCTTCAAAAGTTTTCTCCACCTGATTCCAGATGTCGAGTATCAGTTCATCGGCAACAGCCCTCATCGACGATAGCTCTTCCAAGCTGCGGGCAGTCAGCGATTGCAGGTTTTTCTGTTGGTCGTAACTCTCCCTGAAGATGTCGTAATGCGTTTTGACTTTGGCAATGGTTGGGTTGTAGATAGGCACTCCTCCATGCGACAGACGTTTTTTTTCACCCTCGATGATATTTTTGCCCCATTGCACCAACGCCGATTCGGAAGAGAGGTCGGGCACGTTCATATCATCGGGTACCAAGTTATAATAGGTTTTGTATGCCGGTCGTATCTCGGAACGGATTACTGCCAAGTTGAGCACCTGAATGAAATGCGAGACAAACAGGCGTGCCATTCGCACATGGGCTTGATGCTTGCGTCCCGCCTGCGATTGTCGTTCAAAGCAGCCGGCATAGTAGGTTTGCGCCGCGTTAAAACGGACTAAAAAGTTTCGCGCTTTGGTTACTGTGCCCAACGACACTGCCAAATGATACACATCTCCATAATCGGCTTTGTTTACCACTGCCCGCAAGGCTCTTATTCTTGCCTGATCTGTATTAGGTAATCTCCGGTAGGGCATATTTCATTTATTATCAATGATCATACATTTCTATGCATCAAGCCGCTTACGATTTTCTTCAGTTCTTCTTTCCTTTCGTTCTCGACGCCGATCTTTTCCAAGACGCTGACAGCTTGCCGACCATAATTGAGTATTGCCTGTTCGGTCATGTCGCCTACACCGATTTCGTTGTACAGCGCCGTTACTCCGGCAATCTTTGCTGCGGGATTGTCGGTCGCAGTAATCTGCATCCATCTATCCAATTCGGCACGTTGTGTGGCATTGGCATGCTGCCGGGCTTTTATCAGGAGATACGTTTTCTTGTTGCACAAGATGTCTCCTCCGATATTCTTGCCGAATATATTCGGGTCGCCGTACACATCTAACCAGTCGTCTTTCAGTTGGAAAGCCATGCCAGCCTGTATACCCAACTCGTACAATCTATCCTCATCCGCCATGGATGCGCCCCCCAGTATGGCTCCTATCCTAAGACTTTCAGCCAGAAGCACAGCCGTTTTCAGTCGTATCATCTCCAAATATTCATGTTCGCCGATTGTCGTTCGGTGTTCAAACTCCATGTCCATCTGCTGTCCTTCGCATATTTCCTGTGCTGCAAGACTAAAGAGTTCTATCACCTTTTTGAGAGACCTGTAAGGCACCTTGCTCATCCATTGATAAGCCATTACCAGCATGACATCGCCCGATAAGACAGCCCTATTTTCACCCCATACCTTGTGCACGGTAGGTTTTCCGCGTCGCATGTCGGCATGATCCATCAGGTCGTCGTGCATGAGTGTGTAGTTGTGGAAGATCTCGATGCCGGTAGCCGGTGCCAAAATACCCTCCGGTTTGGTTTGGTAAAGATTGTATGCCATCATCATCAAGACCGGTCGCAACCGTTTTCCCTCCATGCCCAGTACATAGGCTATGGGGGCATAAAGTTCTTTGGGCGTGCGTACAAACGGCAATCCGGCAATGGCGGCATTTATTTTATCGAGCAACTCGGCATAAGTAAACATAGTGAGCTTTTTTATGGGGGGGGTAACAATTGATTTTTAAGGCTGTAACAAAAAGAGAGGCTGCTTAGGCAGCCTCTCTTTAAACGTTTAAACGATTACTGCAATCTGAACATTACAGGCACCGTATACTTTACGCGCACGGGCTTGCCTCGTTGCATACCCGGTTTCCATTTGGGCATTCCGCTAATCACGCGAATAGCCTCTTTGTCCAGATACGGGTCGATACCTTTTGCCACGGTAGCGTCGACAATACCGCCGTCACGATTCACAACGAACTGTACGATTACTCGACCCTGTACACCGTTCTCCTGCGCGATGGTGGGATACTTGATGTTCTTGCTCAGGTATTGCATCAATCCAGCCATTCCTCCATTGGGGAATTCGGGCATGGTTTCTACAATCTCGAAGATTTTTTCTTCGTCTACCTTTTCTTCTTCGACCTCCATAGGAGTGTACTTAACCTCAACGGCAGCTCCGGTTTCCTCAGAAGAAGCGACGCTAGTTTCTTCTACATCGGAATTGTCGTCAACAATTTCCAACTGCTCGGCAATTTTTACCGGCTCGGGGGGTGGAGGGGGGATGACTTTTTCTTCCTGTACGGTGATAGGAACCTCCTCCTCAAAGATTGGATCTACAACCGCCTGACTGGTATCGATCGTGACGTCGCGCTCTGTCCATTCAAATGCCACAAACATGATGGCGAGCACAATTACATAACCGATAAGCAGCCACGTCGACTTCTTGTTCTCCAGGTCCGCTTTGGGTGTTTTCTTGATTTCCATACTAATTGTATTAATTAAATTTAGAGTTCGTTGCTCCTTGATACAAATGTAACGGCTTATCTAATCACTTGTACGCCTATGCGATATTTTTTAATATAATCTGCATGCTTTTCAAGATTTTTAATCCTTTTTGGAAGCCACATTTGCTTTTAGCGTGCAAATGTAACGAGATATTTTAAAATTGACGTATCTTTGGCGACAATTTTATGTAGGAAATGTACAAGAGGTATCCGTTCATCGCGTGTTTGTTCCTGTGCTCCGTCTCTATACAAGCGCAGTATTCAACCGATGCTTTTCAGTTTTTGAGACTTCCCTTCTCATCGCATGCCGCGGCATTGGGGGGAGTGAACATATCCGTCATTGCGGACGACCTGACAATGGCGCTTCACAACCCTGCCCTGCTCTCTTGTGTATCCAATCGCACCCTCACGCTGAATTACATGCGTTACATGGAAGGTGTCAATGTGGCAGGCGCCGCCTTTGCGCATACGGCAGGCGAACGGGGAACATGGGCGGCAGCTGCTCAATATGTCGATTATGGTAAGATGACCGAAACGACACCCGAGAATATCGAAACCGGTACGTTTACTGCCAAAGATATGGCACTGTCGGGCATCTATACATACGACCTGAGCAACCGCTGGAGCGGCGGCGTACGTGCTGCGTTCATCTATTCGGACTATGCCGGTTACAGTTCGATGGCGGTAGGGGTCGATTTGGGCGTAAACTATTACCATGCCGAACACGACTTTTCTTTCTCGGCGGTTGCGCGCAATCTGGGCGGACAGCTCAAAACATTCGATGAGGTACGCGAGAATCTTCCGGCAGAGCTACTGGTAGGTATCAGCCAAGGATTAGCCCACGCCCCCTTTCGCTTTTCGCTTACCCTGCACGACCTCACGCGCTGGGGCGGCTACGGCAGTAAGTTGTTGAATCACGTAACGTTGGGTGTCGATTTCCTTCCGGCAAAAGCTTTTTATGTCGCAGTCGGCTATCAATTCCGGAGGAGCGACGAGATGAAAGTCAATGGCTCCGGTCATGGGGCAGGTTTCACCGGCGGAATCGGTATCCAACTGAAACGGGTTAAGCTGGGATTATCCTACGCCAAGTATCATGTTAGCAGCTCATCGCTGATGATGAACCTGTCGTACACCCTGTAACCGGATAGATATATAAATAAGGTGTATAAAACAACCATAATCCATATTCTGATGAAAAAGATAATCATTGCAATCGACGGCTTTTCTTCGTGCGGGAAAAGTACCATGGCAAAAGAGTTGGCGCACGAAATCGGCTATATCTATATCGACAGCGGAGCCATGTATCGAGCTGTCACGCTGTACTGCATCCAAACCGACATCCTGAAAGAGGAAACAATAGATATCCAACGGCTCAGAGAAGCTATCGGCACGCTGAAGGTCTGTTTTCACTTCAACAGGGAGACCGACCATCCCGACGTGTGGTTGAACGATGTCAACGTAGAAGATAAGATACGCACCATGGAGGTGTCGGCACATGTGAGCAAGATAGCCGCATTCGACTTTGTGCGCACGGCAATGGTAGCGCAACAGCAAGCCATGGGGCGCGACAAAGGGCTGGTGATGGATGGACGCGACATCGGCACCGTCGTCTTCCCGCATGCCGAGCTGAAGATATTCGTCACTGCCAGTCCCGAAGTACGCGCCCGTCGACGTTACGACGAGCTGACGGCAAAAGGAGCGACCGTGAGCCTCGAAGAGATATTAACCAACATCAAAGAACGCGATTACGCCGACCAGCACCGCCCGGTCAGCCCGCTACGCCAAGCCGACGATGCCATTTTGCTCGACAACACCCACCTTACCACTGCCCAGCAACTCGAATGGTTGAAAGAGCAGTACCAACAGGCTATCCAATGACGCCCTGACAAAGCAGGGAAGAGCTATGGTAAAGGTAGAGATAGACAAAGGGTCGGGCTTCTGCTCCGGCGTCGTGAATGCCATCAAAAAAGCCGAGGAGGAGCTGGCAAAGGGCGGCACGCTATACTGCTTGGGCGACATTGTGCACAACAATCGTGAAGTAGAACGGTTGGAGGCGATGGGGTTGATCACCATCAATCACGAAGAGTTTGCGCAGCTGCATCACGCCAAAGTATTGCTACGCGCACACGGCGAACCACCCGAGACCTACGAAATTGCCCGCCGCAACCATATCGAGATTATCGATGCCACCTGTCCGGTGGTGCTGCATCTGCAAAAGAAGATCAAACAAGAGCATGCCTTGACCGACGACGACACGAAACAGATCGTCATCTACGGCAAGAACGGTCATGCCGAAGTGCTGGGTTTGGTGGGTCAGACCAACGGGCAAGCCATCGTCATTGAGAACCCTGAAGAGGTGAGGCTATTGGATTTCGGTCGAAGCATTCGTCTCTATTCGCAAACCACCAAGTCGCTGGAGGAGTTTCGCCATATCGTAGAATACATTCGGTCGCATATAGCACCTCATGTCACCTTCGAGTTCCACGACACCATCTGTCGCAAGGTTGCCAATCGCATCCCCAACATCCGGCAGTTTGCCGCTTCGCACGACTTACTGTTTTTCATCAGCGGCAAAAAAAGTTCCAACGGCAAGATTCTGTTCAACGAATGTCTGTCGGTCAATCCCAATTCATATCTCATCGAAAGCGCCGACGAAATAGAGACACCACTGTTGATGCGCGCCGCCTCTATCGGAATAAGCGGAGCCACCTCCACGCCGAAATGGTTGATGGAGGTGGTTCGCGATACCATCATCGCCCGTATCTCGGTCATTTACTACTAAAGATATACCCCTTCACGCTTTCACCCTTTCAATCTGAAACTTAATATGTTGATCAATCGCATTTTCCGGTGAAAGCAAAATGCATAATTGCTTCTCGCCACGTTTTTGCGATAGGTAGATGTAAGATTCGGCAGGAAGAGCACGCGATGAAGCAATAGTTTACTCAACGAAGACAGAACTTTGTCATAGCTCATTCAGGGCAAACCGATAGACACGTGTGTCATCTTCTTCATATTTAACACCGTAAATATAGTTATTGTCCGCGCAAAAACGATTTATAGAGAGCGGTAAATTGTATGCTTTGATTTCTTTTCCATTCCAGTCATAACATAATATTCTATTTACTGCATAGTCTTGGCGCGCCAAATCTGTTGCGGGGGATTCGGAATAAGATAGGAAGATGTACTCTTGGGTAGCAGCTAAATGCTGTTAAACGTGAAAATGTGTATCGATTCATTTTATTAGATATCATATTGTTCTAAGTAATAAAGTAATAATATTATACTCAATGAGGTTGCAAAGATTCTTCTCCATGTTCAACTAAATTCCCCTTCAGCGTCGCCGAGCTTGCCTCCGTCATGCGTACCACCACCCGTTCACCGATACGGTGCGTTCCTTTGTCGAACACCACGACGCGGTTTTGCTCCGTGCGTCCTACCAACTGCTCGCGCGAACGCTTGGAGATTCCCTCCGCCAGCACCTCGAACACCTTATTTATACAGCGAGCATTCGATTCTGCCGAGAGACGATTCTGCAAAGCGATGATTTCGTTCAACCGACGAATCTTCACCGCCTCGGGCACGTCGTCGGGCAGATGCTTGGCAGCATAGGTTCCCGGACGTTCTGAGTACTTGAACATAAAAGCAGCATCGTACCCACATGCCTCCATCAACGAGAGAGAGAGCTGATGATCCTCCTCCGTTTCCGAGGGGAAGCCGCAGAAGATGTCGGTCGACAAGCCGCAGTCGGGCACCATGCGACGAATCGCAGCTACCCGCTCCAGATACCACTCGCGCGTGTACTTGCGGTTCATCAACTTCAAGATACGCGAACTGCCGCTCTGCACCGGCAAATGAATGTGTTTGCACACATTAGGCACGGCAGCGATCACAGCCAGCGTATCGTCGCTCATATCCTTGGGGTGCGAGGTAGTGAAGCGCACACGCAATTCGGGAACTTCCAGCGCCACCCGTTCCAGCAACAAGGGGAAGGTTACCGGCGTACCACCTGTCTGCTCAAACCGATAAGAGTTGACGTTCTGTCCCAGCAGCGTCACCTCCCGATACCCCCTTTCCGCCAAGTCGCGCACTTCGGTGAGAATACTCTCTACGTCGCGACTACGCTCCCGTCCGCGCGTATAGGGCACAATGCAATAGGTGCAGAAGTTGTTGCATCCTCGCATGATAGAGACAAATCCGGAGATATGATTACCACCGATGCGCGAAGGCACCACGTTGCGATAGGTCTCGGTGGTCGACAGCTCTACATTCATAGCCTTCTCGCCCGCCTCGACAGCAGCCATCAGGTCGGGCAGGGTGAGATAAGCATCGGGACCTGCCACCAAGTCGACATGATGATGCGCTATCAGCTCCTCCTTCACCCGCTCTGCCATGCAGCCCAGCACACCTACGATGAGCGGGCGTTTCTTCTTGATAGAATTAAAAAACTCCAGCCGGTTGACGATCTTCTGCTCGGCATTGTCGCGCACCGAGCAAGTATTCAAGAACACCGCATCCGCTTCGTCGAGCGTTTGCGCCTGTTCGTAGCCTGCCATCTGCATCACAGAGGCAATCACTTCACTGTCTGCCACATTCATTTGGCAACCATACGTTTCGATGAACAGCTTTTTGCTGTCGGCATCGGCATCGGCAGATTTAAAGTCTGCTCCCGATAAATTCTTCATAAATAGATCGTGTTATTCGTTATAACGCCGTCTGCAACGGCGCGACAAAGATATAACCTTTTGTGCAGAAGCATTCGGCTTTTCCAAATGGATTTTATACATTTATTAAAGTACGTTAAATAGGCAGGCTTTTTATAGCAAGCATTTGGAACTTACCCATGTAGCCCGTACCTTTGTCCATTGAAAGAAACATTAGATTTTTTCATAGTTAAGGTTTAGGTTAAAAATAAAAAGGGGTGCTGTGAAGCAGCCCTTTTTTTCGTGCCCTTACTTTTCGTTGAATCCAAATTAAATGGCTACCTTTGGCGGCAAAATAACAAGATATGGACGGTATTATAGAATTTCTAATTTTAGTGGGTATCCTAGCATTCGGCGCCATACGCGAGTACAAGAAAGAAGCCCGAAAGAATGCCGGTGCAAAACCTGTTACACCCGAGAAAGAACCGGAACAGGAAGTATTTGTGCCGCGTCCGTTCAATCCCTTTGAACGAGAGGTGAGCCTGCCTAAGAAAACACCACAGCCCAAGAAGAAAAAACAAGCACCCCGTCCCTTCTTGAGCCAACAAGAAGCCGTTACTGCTATTGAAGCCGCAGAGCCGCCGGTTGTGGAAGTCGAAGAAACGGCAACAGAATCCGAGTATACCATACACTCGGCTGAAGAGGCGCGCAAAGCCATCGTCTGGGGAGAAATCTTGCAAAGAAAATATTAATCCCGCACTACGACAACCTATCCCCGAAACTACATCTCTGCAACTAATTATCAAACATATAAGCAATAATTATGGCATTGAATTACATCTCGGCAGCCGAGGCTGCCAGTCTTATTAAACATGGTAACAACATTGGTTTGAGCGGATTTACACCCGCCGGAACTGCCAAAGCCGTAACGGCTGAACTGGCAAAAATCGCAGAAGCAGAACACGCAAAAGGGAACCCGTTTCAAGTGGGCATCTTTACCGGAGCATCTACCGGCGAATCGTGCGACGGCATCTTGTCGCGCATCAAAGCCATCCGCTATCGCGCCCCCTACACAACCAACACCGATTTCCGCAAAGCCGTCAACAACGGTGAAATTGCCTACAACGACATACACCTGTCGCAAATGGCGCAAGAGCTGCGATACGGATTCATGGGAAAAGTCGATTTTGCCATTATCGAAGCCTGCGAAGTGACCGAAGACGGAAAGATTTACCTCACCGCAGCCGGCGGCATATCGCCTACCCTCTGCCGCCTGGCACCCAAGATTATTATCGAACTAAACGCTGCCCACAGCAAAACCGCTATGGGGCTGCACGACGTGTACGAACCGCTCGACCCGCCGTCCCGCCGCGAAATCCCTATCTACAAACCAAGCGACCGCATCGGAATGCCCTATATTCAGGCAGACCCGAAGAAGATTGTCGGTGTGGTAGAGACCAACTGGCCCGACGAGGCACGCAACTTTGTGGAGGCAGACCCCGTGACGGAGAAGATCGGTCAGAACGTGGCAGACTTCTTGGTGGCCGACTTGAAGCGGGGCATCATCCCCTCGACCTTCCTGCCGTTGCAATCGGGTGTGGGCAATATCGCCAACGCCGTACTCGGCGCCTTGGGAAGCGACGCCACCATCCCCCCGTTTGAGATGTACACCGAGGTGATTCAAAACTCCGTCATCGGATTGATTCGCGACGGACGCATCAAGTTCGGCAGCACCTGCTCGCTGACCGTGACCAACGACTGCCTCCAAGAGGTGTACGACGATATGGACTTCTTCCGCGACAAGTTGGTGCTCCGTCCGTCGGAAATATCCAACAACCCCGAGGTAATCCGTCGACTGGGCGTCATCGCCATGAACACCGCCATCGAGGTCGACCTCTACGGCAACGTCAACTCCACCCACATCGGCGGCACCAAGATGATGAACGGCATCGGCGGCTCGGGCGATTTCACCCGGAACTCCTACATCTCCATCTTCTCCTGCCCCTCGGAAGCCAAACAGGGAAAGATCAGCGCCATCGTACCCATGGTGTCGCACGTCGACCACAGCGAACACTCGGTCAACGTAGTGATTACCGAGCAAGGCATTGCCGATTTGCGCGGTAAGGGTCCGAAGGAACGCGCACAAGCCATCATTGAGAATTGCGCACATCCCGATTACAGAAACCTGTTGTGGGATTACCTCAAGCTCACCGACGGCAAGTCGCAGACCCCGCAAGCCCTGCAAGCTGCCTTCGGCATGCACGTCGAGCTGGCTAAAAGCGGAGACATGCGCAACACCAATTGGGGACAGTACAAATAGTCTGTAACCGTACCTACTAACGCCTGATGCCCAGCCTGACCACAAACCAGGCATGATGCCACAGGGTCGACAGCCAACCATAATGCCTCACCATGATGCGGAAACGTTCGCGCAGGGAGGCTTTGTGGTTGGCTGTTGTCATGCCCTCCTCGAGGTAGTCGATCAGGGTGAGGTGGGTATTACAGATGGTATGGGCTTTCTTCATCATGCGGATGCACCAGTCGAAATCGGAGGAGAAGCGGTAGCGCAGGTCATAAGGCGCTGCCAGCGTCCGCTTGACAAAGAACGCCTGATGGCAGACCATCATACCGTGGCGGAAGCTCTTCCACGTGAGCACATCGGGGGCGGAGAGGCGGCGCATGCGCAGGAAGTGTCGGCGGGCGTCGACGATGGCGGTCTCGCCGTAGAGGATGTCGGGCAACTCATCGGTACGAGGTAGGCGATGAACCATCTGCTGGAGCGTGTCGTCTTCATGGAAGCTGTCGCCGGCGTTGAGGAAGCAGAGGTAATCGCCGGTGGCAAGCGTCATTGCCTTGTTCATGGCGTCGTACAATCCGTTGTCGGGTTCGCTCACAAGGTGCGTGATGTGCGGGCGATATTTCTCGAGGATAGAGAGGGTGCCGTCGGTGGAGGCACCGTCGACGACGATATACTCAACGCGATGCCATGTCTGTGCGATGACGCTCAGTATCGTCTCCTCCAGTGTCGCTTCGCCCTGATAGACCACGGTGATGACAGTGAACGTCGGTGTGGCGCGCTGCTTAGGCATGGCTACCGCTGATCTGGTTGTAGAGTTCGATGTATCGTTTGGCGACCGCCTGCTCTGAGTAGTGGGTGCTCACCTTTCGGCACGCCTGCTCGGAGAGGGCGGTGTAGTCGGGGGCGGTGAGCAGGCTGAAGATGCCGCGCGCAAAGTCCTCGGCAGAGCGATAGTCTGCCACATAGCCGTTCTGTTCGTGGTCAATCATCTCGGGGATGCCGCCCGTGCGGAACCCGACGCACGGCACGCCGCACGCCATGGCTTCCATGATGGTGTTGGGGAGGTTCTCCTCGAGCGAGGGGGTGACGTAGAGGTCGGCGGCGTTGTATATCTCCACCAGCCGGTGTTCGTCGATGACGAAATCCATCGGGTAGACCTTGAAGGGGAGCAGGTTCTCCAACCGGCGCGACTGATTGCCCAAGACGATGACGCCGAGACGGTCGGTCAGCTCGGGATGTTGCTCGGCAAGGAGTTGGCACGATTCGACCATGTAGTCGAACCCTTTGCGTTTGTCGGTGATCTTCACCGAGCCGAAGAGCAGCAGCCTGCCTGCTTCGGGCAGTTGGCAGGCACGGCGCGCCTCCTGCTTGTTCATCGGGCGGAAGAGGCGTGTATTGATGGGGTTGGGAATGACGGTGACGGACTGTCCGGCAAGCAAGAGGCTCTTCTCCACCTCTGTTTTCAGCCATTGGCTACAGGCAACGAAGTGTATTTTCCGTCCTTTATAGAGTTTCAGCTTCCTGCGATAGGTGCGATAGGCGAGGTCGTGCTTGCCTCCGCCGCCGTAGAGGTAGGGGCAGTGGTGGCACCCCGTGACGTAGCGGTCGCATTGGCGGGCGTGGTGGCAGATGCCGGTGGCAGCCCACATGTCGTGCATCGTCCATACCACGGGCTTGCCCGAAGCCAATATCTTGTCGATCTGCTTGAGCGAGAGCATGCCCTGATTGATCCAGTGGAGATGCACCACGTCGGCTTCGCGGAACTCGGGCAACGGCGTGACGTCTGTACCCGTGTTGGCGATGTCCACGGCGAAGAGCTGGTGCTTCTTGAAGTGGTTGGCGCGCCATATGACGATGCGCTCCCATACGAACTTCCACATCAGTCGCCACGAACCTTTGAGCGGCACCACGCTGATCGCTTCGGTCTGTTTGTCGCGCACCAGCAATTTGGCTTTGACGCCGTTGGCTGTGAGTGCTTCCATCAGACGAACGGCAGCCACAGCTGCTCCGCCGATGCGCTCGGATGTATTGATTAATAGTATTCTCATACTGCGGTTATGCTTGATTAATTTGTATGCTTATAGGGCGGCTATGCTTGATTAAATTGCGCAAAAGTAGTGGTTTTTGGTGACTTTCCGGCAAATTGGGGAGTAATTCGCCCGATAATACGTTCACAGAGAAGCTGAAAGCGTTGTTAGCGAAATATCCGACGGTAGATATTCATGCAATGGGCTTCTCTGATGGGTGGGAAGAAGAGGAACCCGGGTTTATCATTACCTACTGAAAACGTTATAGAGCCTATTTTTTAGCAAATCTCCTGCAAGAAATCACCGCCAATCTAAATAAAAGCGGTAGCATTCAACGTAGCCATCGAAAAGAATCGCAAGGTATCTCTTCCCGCTTATCCACCCATCACGCTCTACTACTGGAAGCGGGAGTATCAAGAACTCGGCGTGGTAAGTCAAGAGATAGAGGGCTACACAGTCCGCATCTATCATCCGGAAAAGTCGGTGTGCCATGATTGTATCGTTTAACGAGCGGCAAAGTTATCTCTTTCTCCCTACCTTTCTGCGGTTTTTCTCCCTACTTTTTTGTGATTTAATAGTCATATTAGCGTACTGCGCTTTGTTGAGAAAGGGGCATAGCTTTAAAGTGAATGTTGTTAAATGGCAAGCCACTCTGCGGGCGATAATACCAGGATTTTGGATGAGCGAAAGTCTTTTTTGTTGCGCGTAATGATGGCACTAACAGAACTATCTTGTGAAGCTGCGTAGTATTGTATCGCATCTTCGAAATCAGAAAAGTCCGAATGCAATGCCTGTTGGATAATGCTTTCATTAACCGGAAGAATTGATACGTATTCAGATAAGTCAGATAGTGCAGCAATCGCGTTTTTGTTCCCTATACGCTTACGAAGAATATAATAGATATTTGCATACGACAAGGCGCACACAGATAAATGAATCTCCTTTCTTTCTGCTGCGTCAAACAGATATGCCGCTGATTCGGCATAACCTTCACGATTAGCCAACAAGTCAATTACGACATTTGTATCAACAAAATAATGCTTCATAAAATCCGGTCTTCCAGTTCTTTTTTGTAGTCATACTCCTCGGGTAACGTTATGATGCCGCGCAATTTAGAGGTTATTTTTTCGTGCTCCGCAGTAAATGTCTTATGCTTCAAAGACAGTTGTTGTGGTATTGACAAATATTTTATCAATGCATTCTCTATCAAAGTAGACAGTGAAACCCCTTGCCGTTTTGCCGATTGCTCGGCAACATTCAGCAAGGCGGTGTTCAAATCCAATTGCAATGTTTGGTGTTCTGTTCTCATATCTAAAACATCTTGATTATCTGCCTACAAAGGAACATGTTTTGTGGTTAACAGCCAAACTTTTTTGCTATAAAAGACAGTGACTATTTGTACGTGCTTCAGTGACTATTTGTACGTGGTTCAGTGACTACCTCTATATGACGACTGCCACGGACTTTTGTGCATGATCCGACCAGGGTCAGGGGAAATGGCACGCGGATGACACGGATGGGGCGGATGAGCGCGGATTTGCAGAAGGGGGGAAAATGTATGACGTTCGTTTCGTAAGTAACTAAAAGGGCGTATCTTTGCCGCGAATTAATAATATATGGATCTATTATGGCTATTACAATAAAAAGTATCCCGGTTCTTGAAGGCAAAACAGCCGAAGAATTTGTGCGTAAAGCAGAACAGAACGCTACTTTGCGCACCCCCTCGTTATCTAAAACCGAGGCAGACCGGTTACAAAAAGTATTGGATAAATCTAAAAGATTTAAGTTTCAATGACCGCGACAGCATCAAAACGCGCGCTTTGCAATCGAACGCCAAGAACCGATTGCAACGACACATCGTCAATCCCAAACGCGGACGCAGCTATCCTGCCGTTCTTATCGGGCGATTGGGTGTGAACTGTAATTTTCAAGGCAAGTTCTATCACGTTGGCAGTCAGCTAATGACTTTTATCAAAGAATGGTTCCGACACGAGGATAACAAAACTGGTTGTCGTTTCCTCGTCGTCGATGCTTATAATGACCCGCGTGTTCTTCATTATTACGAATCGAACGGGTTTGCTCCTTTGCACAAAAGCGAAGATGACGAGAAAGGGTATTATGACATAGCAAAAGAAGAACTTCTGAAAACGCGACTGATGTATTTCGATTTGAAGCAGGCGTGATGTGGAGTGCCTTGATTTGATATTAGTTATGACCTTTATTTCCAGAGTCCGCTTTATGTGTACGACTTTTTGCGGGAAGAAATAGAAAGGTGAGGTGCTACGTGATTGGATAGGTACGCTTATTGCGGTCTCATCTTGTTTCGGTGAACGGACATGACCGTTTTTCGTGGGTGGATATGCGCCATATCTCCCATGTTTACAACGATACTTTTTAGCAAATCTCCTGCAATAAATCACCGCCAATCTAAATAAAAGCGGTAGATTTGTCCCGTCAAAGGAAATATCTATGAATCAAGAACTACAGCTTTTGTTTCAACAGCATGGCGGCTATCTGGTACGGCGATTGTTGCCGGACAAGCCTACCTACAACCAACTGTTGCAGTTGGTGAAAGCCGGGGTGGTGGAACGCCTCAAGCAGGGCGTGTATCACTACGCGGGCGATGGAGATGTCAACCGCACGATGATCAATCTCGAAGCCGTCATGCCCGGCGGTGTGCTCTGCATGTATTCCGCATGGGCATACTACGGATTGAGCACACAGATACCGCAAGCATTCAACGTAGCCATCGAAAAGAATCGCAAGATATCTCTTCCCGCTTATCCGCCCATCACGCTCTACTACTGGAAGCGAGAGTATCAAGAACTCGGCGTGGTAAGTCAAGAGATAGAGGGCTACACAGTCCGCATCTATCATCCGGAAAAGTCGGTGTGCGATGCTGTCAAATTCCGCTTGAAGATAGGGCTGGACGTAACGGCAGAGATACTGAATAGCTATCTGAAACGGAAAGATCGCAACCTCGCGCTATTGATGGAGTACGCCCGAATGATGCGAATAGAGCGTGTGATGCGAACTTATTTGGAGACGAGGGTATGATAAAGGATATAGGGAAGTCAGTCAAAGCCGGACATAAAATGTCAGTTTGCACATCCATCCGTGTGCTTTATACATGAGCAGATGGAAACAGCGTTTCTTACTACTCTTTCATTTCTTACTACAATCAAAAAGTGATTGAAAATAAGTGTATTAGTTGAGTTATGAGGATGAGCTAATGCACTGTTTCTTACTACAATTTCATTTCTTACTACTTTTCCGCCTCAATGACCCATACAGGCTGTTTGGTAGAATGAGAGGTGTTCTTGATTCTCCCGTCTTTAGCCAATTTCGATGTGATGTTAGACACTTTTCTTTGTTGTTTATCAACAGGCATATCGGTAGATAAGGTTGGAATGATCAGATTCTCAATATCATCTCTTGTCGCAGAACCATTCCTTATAATAAACTGCATGATCATCTGTTTATAGTTTTCATACGACAAGTCTGCATCTTTTCGTACATCCGAAATGAGTACGTTGGACTTCCAATCTCTTATTAATCCCAGCTTTTTCAATCGTTCCATTTCTCCCGCCTGCAACGCTTCGCCCTTCTGCACCTTATCCAACGCAATGATCTCGTCTATCGACAGCTCGGGGCGTGCTTTCAATAGTCGGGAATAATTCTCGTTGATGATATTACCGAATATCGTCACTTCCGTATGATTTTCATCGGAGATATTATAAGTGGGCATGGGGAAGTATCGTTCCTTTTGGATGGTAAATATCTTCTTGATACCGCTCCCGATGGTATCAATCATATTCAGCGTAACCATGGCGCTTACCAAAAACGGATTGCGGTAGTAGCGTTGCGGTCGGTCATAACGGATCACCTCTTCGATGGAATCAGGAATGAATCCGCCCGCATTATCAAAAATGAGCCGGTCGTTATACTCCAAGACAAGGATTCGTTCCGAGCTTTCATACCGTTGGTGTGCCACACAATTATGTAATATCTCACGAATCGCCCATTCGTCGTAGTGATAAATCTCTTCCGGGAACAGGGTTGTTTCGTCGACCATATAGCGGTATTTCGTATTGCGGATGCAGGCAAGTACCTTATCCACATTTAGGATGAATGGCGTGTAGAAATGCTCATACCCTTCGGGGGCATCCTTTAGTATCCATGAAATCTGCCCGATAGCCGGAGATAGAAAATGGTTTGATTCGTTCTTCCCGAGCAACAAGATGGCAGTGTTGGTTATCATTCCGTCCAGCGTGATTTTGGCTTTGTCCAAAAAGAGAGCGTCATCCCAACGGTCTACATCCGCTGCTAATTTCGGATACTTCTTCTTAAACTGCTCCCGCGCTTTTTGTATTGCCTCTTTGTCAAGATGCTCTATCGTTGCCTCCGAAACAATGTTTTTCGACCAATCATACCCTGTCGCCTGATTGCGAATGCGTTCTATCTTTTCGATATTCAATGCCACAAGGCTATCGTGAGCGCGACCATAATAAAAGCCCTCGAAAGCTACCGGAATGCCTTGGGGTGCAGCAGGTATCTGAAACATCACCACCCGACCTTCCGGCTCGTGCAATTCGTGAATCTCCATGAAAGAGATTCCTTGCGTGGTTTTGTCGCCGATCTCTTTCTTGAGGCTGTCCAGCTTCTTGCGGTCTGTGCGATAGTTACTGCCCACGATGCGGTGTTTCTTATCTTCCACGCCAAAGACAAGCCATGCGTAGGGATGCCCTTTCAAGTTCGCTTCGTTGCTCAAAGCCGAGAAGTACTTCCCGATTTTGTCGAAGTCGAAGCCCTCTTTGGCTTCTTTGAACTCTACGACTTCGCTTTCGGACGAAAGGGCGGTCAGTGCTGAAAATATCTTGTGCAATTCGATTGCTGTCATACTTTTATGTTTTGGATGAGGATGCAAAAGTAGGGATTGATAGCAAATGGAACAAGAATGGCGGGGATTATCTTTGGTTTGGTGGGCGGTTATGCGCCGTTCTTGCACATATTCCATTTTGGAATATGTGGGTAACGATGGTAAGCGAAAACGCACGAACTCTAACTGATAATCTTACGTGGTAGACTGAACGAG
The DNA here is from genome assembly GCA_031262085.1 of Prevotellaceae bacterium. GTDB lineage: Bacteria > Bacteroidota > Bacteroidia > Bacteroidales > Bacteroidaceae > Bacteroides. The sequence continues at coordinate 52,205 of JAISIN010000005.1, forward strand.
CAGAAAACGAAGAGGTGTACTTTATCGGGGACTTACTTTTATTCGTGACCGTTATCTTGAAAGTAAAAAGAACAGCCAAAGATTCGTTTCACATTGTCGCTTTACTGAAAGATTTAAAATCAGGGCGACGGAATCGTTGGAGTTGCTGACGTAGTGGATGTTTCTGAATAGACAATCTTAGCAAGATTTGCCATTGTTTCTGCTGGTTTTTCAGACATAAATATATTTCTGCCAAAACTAACACCAAAGATACCACAGTTCATTAAATCAGCTGTGCGTCTATAAAACTCCCCTCGTTCCAAGATATCACCACCAGCAACTACAACAGGAATTAAGGCATCTTTAATAATGGAACTTAGCTCTTCACAATTCCAATTAGAATCAATTTTTACTATATCCGCACCAAGTTCTGATGCAATACGAATAGAATGCTTTGCAGAACTAATATTTGCTATGCCCTTGTTGTCATTGTCTCTTATATACATCATTGCCAATAAAGGCATTCCATAAGTTTGGCAATCCTTACTTATTCTAGCAAAATCAGCAAGCATTAACTTTTCATACTCATTACCAAGATTGATATGAATAGAAACGGCATCTGCCCCAATACTCACAGCTTCGGCGACTTCACAAATAATTACTTTGTGAACAGGTTTATGTTTTTCCGTACTTGCAGATAAATGAACTATCAATCCTGTGTTATTTAGGGGAGGCAAAAACCGAACCATCCCCTTATGGACAACTATTGACGAAGCCCCATTTGCTATAATCGTATTTACTGCGTTCTTAAATTTAGCCAAATGAGATATTTCACTCATTGTGATTCCATGATCAAGTGGCACACACAGCATCTTATTATGGTGCAATAATCTGTTTATGCGAATATCTTTCCCATTCATACTGTTTGTCAAATATTTACAGATCTGCCACCGTCAATGATATACATTGAGCCTGTAATCCATTTTGCTTTTTCTGTGGTTAAAAAGAAGATTAATTCACTAACATCTTTACATTCTCCTATTCCAATAGGATAGTCTTTAGAAATATTATCCAAAAAACTCTCGTATTGAAATTCATCCATTAGATTGTTATTTACTTGAAAACCGCTTTTTGTAATACCCGGATTAACCCCGTTAACTCTAATTTTATATTTGCTTAATTCTCTTGCAAGACACATTGTCACCATATCAACCCCTGCTTTTGCTACGGAATAACCCATTGAAGCACCAGCAAGTTTCGACGAAATAGAAGAGATATTCACTATACTAGGGTATTTCGAACATTTCAACATATCTACAAATATCTTTGTAACATAGAAAAAGCTCGACAAATTATTTGAGATGCAAGAATTCCAATTTTCAAAACTCAAATCCTCTAATCCGCCTGGAATTATGTTCCCTGCATTGTTTATCAAAACATCTATTTTTGAAAATTTAGTTGATATTTCTTTTTGAACTTTTTCTATTTCACTTTTATCAGAAACATCTGCCTGGAAAAAATGGACTTGCTTCCCAAATTGCTTTAATGCAAGTTTTGCATTTTCAATTTTTCTTTTTGATCGTGATATTGAAATAATTTCAATATTTTCGTTTAATTCATTTAAAAACTTATGAATAGTAGATAACCCTATTCCAGTTGTTCCACCTGTTATCAAAATTACTTTTTTGTCCATTTCTTACCTCCAAGTATATATTATGGCAGAAGTTCGATTTTGATACCTTGTCCACCTTCAGTAGATAATTTTACAGCTTCTTTAGCAAAATCATCCAAACCTTCTGTTACCATTCCAACAGCTGATCCATTCATAAAGCCTTGCGCTCCAACAGCCCAACCTCTATCATACCACAAATCAAATGCAATAAGATTTTCTTCTAATTGCATTAAAATAATTTCGCCAATTGAAGGCAAAAAAGTTTCATTTTCATGTGCATAACCAGGGAAGTTCGGCATTTGTGTCCATATTTCTCCACCACCCCATTTGGCATGAAATGCTTGAGCCTCGTGCGGCAACATAGTCATTAACTTGCTTACCATTTGTGGGCATTTGTCTTCTCTAAGAGTAGCAATTGCGCTGACATTTGCCTTTAATAAAGTGATTTTTATCTTTTTCATTTTAAAAGTTTTTTATATGTTTAAAATTATTCTATTTCTGGAATAGCAATATAGCATCGCCTACACTGTTTACATCATAGTTTATAAGCACTGAAAAGTTCTCCTCTTGTGCCTTATTAACTAACCAACTTTTCTTAATCAAGAATTCTCCATTTCGGTTTCTTACTTTAATATAGGCTTGATGCTCTCGTATTTTACTATTTTCTGCTTCTTCTGTTGCTTTTCGAATATCTTCATCACCAACACCTTTCAGATAATTCCAAAAAGTCGCTGATTCTGTTTCTTTCTTTCTTAGCTCATAAAGAGTTTCTAACGACTTGTCTTTTTTCAATTCCGTCTCTTTGCAATTTTCAGGAAGAAAATCATCTGCAATGCAAAAGAAAGAATCCGACCTCATATTGTCATAAATATTTGACAGAAAATCTCCTTTTTCTTTTTTTCTTATGTTATCATCAGGAATATGATGAAAATTATAAAGCATATATGTGAGATCATAATCTTTCAATGACTCTTGGATAAAATTGTTCAACTGTTCTTTTTCAATGTATTTGATTGTGATATTGGTTAGTCCTTTCTCATTTGCTATTTTAGTAGCCATGTCTGTCATAGGTTTATTAGTATTTACAATAGTTATTTTCACGCCTTTATATTGCTCTGCTACTTTAACTGCTGTTTGCGAACCACCAAACCCTAATTCTAAAATTGCTTTGGGTTTAATTAAATCAATGAGTTTAATTAAATTTGTCTGCAAACACAAATAGACAGAGTCGTGAGTAAGGTACCTTTCCTGTATCTCTTGGATATCGTAATAGGAGACAGGAGCATTTATTGGAATCTGCTCTTTCTCTGTAGATTCTTCTCGCGCACTATCTTTGCGTTGTATGCCGACTGGTTTGTAAGATTCTGACATATACTATCCTCCTTTGGTTTTAGTTCATTTTGTCAATAACGTCTGAATCCAATATAGAATTTTCAGCTAATCTCAAACCATCATCTATTTTTCCCACATGGACAGTATTCGTGTTATACGATTTGTCTGTTTTGAGATTGTGCCAAGAATTGATGTCATCTATATATTTATACAATATAAGTAATTCTTTATACCAATCATACTTATCCAAAAGCGTAATTTTGGTTGAGTTTACATAGGCTTTGAAAACAGGTGTTTTTATAGGGGATAAAAAGAGCGAGTCTCGCTGTTCTCGAGTACTTCTTATCGTTACTATTGCTTCTGCAAGTTCTTCCTTTATTTTGTTTTTTACTTCTTCCGCATCCTTGTTTCTTTTGGATGACTCAGCATTCTTTTGTACTCTTAATGCTAAATATACACCAATAGCAGTTGCAGCTAAAGCAACTATAAAATTCATAAAGTATTCCATTCTTCATTTTCTTTATGCGTTTTTGCTTACTCTTTACTGGATTTTCGGCATTACTCCATTTAGCAAATACATCAGGGGAACTTTTTCTTACATATAGTCGGTGTTTTGCTATTACTCCACCATGGAGCAGGAAATTATTTTTATTCCACATGCAAGACATTAACTAAATACCTTTTCCCATTCTTAAATTTCACATACGGACACAAAAAAAGCGTGGAGCTATCGAATATTACCCGTCTGAGGCTCTGGACTGCCTACCACTTGTAATAAACAATAGCCCACGCCTCTGTTATATAAGCCACCGATTAGGTGAGTATATAGCATTGACGTGAGCGTTCTTGTCTATTATCCCAAGTGGTCGAAATTGTCCAGATTTCAGACTGAGGATAATATCGTAAACGCTTTCGTTATCAATATGTCATCTTTGGCTTCAAATTGCTTCTCTACCAAAGATGTTGCAAATGTACGACTAATTTTTATCCCGCATCATAAATAAGCAACTTTTTTCGATGGGAATATTCAACTTTTCAACTAATCGCCAGTTATCGTAGCCTTTTCTGCCAATTTGCCGCCATCAAGAGGTCATGACAGGAAGCGCAGGTGATGCGAATAAAGAGACCCTCGAAATGATTCGTTTGTTGCGGATTTTTGCAGGAGGTATCTCCGATGACCGCAATATCTTCCCTCCGCTTCTATTAAAGAATCTGAAAAGTCTTGACGACTATTCCCTTTTGTTTACCTTTGCCGCGCTCTTTCCGGTGAGGTCTTCAACTCATTTTCCCGAGTAGAAGTAGTCGCGGGGCTGAGAAGAAGAACTTGCGAGGACGAGTAGAAGTAGTCACGGGGCTGAGAAGAAGAACTCGTCGGGGACGAGAAGAAGCAGTTGCCGCGTCGCCCAAAGCAACTTGCCGCGACGTTCACTTCTACTCGCCGAGCGAGTAGAGCAACCCGCCGGAACGAGTAGAGCTACTCGTCGAAAGGAGTAGAAGTGAACGATGCGACGAGTAGAAGTGGCGCAAAATCGAGAAGAAGAACCTTTCGGAACGAGTAGAAAAACCCGCAAGGTTGAACAGAAGAACTCACCGCGACGAATAGAAAGGGTCGCGACGATAAGAAGAAGATTTCAAATTCCTACTACTAACACAAAAACGACATGATTATTAACCGCCACGCGCAAGCGTGGTAATTGTATAACTAAAAAAACGGTAGGAATATGAGTATTTTACTTAATTCTGTACAGCGCGTTAACCCGCGCGACGTCAAAGCACCCAAGAAGTGGTACTTTGTACAGCACGTAAGTGCACAACTCAGCGAAACAGATGTCGCTCAGTTTATCTCCGACGAGACCACCCTGAATGAGGGCGAAGCGCTGATGGCGATTCGTCAGTTACACAAAGTGTTGCTCCGCGCACTGCTCAACGGGCAGAGTGTGAAACTGGGAAATTGGGGCTACTTCGGTCTCTCGATCAACTCCGAAGGGGTTGAGAAAAAGTCGGACTTGACCGTCCACAACATCAAGCACGTCAACGTCACTTTCCAACCTGGTGAAGAGCTGAAAGCCGAACTGCAAAAAGCAACTTTCGTGTCGCTGGATAAGATTGTCCTTGGCTCGAAAGCCGACGACGGCAATAATTCCGGCGGCGGTGGAAACACCGGCGGCGGGGGCAATGATGGGGATGACGACCCGTATCAATAACGCCACAAAAGCCGAAGAGATACCTCTCCGCCAAGCAAGCCAAACGGCACAACCTGCAAAGGTTGCGCCGTTTGTTGTTTTATGAATAATACGGTATCTATTCTTTTATGACTACCCAAATACCGCCTTTGGATGAGCCTTCGTGCCTGATCTTTCCATCCTCTTTGAGCTTTTCTATATGATGCCGTACACTTCCAATAGAGATGGATAGTTGTTTAGCTATCAATGGGCGAGATATATCCGGAGCAGATTCAAGTAAATTGATAATTTTTAGCTGAATGCCTAAATTAGGTAGATCATTTTTGGATTCTTTTTCTGGTTGTTTTCTTGTGGTTTTCAGGTCGTTTTCTGGTTGTTTTCTAGTTGTTTTCTTGTGGTTTTTGGGTTGTTTCTGGGTTGCTTTTGGGTTGTTTTCAGGTTGTTTTTGGGTTGTTTTCAGGTTGTTTTCTTGTGGTTCCTTTACGCTATCCGGCATCACCACCTTACCATCTTTGAGCATAAAAGTGACCTTTGTTTTGTCCACCCACGTATCGAACGTCACCTCTTGTTGGGTTTCCGCCTTCCAAGCGAGCATCTTATCGAAGCCGTAGCCGGCATTTTCGCAGAGGTTTGCTACGCGGAACAGTTTCGCTATCACCGGGTTGCGGGGAATGGTGACATCTTCGTTGAGCAGCTCCTTGACCGGTCGGGGCAGTGCGCCCGGGTTTTCAAACTCGATGCGATTGGTGAATACGCGGATGCGCGGCTTCATCGGGCTGAAGAAATCGGTATGCATGAGGAGGTTGACCAATGCTTCTCTGAGCGCGTCCTGCTGCTTGGTATCTTCGCGTCCGATGCCCATATCGCCGATATAGAGCGGGTTGTCGGCATAGATGCGTATTCGCTGGAACAGCACAAAGTAGTACTCCCACAGGTTCTCTTGCTCCTGAATGCGATAGGTATAGCGCGGTTCGGCATCGGCATAAGAGAGAGCGGGTATCTCGAGGTAATCCACCCGGAAGTCGGGGAAGCTGTCTTGTATCTCTTCGTTGCGACCGAACATCAGCAGACCTCCGTAAGTCAGTTTGCCCTCTTTCACGATTTGCAGTTTGCGGTTAAACGTTTCGTCGTCCAGCGCATTGTACGAGAGTTCGGGTACCATGCGTTTGAGGTAGCCGCGGAAATTTTTGTAGGAGGAGGGGTTGAGCGAATCGGGTGTGGTCCCGTCGACCGTTTTCGCCGACATGCTGCCGAAGGATTGGTCGCGGTAGAGTGCATTGATTTCGTGCTCTGTGGCTCGTTGGTCGCCACTCGCAGTACGGATAAACGTGTTTTGCAGGGCATTGAAATAGACCGGCTTCTTGTCTGCCGACGGAATATAGAACGCCAACACGGTCATCCCGTCAATGATATACTTCCGACATTCGGGCATAATCACCAGATTGAATTTCTGCTTGCTACGCAGGGTAGTTGTGAAATCCTGCTCTATCTTTTCGGGATGCTCCACGCCCACTACTTCATACTTCTTCCCTTGCTGATGTACGCCAAATACAATCCAACCACCTGCTGCGTTAGAGAATGCGCTAACCGTTTCCCAAACATTCTTCGGGAGTTCGTGCGATGCCTTTTTAACCTCAAAGTCGTCCCACTCGATGTCTGTAAGACGCTGAATCAGTGCTTCTTTGTTCATAGGGGGCAAAATTAGGGAGAATTATTGAATGCTCAAATCGGTGGGCGTTTTATTTTTAGGAGTTGCCGGTGTCGAGGTTGCGCATCATGCCACGATGCGTTATAAGGTGCACAAAAAGTATGGTTTTTCCCTTGAAATCGTGTAAGCAGTCCACTTATTTCGTAGCTTTGCAGCCATTTAAAAACAGCATAACATGATAAGAAAGTATGATTTTCTGGTGATAGGCTCAGGCCTTGCCGGAATGAGCTTTGCGCTGAAAGTGGCACAGAAGGGCAGTGTAGCCTTGATTTGTAAAGCAGGTATGGAGGAGGCAAATACCTATTTTGCACAGGGTGGCATCGCCTCGGTGACCAATTTTGCCGTAGACAGCTTCGACAAACACATCGAAGACACGATGATCGCAGGCGACTTCATCAGCGACCGACCTGCCGTAGAGATGGTGGTGCGCAATGCACCCGCACAGATTCAGGCGCTCATCGACTGGGGCGTGGAGTTCGACAAGAAGGAGAACGGCGAGTTCGACCTGCACCGCGAGGGCGGACATTCGGAGTTCCGCATCTTGCACCACAAAGATAATACGGGTGCCGAGATACAAACCAGCCTCATCAAAGCCGTTCAGGCGCATCCCAACATCACGATATTCACCAACTTCTTCGCCGTGGAGATTATCACGCAGCACCACCTGGGCATCATCGTGACCCGCTACACGCCCGGCATCAAGTGCTACGGCGCCTACGTGCTCAACGAAGCCACGGGCGAGGTGGATACCTTCCTCTCCAAGCTCACCGTGATGGCTACGGGCGGTTGCGAAGCGGTCTACCGGCACACCACCAATCCGCTGGTGGCTACGGGCGACGGCATCGCCATGGTCTATCGCGCCAAGGGAGCGGTCAAGGATATGGAGTTTATCCAGTTTCACCCCACGGCGCTCTACCATCCGGGCGACCGCCCCAGCTTCCTCATCACCGAGGCGATGCGGGGCTACGGTGCCATCCTGCGCAACGCCGACGGCGAAGAGTTTATGCAGAAATATGACGCACGCCGCGAACTGGCACCGCGCGACGTGGTGGCGCGCGCCATCGACAAAGAGCTGAAGCTGCGCGGCGAAGACCATGTCTATTTAGACGTGACGCACAAAGAGCCGGAGGAGACACGGAAGCACTTCCCCACCATCTATCAGCACTGCAAAGAGATTGGTCTCGATATTACCCGGGAGTATATCCCCGTGGCACCCGCTGCCCACTACCTCTGCGGAGGCATCAAGGTCGATCTGGACGGACAGTCCACCATCCGCCGGCTCTATGCCTTGGGCGAATGTTCGTGCACGGGCTTGCACGGCGGCAACCGCCTCGCCTCCAACTCCCTGCTCGAGGCAGTGGTCTATGCCGATGCCGCCGCCCGCCATGCGCTGAGCGTGGTAGACCGCTACGACTTCAACACCGACATCCCCGAATGGAACGACGAGGGCACCATCTCCAACGAAGAGCGGGTCTTGATCACCCAAAGCAGCAAGGAGGTGAACCAGATTATGGAGGCTTATGTGGGCATCGTGCGCAGCAACATCCGACTGACACGGGCTTGGAACCGCCTCGACATCATCTATGAGGAGACCGAAGCGTTGTTCAAACACAGCAAAGCGTCACGCGAGATCTGCGAACTGCGCAACATGATCAACGTGGGCTATCTCATCACCCGTCAGGCAATGGAGCGGAAAGAGAGCCGCGGGCTGCACTATACCATCGACTATCCGCACCCCACTATCGCCGCGCATACTTCCGCGGATAACCGGAATAAATAGCCAGCAAAGTTGCCAACCCGAGCAGATAAGGATAATAAAGGTATTGCATGATGCTGAGAGGTGAAATACCACCCTGTCCGGCTGCCATCAGCAGTTGGGCGCCGTAGGAGATAAGCCCTTGCATCACACACGAGAAGATGTCCATCAGGCTCGCACTCCGTCGTGGGTCGATGCCATATTTCATGGCAATATCTTTGGCAATAGGATATCCCATTCGTGTAGATCTGCCACATAAGGCAAGGTGATGCAATACCCCTCGTCGCCATGCAGGCGGTTGAACTCTTCGGTCGTTTGCACGGCGTGTTCGTTGCGTGCCCAAGCACGGCGTGCCACGCCCCCCATCACATCCCAAAGCATTGCCGAGCGCAGTATCTCGTCGACTCGGTCGCTGCCGTCGCACACCATACCGAATCCGCCGTTGATGGCTTTTCCGATGCCGGTGCCGCCGCCATTGTGCAGAGCAACAAGGCTCATGCCGCGGGCGCAGTTGCCGGCGAAGCACTGCACTGCCATGTCTGCCATGATGTTGCTTCCGTCTTTGATGTTCGACGTTTCGCGGAAAGGCGAATCGGTACCGCTTACGTCGTGATGGTCGCGTCCCAGCATGACGGGACCGATTTCACCGCGTCGCACCATCTCGTTGAAACGCAGGGCAATGCGTAGCCTGCCCTCGGCATCCTGATAGAGGATACGTGCTTGGGTACCTACCACGAGGTGGTTCTTCTCGGCATCGCGTATCCAGTTGTAATTATCCCGGTCTTGTCCGCGACGGGCGGGGTCGATGCACGCCATGGCGGCATGGTCGGTCTTGACGAGGTCGTCGTGCCTGCCGCTGAGACAGACCCATCGGAACGGACCGTAGCCATAGTCGAAGAGTTGCGGTCCCATAATATCTTCTACATAGCTGGGGAAGATAAATCCGTTGCGGTCGTCGCCGTTGCGGGCTATCTCATGCACACCGGCGTCGTAGACGGCTTTCATGAAAGAGTTTCCGTAGTCGAAGAAATAAGTACCTGCCTCCACCAATGCACGGATGGCAAGGAAATGACGTTTCAGGGTTTCGTCGACCCGTCGGCGGAAGCGTTGCGGTTCTTCGTGCAGTAGGCGCGTGCGCTCCTCGAAGCTGATACCCACCGGACAGTAACCGCCCTCGTAGACAGCGTGACACGAGGTCTGGTCGGAGAGCAGGTCAATGTGTATGCGGTTCTGCACGGCATATTCCAGCAGGTCGACGATGTTGCCGTGGTAGGCGATGGAGAGGGGCGTGTCGGCGTGCATGGCTTTCTTGAGCCGGGCAAAAGCATCGGCAGCCGATTCGGTGACTTCGCCTATCCATTGCTGTTTCAGCCGTGTCTCGATGCGCGAGCGGTCTACTTCGGCAATGATGCAGGAGGCGCCTGCCAGCTCGGCTGCTTTGCCCTGTGCGCCGCTCATGCCTCCCAAGCCCGACGACACGAACAGCTTGCCTGCCAAGTTGCCGTCCGGGGAGATGCCGAGCTTCAGTCGTCCGGCATTGAGCAGGGTGTTAAAGGTTCCGTGTACAATGCCTTGCGGACCGATGTACATCCAGCCGCCGGCAGTCATTTGTCCGTAGTTGGCTACGCCCAGCTGCATGGCGGTGTGCCAATCGGCAGGATTGTCGTAAAGTCCCACCATCAGCGCGTTGGTGATGATGACGCGCGGGGCGTCGGGGCGCGAGCGGAACAGTCCCAGCGGATGTCCGCTCTCGACCACAAGCGTCTGCTCTTGTGTCAGTTCTTCAAGATACATTTTGATGAGGCGGTACTGCATCCAGTTCTGGCACACCTGTCCGGTTTCGCCGTAGGTCACCAACTCGTAGGGATACAGGGCGATGTCGAAGCAGAGGTTATTGTCTATCATCACTTGAAATGCCTTGCCTTCGGTGCACCGACCCTTATATTCGTCGATGGGCAGGGCTTTGATGTCGCCTTCGGGACGGTATCGGTAGCCGTAGATACGTCCGCGTGTGCGCAGTTCGTCGAGAAACTCGGGTGCCAACGCAGCATGCAGTTCGGTAGGTATGTATCGCAGGGCGTTCTTCAGCGCCAGCACGGTTTGCTCCGGTGTGAGGGTGTAGCCACGGTCGGGCGCCCGCCGGATGCCATCGACAAAGGTCGGATAAGGGGGTAGTTGATTGCTTAAAGTTATCTTCATTAGAATTAGGATTAGGATTAGTCGGACAATCTTCACTATTTCAAGCGCAGCAGATACTTTCGGGTCACAGCAGCTGCTTCGCTGCACTCTTCTTGGTATGCCTCTCTCAGGTCGGGGAAGTTGGTGAGCAGTTCGAGCATTTTCTCCCTGCCCACAAACTCCACCTTGGATGTTTCGGGATCTATCTCGTAATAGACGCGGTCGTTTACCAGCCCCGACGAGGCGATGGCTGCACCGATCTCGCCTCTCAGTCGGGTAGCATCGGCAGGCGTGATTGTTTCGGCTGCTACCGACCCTACGGGTTGTGCGCAGAAGTAGAGTTTGCCTTGTACCCATACGGCAGGCGCATACCATCCGCCGAAGCGGAAGCGTTTATATCGTACTTTGCGGGTATTGACGTACCACGAGGTGTCGGCGCGCACGGCAAAGCATCGCGATTTGAGGTAGCGCGACAGTCCGGCGTTGTTATCGACCGATATTTTGTAATCGGCTCCTCCCATCAACATCTGTTGATTCTTCGAGCGTTTTTCTATTTTCAGCGTGGTGAGCGTATCACCTTCCGCCCGCAGAATCTCCTTCATGTTGGCATAGATAATCTGTTGTGCATCTGCCTGTACGGCAACCATCATGCACACCAATATGCCCGATAGCAAAATTGTCTTCATCGTTAGTTGTACGTTTAAGTTATGATAAGCTTATTTCATTCGTAAAGCGCTATTCTATCCATGTCGTCCATTTGGTATCCTTGTTACTGTTTGATGCATTCATGGTTTCGATGAACTGCATCCCCCGCAAGCCGTCGTACACGGTGGGGTAGTCGAGCATCAGTGGCGTGGGTGTCTCTCCTTGCCGCAGCGCCAAAACGGTCAGCGCAAAGTTGCGGTAGATATTGGCAAATGCTTCGATATATCCTTCGGGGTGTCCGCCGGGAGTACGGGTGTTCCATGCGGCTGCTTCGCTCAGGTTGGTGTTTTTACCAATGTAGATGGTTTGCTCGTGTTCGCCGAACCCTTTCAGGATAAGTTTATTCGGGTCAGGTTGACACCAGTCGAGACCACCCTTGTCACCATACACGCGAATGCGTATGTAGTTGTTATCGCCTTTGGCAATCTGTGTGGCAGTGAGACAGCCCTTCATTCCTCCGTCGAAGTGCAGGAAGGCGGTGCCGTCGTCGGGTACCTGTCTGCCGGGGGCAAATGTGTTTGCTTCGGCGCACAGCTCGGTGACATGTTGTCCGGTGACATGTTCTGCCAGATGCAGGGCATGTATGCCGATGTCGGCAATGGTGCCGCCTGTTCCGCCCAGCTCGGGGTCGGTACGCCAGCGGGCATTGTCAGCGCCTTGCAGTTCGATGCGCTCCGACAGCCACCCTTGCGTGTACTCCACATACAGCCGTCGCAGGGTGCCCAGTTCGCCGCGGGCGATGCGTGTGCGCGCCTCTTTCACGGCAGGGTAAGCGCTGTAGGTGTAGGTCACTGCCATCTGCAATCCGGTCTCTTCAACTTTGCGAACGAGCTGTCGTGCCTCTTCGAGTGTCAGGGTAAGGGGTTTATCGAGCACTACGTGCATGCCGCACTCGAGCGCCATGATAGCCGGCTCGATATGATACTTGTTGGGGGTGACGATGCTGACTATCTCCATGCGCCGGTCGGCAGGTAGTTGCATCTCTTGCCGGAACATCTCTTGATAAGTGTCGTAGACACGGTTTTCGGGCAATCCGCACGCCGCACCCGAGCGACGCGATACTTCGGGATGCGAGCTGAAAGATCCGCAAACAAGTTCAATGTGGTTGTCGAGCAGTGCTGCCTGACGGTGAATGGGGCCGATGAAGGAGCCTATTCCTCCGCCGACTACGCCCATACGCAATTTATTATTTTTCATACCTTAAATATTGGGAGAGTTGATTTGTGGGTGTAAATATAGTGATTTAATGATAGTGACCTCATGAATGAAGGGTAATTTAAGTGGTTTTTACGCTTCTACCACCCATTCTTTAAATTCTGCCGCCTTGTTTTTGCTGACGTAGATGCGTTCGGGCGTCTCTACGTTGAGGGTTACCAGCAGTCGGCTATCGAACCACACGGTGATATTCTGTATGCTGTTGCGGGCAATGATGAACTGTTTGTTGGCACGGAAGAAGTACATCGGATTCAGTGAGAGCGAAATCTGGTCGAGCGAGTGGGTGTAGGGATAGGTGACGCCGCTCTTGAGACAGAGGCAAGTACGTTTGTCGGTGGTGTAGAAGTAGGCAATGTCGCTCAGGCTGAGAGGCAGCAGTTTATCTTTTACCGGAAGCAGCAGGCGTTCCTTGTAGCGCGGAGCAGCCGATAGTTGGGTGATGCGATGGAGGTATTGCAGCACGTCGGCACGTGCCCACTTACTAAATTTGGTGAGGGCACGTTTCAGCTCGTCGGCTTTGATGGGCTTGAGCAGATAGTCTACACTGTTTTGTTTGAAGGCATCGATGGCGTAGTGGTCGTAGGCGGTGGTGAAGATGATGGGCGTTTCTACCGTCACACATTCAAAAATAGAGAATGCCGACCCGTCGGACAGGTGTATGTCCATCAGAATCAGGTCGGGCGCCGGATTGGTTTGCAGCCACTGTACCGTTTGCGATATACTCTCGGTATTGCCGACTACGGTTATGGAAGGGTCGGTCTCGGCTATAATGTCGAGCAGGTTTTCGTAGGCAGCGGTTTCATCTTCGACGATCAGTACGTTCATGGTCTTTATGTTATCTATGTTCAACAGGTCGCAAAAGTAGGCATATCTTTTCAAAAATCTATCACTACCAGCTCACTAACCGTGCCTATTCTGAATGGCGGTCCCCACAATCCCAATCCGGAGGAGACGTAGACGTGAGTGTGGTTGTAGGTATGATAGCCGTAGCTCTGACGGTAGATGGTGTCGGTAATCCGGTTCATGGGCCATATCTGTCCGTGATGCGTGTGTCCGAAGAACGCAAAGTCGATGCGGGCATCAATGAGTTGGTCTACCGTCTCGTTGACCGGCTGGTGATCCATCACAAAGCGCGGCAAGGCGGCATCGGTTTGCGCCAAGAGCTGTTCGAGGCTTTTCCGTTGCGGATTGCTTCGGTCGTCGCGCCCTGCCAGTTGTATACCGTTGGGCAGCCTGACAATGCTGTCGCGCAGCAAGGTGATGCGGGTCTGTTCGATGAACTTCACCGACCGGTCGATGCCGCTGATATATTCGTGATTGCCGGGCACCATGTAAATACCCATCGGGGCTTGCAGGCGGTTCAGTTCGTCTTGCATCTTTTCTGTCCACAGCGGAACGACCGACATATCTATCAGATCGCCGGCTATCAGTATCAGGTCGGGGCGTTGCCGGTTAATCAGGTCGACGTATCGGCGCAATCGCGCGCGGTCGACACCGTAACCCAGATGCACATCGCTAACGGCAACAATACGCATGCCGGTTGGGTGGAAGGTGGGTTGCGACAAGCTCAGGTTGATGTGTCTCACTACCGGTCGGCTGAAACGGATAAAGCCGTAGACAAGCAGCAACAGTGTAAATCCCACGCTGCAAGCAAAAGCATGCGGAATGCGCAACCCGAATAGCCGAAGCAGTATCGTTGCCAGATAAGACAATGCCAAGTAGAAGAAGAACACCAACCAGCCGTTGCTCAACCAGTAGAGCAGGTGTCCGGCATCTATGGGCAGCTTGTCGCGCAGCATCTGCACCGGAAACAGGAGCAGAGCCAGCGACCAATAGGCTACCGATAGCGTGATGCGGGCAACCGGCGGCCAATGCTGCGTGGCGCGGAGCAACGCATGAAAAAGCCATCCGTTGATACCCAGATAGGTCAGGATAATAAGTAGAAAGATTACTATAAATTTCATTGTTTCAACGCTAAATACACCGTAAATCTCCCCTCTTCCTCTTCGATGCGGATGTGCCGGTTCATGAGTAGCACGAAGCGATTCTCAAGGTTGCGCAGTCCGGTGCCGTTGGTGGCAGCGGGAATGAGTTTAGGGTATCGGGGAGTGGAAACGACCAGCTCGTTTTGAGGGTTGAGGGTGATGGAGATCACCATTTTATGACGACTGTCGATGATGTTGTGCATCATGACATTATCGATGAGCGGCAACAGCGAGAGCACAGGCAGTTCGCAACGGCGTTTCTCTTCGGGCACGTCGATGCGGAATTGTAACTTGTTGGCGAAACGTACCTCCATCATGTATCGGAACGAGTGAACAAACTCAAGCTCCTCCTCCAGCGTCACCAAGCCCTTGCGGTCGCTTTGGAGGATGTAGCGAAAGAGGTCGGACATCTTGTTGACATACTCCAGCGTGTTCTCTTCGTTGCCTTTGCGAATGAGCGCAGTCAGCCCGCTAAGCGAGTTGAAGAGGAAGTGGGGATTGATTTGGTTGGTCAGGGCGTCGTAGCGGCTCTGCAGATTCTCTATCTTGAGCTGTTCGATCTCTTGCTGGCGCACACGCCGTTCGGTGTAGAGCAACGAGATGTGTCCGGCAAAGGTAGAGAGCAGGCAGATCATCACGAACTGAAAGAGCAGCAGACTGCCGAAGCAGTCGCCCCGACGGAATGCCAGCAGCGAAATAGCCACATAAACGGTATATGCGACGGCGCCCGTGAGCAGGTTGTACAACAGACGGCGAGGAAACGAGGCGGCGCTGTTCGTACGCAGGTTGGTATGCACCAGAACGGCTATGAAAAGCACAAAGAAGAGATACCTGAAACCGAAGTGCCACAGGTGCATACTGCGTGCCCCACCGTCTAAGAAGCTAAGATCCCACGGCAGGCAGGCTATGTTGGGATAGACAATGATCAGCGCACTGACTAAACTGATAACAGCCGATTTTACGGCGTGATATTTGCCTAACAGATTCATGATGCAAAACTAATGATTATTTTCGTTCATTCGGTGAAGTTACTTACGCATAATCAAGAAAACAGGCGTCCAACGG
>JAISIN010000131.1 GCA_031262085.1 Prevotellaceae bacterium
CCTGCGAGGCACCTCCGCGAGCACCTCCAGCCGCACGAAGAGCAACCCTGCATTAGTCCCCACCGGCGCTACCTACATAGAGTTTCTGGTCAAAAGCACCATCGACAACTCGATGATCAAATGCAAGATCTATCCGGGCAGCAACATGACCAACGACTATAACCTAAGAAGTAATAATCACTATACGCTTAACTTGTATATAACCTCCAATAGTCTTGAAGCAGGCGACTATCGCGGAGAGTCGTACACACCTTGATAAACTTTTCTTAAACGACGAAGCATCCGGCAAACTAATAACGGTCGGACACCGGATGCATATAATAAATAATATACATGACAAACTACTATAAGCAGTAGTAATCATCACTATACGGCTTAACCTGTGTATATAGTCAGTAATTATTTGTGAATCATCGATTCTTGGGGAGAGCCTCACCCCCTTCATAAACACTTCTTTGTGACAACGAAGCATCCGGCGTAACCGACACACAAGTCGGGGGCGCCGGATGTGTGGCACTTTCCCTTTGGTTTCACTTCACACAACGGTGCAAATAGAGGCAATATCCGATAGAACCATGCTGTGCGGATGGAAAATTTCAGGATGCCGGATGAGGAGATACATACCGCATTAGATTTGATGCGGTTGCCCTGCCTGTTTACAGGAAGTGTACTTAATTATGTTATAGCTTGATTAAATTGAAATGGTAACCCTGTTAACTGTTTGTTTTAGAGTTTATTACTCTTTCGTAAACTGCTTTCACAAGTGGTTTACGAAAGAAGTAATAAGTGATACATGTTAACCTAATTCTAACCTTAAATAAATATTATGAAAAAACCTCTTAATTACCGACGCAAAGATAAAGCATTTTATTTGAATGATAGTGCATATTTTGATAGAAAAGGTGTAAATTTTGTCTTTTTGATAGATTCTTTGCGATTCGTTAACCATGAAGATGCAGAAAGTCCGTATCTTTGCGGCACACTAAACATTTAATCAGGTATGAGTTACAATTTATTAAAAGGTAAAAGAGGCATCATCTTCGGTGCCCTGAACGAGCAATCGATTGCTTGGAAAGTAGCCGAGAGAGCGGTAGAAGAGGGAGCTACCATCACATTGTCGAACACACCGGTAGCCGTTCGTATGGGCGATATAACCGCGCTTGGCGAGCAATTGCATAGCGAAGTGATTCCTGCCGATGCTACCCATACGGAAGAATTGACTACCGTTTTTACCCGCTCTATGGATGTTCTGGGTGGAAAAATTGATTTTTTACTCCACTCCATTGGTATGTCGCCCAATGTGCGTAAGCGTCGCACGTATGACGACCTCGATTACGACATGCTGAACAAGACCCTCGACATTTCCGCCATTTCGTTTCACAAGATGATTCAGGTGGCAAAGAAACTCAATGTCATGGCAGAATACGGCTCTATCGTCGCCCTGACGTATGTGGCTGCCCAGCGCACGTTCTACGGCTACAACGACATGGCAGATGCCAAGGCGTTGCTTGAATCTATGGCACGCAGCTTCGGCTATATCTACGGACGCGACCACTCGGTGCGCATCAACACCGTTTCGCAATCGCCCACCATGACCACTGCCGGCTCGGGGGTGAAGGGTATCGACAAGCTCTTCGACTTTGCCGACCGCATGTCGCCGCTGGGCAATGCGTCTGCCGCCGAGTGTGCCGACTACTGCATCACGCTCTTCTCCGACCTCACCCGCAAGGTGACTATGCAGAATCTCTATCACGACGGAGGCTTTTCGAGCATCGGCATGAGCCTGCGCGCCATGGGTATGTACGAGAAAGGGTTCAACCTCGACGATTACAAAAACGATAACGGCGACGTCGTATATGGCTGATGCGGCTCTCTATCTGCTCCCTGTTCCGCTGGGCGATACGCCGGTCGAACAGGTACTGCCGACTTACAACAACGGCATTATCTGCACCATTCGCCACTTCATTGTGGAGGATGTGCGCTCGGCACGTCGCTTTCTCAAAAAGGTGGACAGGGAGATCCATATTGATAACCTGACATTCTACCCGATAGGTAAGCATACCTCGCCTGCCGACCTGTCGGGGTATCTGCAACCGTTAGTCGAGGGCAACGATATGGGCGTCATATCTGAAGCAGGCTGTCCGGCAGTGGCAGATCCGGGCGCCGATGTGGTAGCCATCGCACAGCGCAAAGGGCTGCGGGTGGTACCGCTGGTCGGTCCGTCGTCCATACTGCTTGCCCTGATGGCGTCGGGGTTCAACGGACAGAGCTTTGCCTTTCACGGGTATCTTCCCATCGACCCCCATGAGCGTATCCGGCAGTTGAAACAGTTGGAGCAACGCGTCTATGCCGAACATCAAACCCAACTCTTCATCGAAACACCCTACCGGAACAACAAGATGGTCGAAGATATTCTGCACACCTGCCGACTGCAGACGCGGTTGTGTATTGCTGCCGGCATCACTTGTCGGGAGGAGTATATCCGCACCCGCACCGTCAAAGAGTGGGAGGGTAAGGTTCCCGAGCTGGGAAAGATTCCCTGTATCTTCTTGCTGTACAAGTGAAGGAGCGCAATGGAAGAATCAACAGCGCCGATATAGGGCGAAAATATCAAAATGCAATCGACTACTGCTAATTTTAACAGAATCGACGCATCTATATTCCATAAATATTCGGATATTTGCCGCAAATAATAACGTTATGGAAGCTATACGCAATTTTGCACAACTCACATCGCACCTCAAAGCCTTGAATCGGCGCAAACGCATCGCCGTAGTGTGCGCTAACGATCCTAATACCGAGTATGCCATTGCCCGTGCGCTCGACGAAGGCATAGCCGACTTTCTCATGATAGGTAACTCCGCTCTATTAGAGAAGTATCCCACCCTCAAGAAATACCCCGACCGGATAGAGATTCTCCATATAGAAGATTCGGACGAGGCAGCCCGCCAAGCCGTTCGCATGGTGCGCGAAGGGGGAGCCGACATTCTGATGAAAGGCATCATCAACACCGACAATCTGCTGCATGCCATCCTCGACAAGGAGCACGGTCTGCTGCCCAAGGGTAAGATATTGACCCACTTGGCAGTGATGGAGATACCTACCTACGACAAGCTATTGTTTTTCTCCGACGCCGCCGTTATCCCCCGTCCTACCTTACAGCAACGTATCGAAATGATTTGGTATGCCATTCATGCCTGTCACCATTTCGGCATCAAGCAACCGCGCATTGCTTTGATACACTGCACGGAGAAGGTCAGCCCTAAGTTTCCCCACTCTTTAGACTATGTCAATATCGTCGAGCTGGCAGAAGCCGGCGAGTTTGGCGATGTCATCATCGACGGCCCGCTCGATGTACGCACCTCGTGCGAACAAGCCAGCGGCGACATCAAAGGCATTGCTTCACCCATCAACGGGCAAGCCGATGTGTTGATCTTCCCCAACATCGAATCGGGAAACACCTTTTATAAATCGGTATCGCTGTTTGCCCGTGCCGAGATGGCAGGAGTGCTGCAAGGACCTGTTTGCCCGGTCGTGTTGCCCTCGCGTAGCGATTCCGGACTATCAAAATATTACAGCATCGCCATGGCTTGTCTCACCTCTAAATCTGTTCTATAAAATGAGAATACTCGCTATCAACCCCGGTTCTACCTCTACCAAAATCGCTGTTTACGAAGAGACCACTCCGCTGCTGGTGCGCAACATTCGTCATTCGATCGATGAGCTTGCCCGGTTCCCGACCGTAACCGACCAGTTCGACTTTCGACGGTCGCTCGTTCTGAAAGAGCTGGAAGCCCATCGGATTCCCTTTGCTTTCGACGCCGTAATCGGGCGGGGCGGATTACTCAAACCCATTCCTGCCGGTGTGTACGAGGTCAACGACGTGATGCGCCGCGATGTGAAACACGCCATGCGCCTACATGCCTGCAACCTTGGATGCCTGATTGCCTACGAACTGGCAAGCTTGTTGCCCGGATGCCGCTCTTTCATAGCCGACCCGGGCGTGGTCGACGAGATGGATGAACTGGTTCACATCACCGGATCACCCCTCATGCCGCGCATCACCATCTGGCATGCCCTGAATCAACGAGCCATCGCCCGCCGCTTTGCTGCCGAACAGACGGCTCAACATCCCGAACAACCGGTGCGATACGAAGATCTGCGCCTCCTCATCTGCCACTTGGGAGGAGGCATATCGACCGCTGCACATCTGTACGGACGTGCCGTCGATGTGAATAACGCCCTCGACGGCGAAGGTCCTTTCTCGCCCGAACGTACCGGCAACCTGCCGATGGGCGACTTGATAGACTTGTGCTATTCGGGGAAATATACCGGCGAGGAGGTCAAGAAGCTGATTTATGGCAAAGGCGGACTGATTGCCCATCTGGGCACCAACGACATGATGGAGATAGAACGGCGTATCGCCCACGGTGATGCCCATGCCGAACTGATACTGAACGCCATGATTTATCAGGTCGCTAAAAGCATCGGAGCACAGTCGGTTGTGCTCTATGGCAAAATCGACGCCATCTTGCTGACGGGCGGCATTGCCCACTCCGACTATGTCATTCCGCGGTTGCGGAAGCGTGTCGAATTTCTGGCGCCGGTATATGTCTATCCGGGCGAAGACGAACTCGAAGCGCTCGCCATGAACGCCCTCTCCGCCTTGCGGGGAGAGCAAAAAATACAAGAATACAAGTAATTTTCACTTTTTTTTGTTCCATTATCGATGAAATGTCTACATTTGCATCCCATATAGAGATAAGTATAATTAAGCATATTCGGATATGGAAAGTATTTTAATCACCGGAGCCAGTGGGTTTATCGGCAGTTTCATTGTAGAAGAAGCACTGAATCGAAGATTTAGCGTATGGGCTGGGGTACGTACAAGTAGTAGTCGCGAATATCTGCAGCACCGGAAAATACATATACTCGAACTTGACATGACGCGCCCCGACGTACTCCGTACCCAGTTGTCGGGATATAAAGGCACTCATGCCAAGTTCGATTATATCGTTCATTGTGCCGGTCTCACCAAATGCATCGACAAGGATAATTTCGATCGGGTAAACTATGCCCAGACACGACGGTTCATCGAAGTGTTGCGCGACTTGAACATGATTCCCAAACAATTTATCTATATCAGTAGCCTGAGCATCTTCGGACCCATTCACGAGAAAACAAACGACCCTATCCGCGAAAAAGACCTCCCGAAGCCCAATACTGTTTACGGAATGAGCAAGCTGAAAGCCGAAATATATATAGAAGGATTGCCCGGCTTCCCCTATGTGATCTATCGCCCCACCGGCGTATATGGTCCGCGCGAACGCGACTACTTCCTGATGTGTAAAAGCATCAAGCAGCACTTCGACGTGGCTGTGGGCTTTCGTCGGCAGAACCTCACATTTGTCTATGTCAAAGATGTGGCGCGCGCCATCTTTTTAGGTATAGAAAAACAGACGTGCCGACGCACCTTCTTGCTGAGCGACGGACAAGTGTACAACAGTCGAACTTTCTCCCGCTATGTATGCAACGAATTGGGAAATCCGTTTGTATTTCGCCTCACCATACCGCTGTTTCTGTTAAAAGTCGTATCTTTGCTCGCCGAATTTTGGGCAAGAATCACCCGCAAACCCGGTACGCTCAATTTGGACAAGTATAAAATAATGAAACAACGAAATTGGCAATGCGATATATCTCCTGCCATAACCGAATTGGGATATACGCCTGAATACAATTTGGAGGAAGGTGTCAAAGAGACCATTGCCTGGTACAAAGAAAAAGAATGGCTTTAGATTTATTTACAAGAGTAGAAACCCGGAAGGGATTGTTCGCTGTCGAGAAGATAACGCTCATATACAACTTGTTAACTTCGATTTTAATCCTGTTTCTATTCCAAGAGATGGAAGATCCGGTGTGTATGCTTATCGAGCGTGCCATGATAGCCGGCGTCACACTCATGCTGATGTATTTCTACCGATTGATGCCCTGCAAAGCGGCGGCGTTTGTGCGCATTGCCGTTCAGATGTCGCTTCTCTCTTATTGGTATCCCGATACGTTCGAGTTTAACCGTGTCTTTCCCGACCTCGACCATATCTTCGCCTCTGCCGAGCAGTGGCTAATGGGTAGCCAGCCTGCCGTGTGGCTTTGCGTCCGCTATCCCTATTTGTGGGTGAGCGAGTTGCTCAACATGGGATACTTCTGTTACTACCCCATGATATTGCTGGTGATGGTGTGGTACTTCCTGTATCGCTTCGAGCTGTTCGAGAAAGTATCGTTCGTGCTGGTGACGGCGTTTTTCATTTACTACCTTATTTATATATTCGTTCCGGTGGCAGGACCACAGTTCTACTTCCCTGCCATTGGCTCCGACGCTGTGGCACAAGGCGTCTTTCCACCCATAGGCGACTATTTCAACCACAACCGTGTGTTGGTGCCCGGTCCCGAAAGCCATACAGGCGGATTCTTCTATCACTTGGTCGAGGCATCGCAACAGATCGGCGAACGTCCTACGGCAGCCTTCCCCAGCTCGCACGTAGGCATCTCTACCATCCTGATGATGATGGCGTGGCGCGCCAGCAAAGGCTTCTTTGCTTTCCTGCTACCCTTCTACGTCCTGCTTTGTTGCGCCACTGTCTATATTCAGGCACACTACGTGATCGATTCTCTGGTAGGCTTCGTTTCGGCTTTCGTGATCTATATCGTAGTCACTTGGATGTTCAAACGATGGTTTGCGCAACCCATGTTCAAATAAAAGCAACTACTTCGCACACACACAGTTTAAATTCGTACTTTTGCAACATGTTACTCCCCAACAAAGATCCCGAACAACGACGATTGCGGCAACTGGCTGTTGCAGGCATCATGGGCGTCGTGCTCTACTCGTGCGCCAGCATCGGACACCCCGACGGCGGCATGTACGACGACACCCCGCCGCGGTTTCTGTCTGCCACGCCTCCGCCCGGCGCTGTCGGCAACACCAAGACCAAGATACACATTGCCTTCGATGAATACATCAAGTTAGATAAGCCGGGAGAGAAGGTCATCATCTCACCGCCCCAAGTGCAAATGCCCGAAATCAAAGCCAACGGCAAGGCAGTGGTGATCACCCTGAACGATACGCTCAAACCCAATACCACCTACACCGTCGACTTTGGAGATGCCATACAAGACAACAACGAGGGGAACCCGTTGCCCGACTTCGGCTATTCGTTTTCGACCGGAACGGCGATAGATTCCATGGAGGTATCGGGCTTCGTACTCAATGCCTCCAACTTGGAACCCGTCAAGGGCTTACAAGTGGGCTTGTATGCCAACCTGAGCGATACTGCCTTCACCAAGCACCCCTTTGAACGGGTAGGACGCACCGACAGCCGGGGGCACTTCATCATACGCGGCATTGCCCCCGGAACCTATCACATCTTCGCCTTGCAGGATGCCGACCGGAACTATTACTACAACCAGCCCACCGAGGTGATTGCTTTCGAAGACAGCCTGATCGTACCCTCTATGGAGCCGGCTATCCGCATGGACACCATCTGGAAAGATACGCTCACCATCGATACCGTCATCCCCAGAGGATACACTCACTATATGCCCGACGACATTTTGCTGCGCAGCTTCAAGGAGCGTTACTTCTCACAACGCCTGCTGAAGAGCGAACGCCTCGAACGCAATAAGTTCTCGCTTTACTTCACCGCGCCTGCCGACACGCTGCCGCTACTCGAAGGGTTAAACTTCGACGCTACCGATGCCTTCGTGATAGAACAACCCACCGGCAGAATCGACACCCTGCACTACTGGATACGCGATTCGGTGGTGTACAAGATTGATACCTTGAAGATGAAGCTTACCTATCTGTATACCGACAGCTTGAAGCAGTTGGTGCCGCGTACCGATACGCTGAAGCTGGCGTCGCGTCACCGGCAGAAGAGCGAAAAGGAGCTGGAGAAAGAGCGCGAAAAAGCCGAGAAGGATAAGGAGAGACGACGGAAGAAAGGCGAAGAGGTAGATACCGATTCCATCACGTTCCTGCCCGTCGATGTATATTGCCCTTCGTCGATGGATGTGTACGACTATATCACGCTCTCATTCGAGGAGCCGATAGCTTGGTACGATTCTACTGCCATCAGGCTCGAACAGAAGGTCGATACCGTGTGGCGGGAGGTACCCTTCACCTTCGGACAGGATTCCATCTATCTGCGACGCTTCAATCTGCTGGCGCAATGGGAACCGGATGCAAGCTATCGCTTCGGCGTCGATTCTACGGCGTTCCACGGCTTGTATGGTCTTTTCACCAACCGGATAGAGCAAGAATTTAAAATCAAGAAGCTGGATGAGTACGGACAGTTATTCTTCAACATAGCCGGACAGGATTCGACAGCGTTTGTCGAACTGGTCGACGGCAAAGACCAAGTGGTGCGTACCGTGCCGGTGGTCAAGGGGCATGCCGACTTCTACTTCCTGAAACCCGGAAAGTATGGCGCCCGACTGATTAACGATACCAACGGAAATGGTGTGTGGGATACCGGAGACTACGCGAACAAAATGCAACCCGAGATGGTTTACTATTACCCCCAAGTTATTGAACTGAAGGCGAATTTCGACCTGACGCAAGATTGGGAAGTCTCCCTCAAACCTTTAGACAAACAAAAGCCTGATGAACTTAAAAAGCAAAAACCCGATGTGGACAAAAAGAAGAAAGACCGAAATAAGGAACGCGACGCTGCCATGCGTCGTCGGTAAATGGCGCATCGTCGTGGCAGCGCTGATGTTGCTGCAAGTAGTTACTGTGATGCCCGCGCAAGCACAATGCGCCGCCGAGAATAAAGCATTCACCGGTGGCGAGAAGGTGGAGTACGACCTCTATTTCAACTGGTCGTTCATCTGGAACAAGGTGGGGCTGGCAAGCCTGAATACCACCGAGACCGCTTATGAGGGCAAGCCTGCCTATCGCCTCGACTTGCTGTCGGTGGGAAGTAAGCGTACCGACTTCTTCTTCAAGATGCGCGATACGCTGACTTGCTACGTCACCCAACAGTTGGAACCGCTCTATTATCGGAAAGCTGCCGAAGAGGGGAGCCGCTACACCATCGACGAGGCATGGTACGCGTACAACGACGGCGTGTCGTATGTGAAGCAACAGCGCACCTGGCCGTGGAAAGACCGCCCCGTAGAACATGCCGAGCACAACGACAGCCGATGCATCTTCGATATGCTGAGCATCCTCACGCAGGCACGCTCATACAATCCCGACGATTACCGCGTGGGCGACCGCATTCTGTTTCCGATGGTCGACGGACGAAAGGTGGAGGAGCAGACACTCATCTATCGCGGCAGAGAGAACATCGAAGCCAACGATAAGAAAACCTATCGCTGCTTGGTCTTTTCGTTTGTAGAAAAGGATAAGAAAGGGAAAGAGAATGAAGTCATTACCTTCTTTGTCTCAGACGACAAAAACCATTTGCCTATCCGATTGGATATGTATCTGCGAATCGGATCTGCCAAAGCATTTCTGAAAAAAGCTACCGGAACAAAGTATCCGCTGACGGATGCGGTGGTGAAGAAGTAGCAGTAGAAATACATCACCTACATCCCGCTTGCTGATGGAGATGTGTGCTATCTTCATCTGATAACCGATGCCTATGTCTTCTACTCAATCTTGAGGGTTCTTCATCTCGTTTCAAAAGGTTCTTCTTCTCAATTTAGCTCGACTTCTACTCGTCGCGTCGTTCACTTCGACTCCTTTCGACGAGTTGCTCTACTCACTCGGCGAGTAGAAGTGAACGTCGCTACGAGTTGCTCTGAACGGCGCTGCAACTACTTCTGAACGTTTGCGCGACTACTTCTTCTCGGCTCCGCGACTACTTCTACTCGGGGAAATTAGTACTTCAACTCAGCCCAGTGAGTACTTCTACTCAGGGGAATGAGTTGAGGATCCCATCGGGAAGAGCGCGGCAAAGTATAACCGGAATGCTCTGACCGGTATATTTTTGGAAAGGCTTCTCTCCAACCCTTGGAGAGATCTTCTCCAAGCCTTGGAGAGATTCGCTGCCTTATCATGTAAGCCACCCTTACATGGTAATGTAAGGCATCGTTACATGGTCATGTAAGTCCGCTCATCCAAAAGCATCGCTCTTGATACGGTTTCGTGTCTCGATTTACCCGAGAATACGATGGAGTAGATACGAATATATCGCCTACTATTTGAAAATGTGAATAATGTACCGAAAATAGTTGTTGCTAAAAGTGTTGTATAACAAAAACAACTTGTATATTTGCAGCAACTTTGGCAGAGAAGCAATTTGACGCCATAGTTGACATATTGAAAGCGAAAGCGTTTATGATATTATCTCAAGTTGAAATCTGGACCATTTCTATACATGAGGATAATAGACAGGACGCTCACGTCAATGCTATGTATACCACAATTCGTGGCTTAATAACAGAGGCGTGGGCTATTGTTTGTTACTTGTGTATAGGCAGTCCAGAGCCTCAACTTGGTAATGCGCAATAGTCCCACGCTTTTTTTGTGTATTATCGGAATGAATATATTTTTAATTAATTAATAAACTATGCAACCAATATCAGTGAATGGAAAGCAAATATTTAACCGTGAGCAATTAGAAACATACATTAAAAAAACATGTTTGTCGCATCGAAATAGAGGTAGAGCGTTAGCTTTTGCTTTTATAGTATGTGACTTTGATAATCACGCCGTCCAAAAAATACTAAGAGACAAATATTATTGGAGTGCATTAGATAGAATATCGGGAGATAAAATATGTGTATGCTATATGAACAGCATTGACCATTATTATAATGCAAGGCAGGAAGAGATTCGGGAAGAAGAGAAACTCTTTCATGATTTAATCTGTGAAGAAGAAACAGCTAGGTCTTTATTTGCTCCGATTACAATTAAGCCAACTCCCTCAAATTCCGTTGATGAAATAAGGCATTCTTTCGACATTCCATTGGAACTCAAGCCCCCCTTTATAGTATTCTTTCAATTGGATAGAAATGGTTATCTTCTCGATTCTTTCTTCATAAGATTGAGAGAAGAACGAGATATTGAAATCGCTTTTTGGGAATTGAGAAAATATATCAAATGCGCAGCTGATGCAATAGATGCAGTCCACCCCGCAAACTTCAATAACTATCGAGAGATCTATAATTTGATAAAATCTGATGTTGAAAGAATGCGCTTCGGTATTACGCTTCACAAACTCCCTCTAAATATAGGCGTACTATTCCGCATTGCAAGATTATTTAGCCCAAATATGTCGTGAATATTCAATATCAAGATAGATCTCATGCTATTGTAGCCTATCTTGTTGACATCAATGGCAGACATATTTACTACTCAACAAATATTCGAAGTCGCACTGCGTAATGGTCGCAGCCTCGATGCGTCTTTAGTAGCTTTGGGAGTCTACTCCTTCCTTTATCACCAAGTCATCAAGCGTCATCGTGTAGAACACCTGTATGAACGCGTTTGCCAGTCGGGCATTCGTCAGCAGCGGGATATTCAAAATCTATCGCGGCACGGCGAATCTTGTATCCGTTGGAAAGTTCGCCAGCGGTAAGTACTTCTATGCAGAAGAGTGAGTTGAAGTTATCAGTTTTTCTATTGCGTTGATAAATGCTTCTGCCCGTGGTCGAAGCGTATCTACCAAGGCGGCATCGCTATATGCGAAATCACTGTAATCGCCACTATGTCGTTTGTCAAACAGCAGTCCAAAGGTGGTACCGTGTTCTAAATCGAGCAAGCCGGTACGAACAAAGTGTAGAGACAATTGTGCTTTCACTCCATTGTGGGTTTGCACAGCTATTTTTTGAGATAGCAACAACGCTGAAGCTGCATAATAACAAGCGTAATAGAGGCGATTGACGACCGTGTTAAAATAGCCGCCTTGTCGCAAAAAGTCCGCCTCTTCGAGTGTTTGGCGTGCACGTTCCATCCGATAAGTCACGACAGCTTCTCTCATTTCCGGTGTAAGCGTCTCTTTCATAACACAACACCTTCGTTCTGCACATTGACGGTAAAAGGAGTATGTGTGCTATCCCATACCTCTCGAAGTAACATCATCGCATTGATGGCTACTCCGGTTTGAGCTTCTAATTCGCTGAGAGGACGACGCAT
>JAISIN010000077.1 GCA_031262085.1 Prevotellaceae bacterium
ATAACACTTACATAAGATTATCCCCAATATGGTATATAGCTGGCATACTTTCTTGACTTGCTTTCGGGGAAAGCATCTTTGATTAGTCCGGCAGTCACAGTGTCCTTGATAATCTTAGATGCCATCGGATAATTTTTCTCTTCAATCTCCATCCGTTCCCTGAAACTTTGATTCGTCATTAGCTCATTATTCATATACCTCAAACAGCAATGCTGATAGCAGGCACGTATTCTGTCATCTCTGCTCATTTCCGCAAAAGTCATCTTGGGATATATCTCTACCTTCGTATAGCCGTCACCTTTGATGAACTTTGGTGCCGGCAAATACGCTTTCTCCACCGCTTCAATCGCTCTATCCACTCCACTGCCTCTCTGCTCGCATATATTGAAGCGGCGCATCAAAATGGCGATTCGCTCATTCCTTGATTTTGGAGGAGTGTCAATAAAGCGGTTTATATCGACCAACGGCTCACCCGGATTGGTTATCTCTATACGATTGGTGAATATCTCAACCATTACGTACATCCCTGTCTGCCACAGGTTTTGATGGATTACACTATTCGCCAATAGCTCTCTTATTGTCCTTTCAGGATAGGCACTCTTTATCTTCCTTAGAGCGGAATCTATTACTTCGACGGAGGTCTGCCCCATAATGAACTGAATAAAATGCTCGAATCCACAAGCATAACCTTCTACATAATCCCTCTCGGGATAAGCCTCAAGCCTCCCTTTGCCTGTGTAGTGTATGATACGGAGCGTCTTATATTGCAGATTTTTGAAACGTGTCAAATCTCTGGCAAACAGCAATGCGCCAAGATTGGTAATCGACCACAACCCATCTTTCTGTTTTACGACAAAGTCTTCATTAGACAACACATCCAATATGGTATCCTGATTATTGGGAAGGGCACGTTCAACCAGCTTGAAATAACTCTGGTAATCCAACATTTTGAGTACTGTATCAGCATCTATTCCGTCCATTGCTATCTGTTCGTCAAACTGGAAGCCTCCCGATTCGGCAATCATCTGCTTTACCTCTTCCCGCGACATCTTCACCGTCTGCCCTGCCGAGCGGTGGTAGGTGTCCCATATCATCTTACCTCGGAGATAGACAGGCTTTTCTTTTGCTTCGGGAACATGAATGAAGAGTAGTGAATGACCTTCAAACTCTTCAATGGAGTGCCGGATAATAATAGGATTGGAAAGATTGTTCCGGGCAATGTTGCCGATGGTCTTGATTATCTCGTCACTCTCTTCTTTGGAGATGGAGAACAACGTAGCATCGTCATTAACCCCGAATACAAGGAAGCCTCCACCCGAAAGATTGGCGAAGGCGCAGAGGTGCTGCGCCAGTCGTTCCGACTTGGGCGACAGTCCGCTTTTCCAGTCAATTTCATTCAGTTCCGACGGTACGGGGTACAAACTGTCCTTCAACAGTTCGATGGCTTTTGCTTTCCAATTCATATCCTACTCATTTTAAGTGCAAATATAGTGTATTCAGGAGATTAATTCGCTACGGTGAGGCACAGAATCCTGTGCTTCCATGCGCGTCACACCACCATGTCGGTATTGCTATACATTCACTATTCGGGTGCCTTATCCTTTACCATCAAGATGCTCAATTCATAGAGCAGATAGAGCGGAATCGAGACAACCGTCAGCGTAAACGGATCGCCCGTTGGGGTAATGACGGCAGCAATGAGCACAAGCAGCACCAAGGCATGGCGGCGATATTTGCGCAACATCGACTTGTGTACAATGCCCAGCAGAGAGAGCAGCCACGTCACCAACGGCAACTCGAATGCCAAGCCCATGCAGAGAATCAGCATCATGAAGTTATCAATGTAGGAATTCAGAGAGATGTGATTCTCGATAGTTGTACTTAGCTCGTAAGTAGAGAGAAAGCGCAACGTCAGCGGATAGACCATGAAATATCCCAGCAATACACCCAGAAAGAACATCACCGTACCGATAGCCAACGCTTTCTTCACCCCACGCCGTTCGTTGGCGTACAAGGCGGGACTGATAAATCGCCATACTTCATAAAAGAGAAACGGGGTGGCTGTGACAACCGACATCCAGAAGGCGGTAGACATGTGAATGAAGAACGGAGCAGCCAGATTGATATTGATGAGATTGACCTGAAATTCTTGCGTGAAGAAGTCGTCGTCCCAATGCAATATTTGAGCCACATAACGCAACAAGTCATAAAACACAAAGTCGTTGCGACACGGAGCCAGCACTACGTGGTCGAACAACCATGGCATAGCGATGAAGTAGCCCACTGCCAAGACAAACCATACGCCGAGAATCCGAAACAACACCCTACGCAGTTCGTCCAAGTGATCCCAAAATGTCAGTTCCTTTGCTGCCACAAGCTATTTCTTCTCCGCATCTACCGGAGTATCTATTTCTTCTTTGGCTTTGTTCATTTCGGTTTTAGCTTCGTTTATGCCCTCTTTGAAGCTTTTTACACCTTTGCCTAATCCTTTCATCAGTTCGGGAATCTTCTTTCCACCGAACAATAGCAGCACCAACAGCGCCACTATCAACCATTCATAGCCGCCCGGCAGAAAACTTAATAGAACCATGTATACCATAATTATGTATGTAAGTTTGAATTTTGACGCAAAGATAGTATCTTCATACAAGAATGAAGCACTTATGGGGGTAAAACTTGTCTGTTATCACTTAAATGTCGTTCTTTGCAAAAAAAAATATGCGCGTCCTTTTTCAATATTCCGACGATAACTACTTATATGTGCTACCGATTGATGCTGCTTCGCCCCACGAAGGCGATGTTTTGCGTGTACGTTACAACCTTCCGCAAGTAAACGATGCGTTTACCGCGAGCTGCCGCATGTTGTGGCGCGATGCTGCACTCAATCTGCTGAATGTGACAACCGATGCTGCGGGAACACTGCTCCCCGCCTTTATCATTATAGAGCCTGATTATCTGATAGACATCAGCTCACTGGCAGAATGTTTCAAGGAGTACGGTCATCATCCTGCCAACTACCTGCTGTCGCGTTTGCAGATAGCTGCCCATACACGTCAGATCTTATTGGGTAACATAGCCAATCTGTTTCTGGATGAGTGGGTAAACGCCACTACCCCACCCGACTATCTGACCTGTATGCACAAAGCTTTTCAAGTCTATCCGTTGGAACTGGCAGCCTGTGCCGACCTGCAAGATAAAGCATTGGAGCGAGCGTTCTTTGCCGAATGTCGGCAGCACTTCGAGCATATCCGCCGCACAGTAACGGAAACCTTCGGCGACGCAGGCTACCACCTCGACCGCACGGATGCCGTACTGGAACCGTCGTACATCTGCGAAGCGCTGGGACTGCAAGGACGATTGGACTACATGCAGCGCGACATGTCGGCATTTATCGAGATGAAGTCGGGCAAGGCCGACGAGTACCAAAGGCGCGGACACATCATGCCCCGCGAGAACAATGCCGTACAGATGCTACTCTATCTGGCAGTATTGGAGTATAGCATGAACATGCCTCATCGGCAAGTGAAAGCCTACCTGCTCTATACACGCTACCCGCTGCTCTACCCGGCGACTCCGTCGTGGCAAAAGCTACAAGAAGTGATGGAGATACGCAACCGCATCGTAGCCGATGAGCATGCCGTGCAACGAAACAACCGACCGGACTTCACCGCTGCGCAACTACGACTGGTCGCCCCCGACGTGCTCAACGAACGCCACCTGACAGGCGTACTGTGGAAGCAATACCTGCATCCTGCCATAAACGCCATCGGTAAGCAGATACAAGCGCTCACCCCGCTCGAGCAACGCTATTTCTACACGCTCTATACCTTCATCACCAAAGAATTATACTACGCCAAAACCGATATACACCCCAATCGCGAAGCGCCCGATGAGGGTGAAGAGTTGCTATGCGGCTTGGTCATTCGGGAGAATCACGCCGCCGATCTGTCCAAACCCTATCTGCTGCTGGAGCGCACCGACCATTCGCGCTCATTGCCCAACTTCCGCAAAGGCGATGCCGTGGTGCTGTATCAGCGCAACAAAGAGACCGACCGCGCTTCCAATCAGTTGGTCTTCAAAGGCAACATTGAGATGTTGAGCGACCGGCAGCTGCGCATCCGCCTGCGCGCCACGCAACGCAACCGGTTTATCTTGCCTGCCGACAGCCGATATGCCATCGAGCACGACCGGATGGATACAACCTTTCGGAGTATGTATCAAGGCTTGGCGCTCTTCCTCAACGCCAACCCGTCACGGCGCGACCTGCTGCTGGCACAACGCATGCCCATATCCGACCCATCGTATACCGCACGCATATCGGCGGCGACCGACGACTTTGAACGCATCAGCCTGAAGGTGCAGGCTGCCGACGATTATTTTCTGCTGGTAGGTCCACCCGGAACAGGTAAAACCTCACGCGCCCTGCGCCGGATGGTAGAAGATCTGCATCGCGAAAGGAAGCAATTGCTGCTTCTCTCGTACACCAATCGTGCCGTCGACGAAATTTGCAAGACGCTGTCGGCTATTACGCCGGTAGTCGACTATATTCGCGTGGGTAGCGAGCTTCCCTGCGATCCGGCTTATCATGCTCACCTGATAGAGAACGTATTACGCCCTTATACTACCCGACGGGAGGTACAGGAACGACTGGCACGTTGCCGCATCTTTGTCGGCACGATAGCCACACTCTCCGGCAAGAGCGAGCTGTTTCAACTGAAGCGGTTCGATGTGGCGATTGTCGACGAAGCTACCCAGATACTGGAGCCTCAACTGCTGGGACTGCTTTGCATGCGCCACCCGACGGGATGCGACGCCATCGGCAAGTTTGTGCTGATTGGCGACCACAAACAGTTGCCTGCCGTGGTGCTGCAAACGGAAGAGGAATCACAGGTGACCGATGATGACTTGCGTAGCATCGGATTGTACAATCTGAAAGATTCGCTTTTTGAGCGTCTGTACCGGCGAACCACGGAATCGGCTTTCGACATGCTCTGCCGTCAGGGACGCATGAACGAGGAGGTCGCGCAGTTTCCCAATCGCGCTTTCTACGAAGGGAAGCTACTTCCGGTGGGATTGCCGCACCAATACGGATGTCTGGCACTGGTGCCCGAGCTGACCGGAAGCGAGTTTGCCCGATTATTGACGCGCCGCGTAGCGTTTATCCCCTCCCAACCCGACGATAGCGCACGCTCTATCAAGGTCAATCACTTTGAAGCCGCCCTGGCTGCCCGCTTGGCTGCCGCCATATACCAACAGTATCGTGTTGCCGACACCTTTTCACCCGACCGCACCTTGGGGATCATCACACCCTACCGCAGCCAGATAGCCTTGATACGCAGCGAACTGGCAGCTTTCCGGCTCCCCGAACTGGACGCCATCTCAATAGATACCGTAGAGCGGTTTCAGGGGAGCGAACGCGATGTAATTATCTATTCGTTCTGCGTCAACAAGGCTGAACAACTCAAGTTTATCGTGAATCTAATGGAGGAGAACGGTGCACTGATAGACCGTAAACTGAATGTAGTACTTACACGGGCGCGCAAACAAATATTCCTGACGGGGGCGCCGCAGTTGCTTAGGCAGAACTCTATTTTTGAGAGGTTGATAAGTCAAATAACCGAAGGTATCAGTGCTATCTTTCCGAACTGATAAAACGGGGCTATCATGTTGACGACACCTAACTTTCCAATAACCAATCTATCACATTCAGTTTGCGTATCCCGTCATATACGGGATTAAGGTCGTAGTCCATCGTAAGCAGATACTTTGGATTGGAATCGTTGATAGCTCTCAGTGAAGCGAGTTCCCGCTCAAGGGTGGAGGGTTCCATCGTGGAATAGGCTACTTGGTAATACGAAATGTAGCCTTTGATGTCTTCGACAACGAAATCAACTTCTTTGTCTCGCACCTTGCCGATATAGACACGTTCGTAGCGGCGGAGCAACTCCAGATGAAAGCCGATTTGTTATAGATCTCTTGTCTCGTGAAAACATCCTTTTCTATGATAGTTTCCAGTATAGCCTTGATAATCTGATCCGGATGCTTGTCCTCTTTATAACGTGCGGCAACGGCTTGAGGTATTCCTCCTTCGTGTAGATAATCATCGAATATGCTCCTTGCGTAAGCCTTTATTCCAGACAGTTGAGCCAGTGTTAGGTTCTCTAAATTCCCAAAACTTCCGTTCCGTGAGTGGTTTTGGGAATTTACAGCGTATTCGAGGTACTCTGCAAAGGAGAAAGGCAGGATGCTTATCTCAATATAACGCCCTGTAAGCAAGGTGGCTAACTCGCCTGAAAGCAGGTAAGCATTGCTGACCTTTCCATTCACGCAGTTGCTGCATGTAGGGTTTACGTTCAATGAGGAGGCTTCTATTATTTCCCATCTTATACTCGGTCTAAGGATATTACATTTTCTGTTCCAAACCATTGTTTGGTCATATTATACTCCGCGCGGGGTAATTCTGTGAATTGAAAAAGAATAAGCCTATTTGTAATGTCATTCACGATATTATCAAGATATGCTTATTCAGTTGAGCTTGTCCGGAGACGAAATTCGGGCGCCTATCTTTTCCAGACGTTCTATCCATTCTCTAAAATGCCTACACCTTTCTTTTAGTGTGGGTATTCCAATCCTCTCGGTTACAAATGTCCCCAATTTAGGCTTGTCATAATTGTGCTTTCCTTCAAAAGCCTTTATGATTCGCTTAGACGGAGCGGTCGACGGGCTATTGTTGATCCTTTCAGGATTATATTCATTCTCTTCTATTACTTTTCCCAACTTTCGTATTTCCTGTTCCATATCAGGATACTCCTTCAGCAAATACTCCAATCCGCAAAAAACCAGCGCCTCAAACTCGTGCAACTGAATATAGGGAATGAATAATCGATGGTTTATCTCTTTCCCAAATTCATCTTCTAAGATGCTTACCGTATCGTAGCAGTCTGTCATTCTATGCGCATCGACATAGCCCGGGAAATCGCCGGGTAATGCGTACAGATCGAACATGGTGGTGTAGAAATACTCTTCATAACCCTTCTTGAAGTATTGTTTTATCAACAGTTCCAAATCCGTTTTCGCCTGTCGATAGCTGATCATTCCTCCCCGTACATTCTTTTTCCGGCTTGTAGTTAAGATCGTAGTCTTTACCACGATGCCAAAATCTTTCAGATAGGTCTTCAATACAGACTTCGCAAAACGCTCTTCTGTTTGTCCTTCACAAAGCACATTCAATACCGCAACGCTCATGGACGCCCTCCCAACACATTTTTATCCCACAACTCACTGAGAGCGTAATTGTCCAACCATTCAGTCAATTCTTCCGCATTCAGCTTATGGGTTATCGTCGTATCATTCTCCTCATCTCGCTCAACGATGGTTATTTGATTTGCCTCAAACTCATCTACCAGTCCGGGCGACTGCGTAGCGACAATCACTTGGGTATAAATCGAAGCCTCCTTTATCATCTCTGCCAGTTGGGTGATCGCAAACGGATGCAGCCCCAATTCGGGTTCATCTATGA
Organism: Prevotellaceae bacterium; assembly: GCA_031262085.1. Taxonomy (GTDB): domain Bacteria; phylum Bacteroidota; class Bacteroidia; order Bacteroidales; family Bacteroidaceae; genus Bacteroides. Next base: position 7,520 of record JAISIN010000077.1, read on the forward strand.
TGATCACATTCGGCATCGTCGCCTGAGGTTGCAACAACAGCGTTGCCAGCGCGATAAAACGAATCGTTCCGTCGGAGAGTTGGGCAGGGAGCATCACATAATCGTTCGGCGATCTATCCGTCCATCTCAACATTACATACCCTTTGTCATTCGGTTCCAAATAGAAATCGTTGAATTGGGGCATTATCTGACGAATATAGCCGACAATCCTATGATAGTTGGTCGGATAATTATTTCTTAAACGATAAAGGAAAGCTGCCAGGTTGTTCCCCTCGGATTGCAGATAATCTGCGTTATCTACATGACAAGATTGTCTGATGGGACTTTCGACGGAAGAATCATGAAACTGATATACCTTGCTACCGGCAATTGCCTTACGAATCATCGATATGCCGGGGTCAGACGTCTGTTGGGTTAATGCAGATTCTTTGAGATTTGGTTCCAGCGCAACGGATTTAATACGCTTATCTCCGTTTCTTTCCCAAAAGGAGACCTCTTCCGATTTGATAATCAATAGGTCAGAGGCAGCATGTGTAAGTTCAAAATCATATTGGTCAATCGTCGTATCGTCGTCAAAAACAAGTTGACCTTTTATGACATCGGTATGTTTGGCGCCATAATGCAAAAAGAGCTGACCGGAACCCGCTTTTACCACAAATAGTCGGAAGTTACCGGACATCATATAGCTCACCATCTTCAAAAAGCCGATGATGTTACTTTTGCCCGATCCGTTCGCACCAAGCAAAATCGTGATATTGCCAAAGTCAATGCTAAGCGGAAATCTCGGGGATATAGATTTATATCCGCTTATATTCATGTGTTTTAGCCGGGGTATGTTTCTTCTTGTCATTTCGTTATAAGCCTTAAAAATTCGCAATTTTATAGGTTTGTGCAAAAGTAGTGAAATTAGATAAAACGATGACCTCTTTGGGAGGTATTTATTTCGGCTTACCCCAAAGCGAAAGCCGCCCCCGGTTTTACCCGAGGGCGGCTTCCGCCTTTCCGTTCAACCCTTACGGATAGATGCTCTTTTCACGGATGCTTGCAGGTCGTAGCCAAAAATGAAACTGAACCCTTTCAATTTAATGTAAAGTAAGTGGCAGACAGTGGTATTGATAAAGTCACACATTATATTGCAGCCCGATTTTTTTTTTTTTTTTTTTTTGCACTATGAAACTTGCCAATGCCGCCTCTATCCGTGCACATCTGTTGAACTACGCACACTCGGGAGGGACAATCTTTCAATTTGTCATCACCAGATACCTGCATGAACGGTTGCTTTATCGCCTGTCAATATCTCGATATGTAGACAATTTTTGCTTAAAAGGAGGCACATTACTGTATGCCATTGAAGGAGTATCTTGAGGGGAGTGTTTTCATTTCTTACTGCCTTTCTTGTTTACCTTTTTCTGGAGAGACTTTATCGAATCCAAATAGACCTGTTCAATCGGTGTAATGGTCTTCACTTGATACTTTCGATATTCAGCTTTGACCTTTTCTATAGCTTGCTGAAGTATGTCACATTGTAGTTTTTGCCATCTACGGCAGTTGTTCGGAATTTCCGAACAACTGAATCTTCGTCAAGTTCTCCCTCTTCAAAGATATGCTTAATATGCTCACTTATATTGGCTTTGCTTGTTTGGTATAGTTCAACCAATTGTGCCTGTGTCAACCATACACTCTCCTGCTCCATCTTAACCGCTATACGGGTAGCCCCGTCTTCGGTTTGATAGATGATGATATTGCTATTTTGATTCAAATCTTCTGCCATCTTTATTCCTCCTATTTCTGTTCTATTTACCGATTGCTTTCCAGTCAATCTCATTCAGTTCCGATGGAACGGGGTGCAGACTGACTTTCAACAGTTCGATGGCTTTTGCTATCCAATTCATATACTCCTCATTTTAAGTGCAAATATAGTACATTCATGCGGGTTTGCAATACTAATGCCGCATTACTTGTGCATATATGCCATACTGAAACCTATCCGCAATGCCTCTTCCTACCAAACCCACTGCCTTTTGCTACCACATCACCAGAAGCGAATGACGTTATCTGCTATCCGCTTACTTTTCTTTCATTACCAATAAATTTCCTGTGCATGATAGCAAAAAAGTGGACGGATATGACCGTTTGCAAAATCCGGAGCAATCCCCCCCACCATTCCGTTTCCGTATAGCGTAGTAATATCTTTACATTAGTTATTTTTTGCGGTTCCGTTCATCCGTTATTTGTTAAAAGAAGGATGAAAAAGGTCTTAGAAATGTCGATTTTTGTCGTATTCCGGAGCATTGCCGTTCACTTTTGGATGGCTATTTTATCCATTCCGGAGCATTGCCGTTCAGGTGTAAGGTGTTGTTTGAAAAATCACCCTTTTCCGGAGCATTGCCGTTCAATACCGGCAGTTGTTCTTGGGTGGCGTTTGTTTTGTCGTGATCGCATCCGAGCATTCTTACCTACCTTTTTCCGGAGCATTGCCGTTCACTTCTTACTGGTTCATCATTACTTTTACATTTATAATTCACCTAAATGTAAAAGCATTATGCCCGGAACAATTATTGAAATGAGTAAGATCAAACAGATGCTTCGTTTGTATGACACCGGTTATACGAACCGTCAGATCGCCAAGGCGTTAAGTATCGACAAAGAGACAGTAAACAAGTATGTGCGCCAAGTCAAGTCAGGCGACATACCGGTCAAATCATTGTTAAAGATGGAAGATCTTGAATTGGAGAAGCACTTCTATGCAGGCAATCCCGCTTATACGGATGCCCGCATGGAGAAGTTTCTGGAACTTCTTCCCTATTTCAAGGAGCAGCTTTCCCATAAGCACGTCACCCGTTATCATGTATGGGAAGAGTACAAACAGCGTTTCCCCGATGGCTACGGGCGTTCCCAGTTCTTCTTTCACCTGAAGCAGAATCTGGTAGCAGCCATCAAACCGACCACGGTATTGACCGATACGTATACTCCCGGCAACTATCTGTTTGTGGATTTTGCCGGTGACACGCTCTCTTATGTAGACCCGGAAACGGGTGAAATCATCA
>JAISIN010000010.1 GCA_031262085.1 Prevotellaceae bacterium
TCTATGGCTTTAGTACGACTTTCGAACTGGTGTCTATTACTTCAGTACGACTTTCAAATAGGTGTCTACTGAATCAGTTTATGAACAAAAAAAGTGTCTAGCAAAATCAGGAAAAGACATCATAGTGAGTTATGCAGAAGATCTCCCTTTGATCTGCAGAAGATCTCCCTTTGATAATTGGAAATGAAAGTGCGTCGTACCAGACACCAACTGTCCGGTACGACGGCAACTGAAACGTGTACTAAAAGAACAGCGTAATCACTACGCCGTGAAACAAAAGCAGTCCTGTCATACTGCCTCGAATTTACGACTCACCTTCATCAAATTTACCGTATAGGTCACTACATTCTGTGCTTCCTGAATCATAGACAGATAAACCATACTTACCTTGGTGCTTCCCGACTGATTATTCTTCAGACGACGCAACTCCTCCCGCTTCAGGTGCGACAGTCGGCGTGTTATTTCACCACCCTTGACGATGTCTGCATCCATCTCCTGATACTGGTTCTCTTCTATCTGACGACGACAACGCTGCAAGAAGTAAACAATATCTTCGGTTATATCGGCAAACTCACCCTTCTGAATGGCAGTCAAAGGCTTGAAGTGATTGTCGATGTGTTCCAGACAAGGCTCGCAGAGACGTCCGATGCTGTACACCAAGTCGCCCGCAAAGTCGTTGCCCTGATAGTGATACAAGCCTTTGCTCAGTACGGTGCTGTTATCCAATCGGGCAGTAGCCAGCGTACCGGTACGACGCAACTGCTTGATGAGTTGTTTCTCGAACTTCACCGCGCCCGATACCTTTCGCAGCCCGCGCAGGTTCTCGTGCAGGAAAGCCGTCACGGTACGCTCAAAGTTTTCGCCGGTAAACTCTAACACCTTCGACCACTCTTCGCGCGTGTGTTGCCGCAGCAGGTTCAGCACTTCGGCATTATCGGTACTGCGCAACAGCTGCTTCACGGTTTCGCTCTCTTTCTCCTTGTCTTTGCGCTTGCGATACAACACTTGGCTGCGTATCAATGTAAACACCGCCAACCCGATAAGAAGCACTATGGCTGTGCTACCACCATAATATACTATTATCGCCACAAAGAAACTGATCGTAAAGGCAGCGCCTGCCGTGATAAACCAGCCGCCGATAACACTCAGCACGCCGGTGATGCGATATACTGCCGAATCGCGTCCCCAAGCACGGTCGGCAAGCGAAGTACCCATTGCCACCATGAAAGTGACATACGTGGTAGAGAGCGGCAACTTTAGTGAAGTACCGATGGCAATCAATAAACCGGCAAGCACCAGATTGACCGAAGCGCGCACAAGGTCGAACGCCGCTCCGTCTTCCATAATGGTTTCGTCGCTGCGGAAGCGGGTGGCTATCCACCGCTTGCTGCTTTCGGGGAGCACCTTGGAGATGCCGTTAGAAACGTTGAAACTCATACGCACAATGGTACGGGCAATAGGAGAGGTACCGAAGCTCTCTTCACCTTCGTCTTGACGAGACAGATCAACGGAGGTCTTGATTACATTCTGTGCTTTCTTCGAGGTATAGAGAGCATACACCATGATGGCGCCTGCGCCTATCAGAAAGTATAAGGGTGTCTTGGCAGGTCCGAGCAGTGAGTTCATCACAAAACTGTCGGGCGAAGCGCCGGCGCCGTTGGTGGTATAATCCATAAAAGAGGAGAATCCGGCAAGTGGCACGCCGATGAAGTTCACCAAGTCGTTGCCGGCAAACGCCAATGCCAGAGCAAAAGTACCCATCAGCACCACTACTTTGAACACATTGACCCGGAGCCAATGCAAGATCTGCATCAACACGGTAAAGAAGACAAAGAAGCTGCCTACCAACAGCAGGGTGTTATCTTGTATCCAGTGTTTGGTATCCGACGTCATGAACGAGCTGTCTTTCAAACCCTTTATTAGCATGAAATAGATGATAGAGGTTGCTGCAATGCCGCCAAATACTGCTATGCTGTACTTCATGCGCTTCTTATAATTAAAGGTGAACACCACACGCGCCAGCCATTGCACCACCATACCGAAGAAGAACGCAATGGCTACCGACAGGAAGATACCCATGATGACCGAGAGCGCCTTGTCGGTGTTGATCAGTTCGCCCATGCCTACCGCGCTGTCATTGCTCACCTTGATAAGAGCCAAGGCAAAGGTACCTCCCAACAGTTCGAACACCATCGACACGGTGGTAGAGGTAGGCATACCCATGGTGTTAAACACATCGAGCAACACCACGTCGGTAAGCATCACTGCCAACAGGATGCACATAATTTCCGAAAAATAGAAGTACTGCGGTTGATAAATACCGTGACGGGCAATGTCCATCATGCCATTAGAGAGTGATGCCCCGATAAACACACCCACGGCTGCTATGAACAGTACGGTTTTGAATTTGGCTGCCTTCGCTCCGACAGCCGAATTGAGAAAGTTTACTGCGTCGTTACTAACGCCAACTATCAAGTCGAAGATGGCAAGGACAAACAAAAAGATGACGATGCCAAGATAAAAGATGTCCATTAATGATGTAGTGTTATAAATTTCGGCAGCAAAGGAAAGAAATCTATACTACAAGGACGTGTCAAACGTGTTACATTTGTGTTACACGACAAAGATCATTCAGAAATAATACTCAGGCACGGATTACACAAATCATGCGGATATGGCTATCCGTACAATCCGCGAATCCGCGCCTCTTTATTTTCTTACTTCACACTCCGCTGAATGCGCTAAAGCCTCCGTCTATGGGCAGCAGTGCGCCGGTAACGAAAGAGGCTGCGTCGCTGCACAGGAACTGCACGGCGCCGTTCAGCTCCGTAATGTCGCCAAAACGCCGCATCGGCGTCTTAGCCATCACCTTCTTACTGCGGTCGGTGAGCGATCCGTCGGGATTGATCAAGATGGCACGATTCTGGTCGCCAATAAAGAAACCCGGCGCGATGGCATTTACACGGATGCCGTCGCCATACTTCATTGCCAGTTCGCTTGCCAGCCATTGGGTGAAATTGGCCACGGCGCTCTTGGCTGCCGAGTAGCCCGGCACACGGGTAATGGCGCTGTATGCCGCCATCGAAGAGACATTGATGATGCATCCCTTTCCCTGCTTTGCCATGACACGGCTGAAGACATACGACGGATACACGGTACCGTTCATATTGAGATTGGTCACCTTATCCCAGCAGGTGATGTCCATATCGAAGAATGCCTGTTCGGGTTCGAGGGTAGCGCCGGGCATATTGCCGCCTGCAATGTTGAGCAAGATGTCGATATGTCCCCAGTGGGCTACGATGTCGTCGGAAAGTTTCTCCAAGCTGGTCATGTCGAGCACATTACCTACGAAGCCTATCACATCGCTTCCGTAAGCTTTGAGTTCTTCCACCCGCTTATCGAGTTGCTCCTTGCGAATGTCGACGGCAACGACCTTGGCGCCCTGCTGCATGAAGTGCTTTGCCATGCTGCCGCCCAATACGCCACCTGCGCCGGTAATCACGGCGACTTTGTCTTTGATACTAAATTGTTCGTTCATAATTTAAAGTGATTAAACCTATTATTCCTTACTTTTCGTTTTCAATCTCATTCTGCACAACCGCCATCATGCCTTCTACCTGTGCCAAAGCAAACATCCGTCCGTGGAATGAGTAGCCGGCGTTGTAGCCTTTGTCCTCGTCGCCCAACATCATGCGCCCGTGGTCTACACGCATCGGCAGGTCGGGACGTTCGCGCTCGAAGATGCGGATAAGCTCGATGAGATGTCCGCGTCCACCGAGGTGAGAGCTTTCTATAAAGTTACCTCCCGGCATAGCTTCGGTACTGCGCAGGTGGACAAAGTGCGTACGCGAAGCAAATTCGCGAGCCAAGCTGACGGTGTTGTTGTGCTCACCGGCACTAAGCGAACCGGCGCAGAACGTCAGCCCGTTGTGCGGGTTATCGACTGCATGCAAAAACCAAGCGATGTCGGCTTCGTCGGTCACAATGCGGGGTAAGCCCAGCACTTGGAAAGGCGGGTCATCGGGGTGTACACACATGTTGATGCCATACTCATCGCATACAGGCATGATAGCAGCGAGGAAGTAACTCATATTGGCACGCAACGCCTCGCGGTCGATACCGTCGTAGAGCGCCAGCAGATTCCGAAAGAGGGCAACGGGATTTTTATCGCTCTCCTTGATATTACCATTGACGAAGCCCTGTGTCTTTACAATAATGGCATCAACCAACTCATCCTTTTCGGCTTCGGTGATGCGGGTATCCAGCTCTGCCACCTTGGCAAGCTCTTCGGAAGAGTAGTCGGCTTCGGCGCCGACACGTTGCAATATCTTCAGGTCGAAGTAGGCAAAGCGGATGCGATCAAAGTAGAGCGAAGAGGTACCGTCTGCCCACGGATGCTGCAAGTCGGTACGAATCCAGTCGATCACAGGCATAAAGTTATAGCACACCGTGCGGACACCGCACTTTCCCAGATTGGCAAGGCTGACCTTGTAGTTTTCGATCAGTCGGTCGCGGTCGGCGCCACCATATTTAATAGCTTCGCTCACCGGCAGACTTTCGACCACCGACCATCGCAAGCCGTGCGCTTCGATGTACTGCTTCAAGTCGTCAATAGCCTCTACCGTCCATATTTCGCCGTTGGGAACGGCGTGCAAAGCGGTTACTATACCCTCCACTCCTATCTGCCGCAGCATGCCGAGTGTAATCTTATCGTTCTTACCGAACCATCTCCATGTCTTTTCCATTACGTTGTTTGTTTATATAGTGCACATTTACTAAAATTTGGGCACAAAAATACGCATAGTTTAATGATTGTGATAGCCGGCAAGCTACAAATAATGCAAATCTCACTATCTTTGCCGCCCAAAAGGACAATCCATGTTAATATTATGAATATGAAACGAGTATATTTTGTGTGTTTGTACACCCTGTTGTTTGCCCTGCCGCTGACCGCGCAATCCCCGCAGTCCACACCACCCAAACGGGAGTTTCGCGGTGCATGGATACAGGTTGTCAATAACCAGTTCCGTGGTCTGCCTACTGCGCAAATCAAGCAGAATCTCATAAACCAACTCAACTCCCTGCAACAGGCAGGCATCAATGCCATTCTGTTTCAAGTACGTCCCGAAGCCGATGCGCTCTACGATTCTGCCATCGAGCCATGGAGCCGCTACCTCACCGGCACACAAGGACGAGCGCCTTTTCCTTTTTGGGATCCGTTGCAGTTCATGATAGACGAATGTCACAAACGATGCATGGAGCTGCACGCATGGATCAACCCCTATCGCACCAAGACCTCGCTGACGAACGAGCTGGCTCCGTCGCATCTCTATTTCAGTCACCCTGAATGGTTCGTGACCTACGGCAATCAACTGTTCTTCGATCCGGGACTGCCCGAGAGCCGCGATTATATCGCCAAGGTGGTGAGCGACCTTGTGTCGCGCTACGACGTCGATGCCATCCATATCGACGACTACTTCTACCCCTACCCCATCGCCGGTCAGGATTTTCCCGACAACGCTTCGTTTGCCCGTTATGGCGGAGGATTCACCAACAAAGCCGACTGGCGGCGCGACAACGTGAGCTTGCTTATACGCAAGCTACACGAAACCATCCACAGCCTGAAGCCGTGGGTGAAGTTTGGCGTAGCCCCTTTCGGTATCTACCGCAACGAAAGCACCGACCCGCTGGGAAGCCTTACCAACGGACTGCAAAACTACGACGACCTCTATGCCGACGTATTGCTATGGGCGCACAGGGGATGGATAGATTATAACATTCCGCAGATATACTGGCAGATAGGACACCCGCGTGCCGACTATGAAACATTAGTCGACTGGTGGGCGCGACACGCTGCCAACCGACCGCTGTTCATCGGACAATCGGTGATGAACACCCTAGAAAATGCCGACCCGCAGCACCCCGAACGCAACCAACTGACACGCAAGATGGCGTTGCAACGCGCTTACCAATCTATCGGGGGAAGCTGCCAATGGTATGCCGCCGCCGTAGTAGAGAATCGTGGCGGCTACCGCGATTCGTTGATGTACAATTATCACCGCTACCCTGCCCTGATGCCGGTATTCGACTTTATAGACAATCAGGCTCCCAATAAGGTACGCAAGGTAAAAGCCGTATGGACAGCCGACGGCTATCTGCTCTTCTGGTCGCCTCCCAAAATCAAAAAGAAAGCCGATGACTACGAAATGAATCGTCCGGTTGCTTACGTAGTCTATCGATTTACGCATAAGAAAGAGGTCGATTTGGAGAATCCGGCAAACATTGTAGCCGTCACCAACAACCCTTGGTACAAACTGCCCTATACAGACGGAAAAACCAAATACTACTATGTAGTAACCGCGCTCGACCGACTACACAACGAATCGAAACTTGTGCGGAAAAAGGTAAAACTATAAGCACGTATTGAAGAGCAGCAAGGACGATTCGGAAAAGTAAGGTAATATGGTGGTCAATAAGTGCTGCAAGGTGTGGGAGATGTGATACTTGCAGACAACACAACACGCAAACGGCGCAGCCTGTAAAGGGTTGCGCCGTTTCGTTCGTTTGTTCGTGAGAGATTCTTTGCCTTACCTGAAGCAGCCATCAAACCGACCACGGTATTGACCGATACGTATACTCCCGGCAACTATCTGTTTGTGGATTTTGCCGGTGACACGCTCTCTTATGTAGACCCGGAAACGGGTGAAATCATCA
>JAISIN010000024.1 GCA_031262085.1 Prevotellaceae bacterium
GTTTCGGTAATGCCGCAGATACTGCTGTATTCCTCCAACATACTGATATTGTCCAAGTGGTTCAGTTCGCTGAAGATACTCAGTTGGCTGAATTTGGTGATGCCGGTGATGAAGAGGAAACGGATATACTTTCCGCTACCTTTCAACGGGCTGAAGAAGTCGCGCATGATACCGCGCAACTCGGTACGCCGTTGTTCCATATCGGCACCCATGGCGCTAAGGATGGGCGAATCGTATTCGTCGATCAGCACCACCACTTGTTGCTTGGTTTGCTCGTAAGCCCGACGGATGACACCCTTAAAGCGCAGGTTGAATGTCTTTTCTGTGGGGGCGCTTCCATAGAGGGCTTCCCACTCGGAGAGGGTGTTGTCGAGCAGGGATCTTAAATTATCTACTTCGATGTATTTGGAGTCGGAAAACGAGATCTCAAGCACCGGATGTGTTTGCCACTCGGTTTCCAATTGTTCCATGGCAAGTCCTTTGAACAGATCTTTTTTCCCTAAGAAATAGGCGCGTAAGGTAGAAAGCAGGAGGCTCTTCCCGAAGCGGCGGGGGCGACTCAGAAAGTATATCTGATTGGTACTAACCAATTTATACACCAAATCGGTTTTGTCTACGTACACATAGTTGCGCATGCGTAGTTGCTCAAAGTCTTGTATCCCTATGGGGAATATACGAGGAGTTGCTTGCATACTTTTTAAATTAAAAATTAAAGGTTTTGACGCGGTTGCCCTTCAATGGCTTCATCTATAATCGCACTTTATTTGGCAAATATACAAAGACTTTGCATGCATTTCGATAATTAAACCAACTTTCTCACTTTAAACATTGTTTTTCTTGCTAATCAGCTTATAAGCTATTTTCTGTTTGGGAAAAGCAACTATCCAATGAACTGCCTAAGGAAGAATTTGATGCCTTCCGAGCAGAATATAAGAAACAACAAGAAAACCAAAGGGAAGGACAGCCGGGACAAGATATTATTTTTAGTGATCCGGCGATTCTCAATCTTGAGATGGTTCCTGTAGAGGGCGGTACCTTCCGAATGGGAAGTACTAATGGTTTTCCAGACGAATTACCCGTCCATGAGGTTACCCTCGATAGCTTTAACATCGGTAAGTATCCCGTGACACAAGCGCAATGGAGGAGAATAATGGGGGGCAATGAAAACGAAGAAAACAAAGAAAATCATCCTGTCGTGTTTGTGAGCTGGGATAGTGCGCGAGAGTTTTGTGACCGTTTGAATGCGATCACAGGAAAAAAGTACCGTCTACCTACTGAAGCCGAATGGGAGTATGCCGCTCGGGGTGGCAAAAAGAGTAAAGGTTACAGGTACAGCGGCAGTAATGATATAAAGGAAGTGGGCTGGTACGGTGAGAATAGTAACTTCTCGATACATCCTGTTGGAGAAAAGGAGGCTAACGAACTGGGCATCCATGATATGAGCGGAAATGTATGGGAATGGTGCAATGACTGGCATGGTCCCTATCCTGACACTCCACAGACCAATCCTAAAGGTCCTTCAGGAGGCTCCACCCGTGTGATTCGGGGCGGTAGCTGGGACTTCGACGCGAGGAGCTGTCGCGTCTCCTCGCGCGACTACGACGCCCCCGGTGATCGCATCGACGACGTTGGTTTTCGCCTGGCGCTGCCTTAGTTTACCTGCCGGAATTCCATTCTTTCGTGTAAGCTAACGAAGCGAAAGGCGAACGAGCAACAATACCGCCGTAGGCGGTCGATTTTTTTTTTCAATCAACGGTTCTTAGAAATATCCTCGCAATGTGTCTAATATGTCAGTTTGAATAAAAATACCTATTTCTATGTGTATGCTTCTTCCTCACTCAGTCAAACATACTTTTAAACTTCTTGAATATCTTCTCTTTGATGGAGTTGTTGGGCTTAAAGTTATCGGATCGCTCCATCTCTTCGAGATTTTTCTTTTCATCGCGGCTTAGCGCTTCGGGAATGTAGACGCTGACATTCACTAGCAGGTCGCCTGTGCCGTAGCTGTTGACTGCGGGCAATCCTTTGCCGCGCAGACGGAGCACGGTGCCCGGCTGTGTGCCCGGCGCAATCTTTATCTTTGCTTTGCTATCGATGGTCGGTATCTCGACGGTACCGCCCAGTGCGGCAGTCGGGATGCTCAGCAGCAGATTGTATATCAGGTCGTTGTCGTCTCGAATCAGCTCTTTATCGGGTTCTTCTTCAACAATGATGAGCAGGTCGCCCGGTACGCCATTGTGTTTACCGGCGTTGCCTTTGCCGCTCATGGAGAGTTGCATGTTGTTGCCTACCCCTTTGGGGATATTAACGGTTACTACCTCTTCGCCGTAGACGATGCCCTCGCCGCTGCACACCTTACACTTGTTCTTGATGATTTTGCCTTCGCCGCCGCACGTCGGGCAGGTGGTGCGTGTCTGCATCGTACCCAGTATGGTTTGCTGGTTGCGAATCACCGTACCGCTACCTTTGCAGGTAGGGCAGGTCTCTTCGCCTCCGCTACCTTCGGCGCCGGTGCCGTGACAGTGCGTACACGGCACATATTTTTTCAGCTTGAATTTTTTCTCAACGCCATTGGCTACCTCTTTGAGGTTGAGCCGTACCTTTACGCGCAGATCGCTTCCACGGTAGCGCGGGCGTTGTGTGGAGCCGCCTCCTCCGAATCCCCCTCCGAATCCGCTAAATCCGCGATGACCGCCAAAGATGTCGCCGAACATGGAGAAGATGTCGTCCATCGACATGCCACCTCCCTCGCCGAATCCGCCGAACGGACCGCCGTTGCCGGCTGCTCCGCTCATGCCTGCATGACCGAACTGGTCGTAACGGGCGCGTTTGTCGGGGTTGCTCAGCACATCATACGCCTCTGCCGCTTCTTTGAACTTCTCTTCGGCTTCCTTGTTGCCCGGATTCTTGTCCGGGTGATATTGGATGGCTTTCTGGCGGTAGGCTTTCTTTATTTCGTCGGCTGTGGCATTTTTGCTGACGCCCAGCACTTCGTAATAATCTCTTTTTTCCATATTTATATTGATTGCCTGTTATTGTCCCACCACCACTTTGGCATGGCGCAACACCTTGTCGTTGATCATATAGCCGGTTTGTACGCAGTCTATGATTTTGCCTTTCATCTGCTCGTCGGGTGTGGGTACCAAGGCGATGGCTTCGTGATAATCGGTGTTGAGCGGTTGTCCTGCAGCATCGATTGGGGTGACGCCGTTTTGTTTCAGCACAGCCACGAACTTATTGAAGATAAGTTCTATGCCCGCCTTGACCGCTGTTACGTCGGTGGCAGTTTCCATGTTTTTCAGTGCTCGTTCGAAGTCGTCGATGACCGGCAACACGCTATTCAGGGTTTTCTCTCCGCCGTTCAGGATCAGTTCGGCTTTCTCCTTCATCGTGCGTTTGCGATAGTTGTCAAACTCGGCAGACAGTCGCAGATACTTGTCTTTCTGCTCGTCAATGGTTTGACGGGCAGTCTCCAGCTCTTCTTGCAGCTTCTCCTCTTCGGTGGGGGGAGTCTTCTCGTCGGCTTCGTTGTCGGTGCCGTCTTTTACCTCTTCCGGAGCAGCCTCTTTTACGACTGCCTCCTCATTGCCAACTTTGGGAGTCATCACAGGTTCTTCGTTCGGCATTTCTTTCTCTTTCGAGTCCATGTTGTTATGCTTTTTATTTTTATTCTTATAAAAGGGATTCTTTTTCATTGTGCTTAAACGTGTTAAGTAAACAATACCGTTCCAACAAAAACTTTGCCAAAGTGGCAGCCTTTGTCAGAACGGTATGAATTAAATGGATGACTTGCCAGTATGGCAGTTTTATTCGGGCGATTTCACATTTTGACGCTTTGAAATAAGACGTCTAACGGTGTCTGAATACCCGTCTAACGGGGGTTAGACGCGAATGATGACAGGTAAATTACTTATTTATAACCCTTTATACAGGTTAGGTTCTCTACTTCTTTTTCAATACTTCGCGCAGCCTTGTCAGCATCGGGTCGACACTGAGCGGTGTGCCGGTAGCTTCCATCATCCAGCGGGCAGGTGTGAGACGTCCCAATCGGTAAATGCGGTCTACCTCCGTCGCGAAGTTCTTGCCTTGCATGTAGCTCTCTAACTGAAACTCAATAATCTGTCCGAAAGCGTATGCCGACAGGTAGAGCGGGTAGCTTATGATATGCGAGTAGACAGCCAGAATGGTTTCGTCGCGGGTGCCGAACACGGGTTCATAATAGGTGTTCCATACTGCCCGGGCAATATTTATGGCAGCATCGCGCAACTGGGTAGCCGTGGCATTGGGATTGGCATAGAGCCATTGCCACACCGATATGTCGACCATCGACACGCCGCATATCTCGTAGAGGCTCCAAATCTTGTCGAGCAGGTTCATATCGTCTTTTTCGGGATTGTCGTCGCTGATGTCCAGCACCAACAGGTCGCGTGCCTGAAACATAAATGCGAGCGCTTCGGTAAAGGAGGTGTTGGGTACGCCGCTTAGCATGGTGTAGTCGATGTCGTAGAGTGAGAGGGTCTGCTCGACGTTGTGACCGAACTCGTGAATGGCAATGTTGAATCCCTTATAGTCGAGACCTCCGGCGGGGATGCGGGTGCGCAGGCGCGATTTCTCGCCGATCATGGGTGAGCCTAAGGCGTGTCCCGATCCGCGTGCGGGGTCGACGGCTATCTTAGAAGCCAGATAGTCGGCACGTTGCCGGTCGAATCCCAGCTTCACGAGGATGTTGGGCAGGTCTTTTTCGAGTGCGGCGGCGTCGGGATAGCGTGCGCGCGTCTGTTCGCTCAGTTTCTCTTCGTTGAGGTTACTGCGCAGCTTGAAGCCGTCGTACCAGATGTCGTAGGCTTCTAAATTCCGTCCCAGCCGTTTGCGTATCAGCTTGCCCACCTCTTTCAGTTCGGGCGCCGACATGAAGTTGTGGAACAGTGCGATGGCTTCGTCGACGCCTACCTCCATGCCATGGTTGAAGTTGCGGTCGATAAAGGTATGACCGCTGTATGAGTCGATCTCCTGCATCAGGTTGAAGTTGTTGAGCATCTTTTGGTATCGTTCGCCGGCTTCGGGGGTGGCATCGGCGGGCTTTCCCTGCGCCGTTATGGTGTTGCTGAAGGGATTCCAGTCGTAAGCGCCCGAATTGATAACCTCCTTGGGTATGGTTTGGTCGATAATGCGCTTCATCACCTCGTACACCATGCGTTGCTTCTCCAAACCCTCCTTGCCTTTGTTGTAGTTGGCTTTGATTTCGTCGCGCAGGTTCCAATGCGACAGTAGAATCATATTTTCGGGAAAGAGCTTCTTGCCCTTTCGATCGGTCAGATGTCCCATGTAGATGTTGTAGGCAGCCACATACATCTCGGCGTCGCTGTTCACTTGAGCACTTCTTTGGCGAATCGAGGCGGGCATCCGACCGGTAAACGTGTCGCCCAGCCGTGCATACGCCCATGCCAGCCGGTTGTTGTCCAGCGCCTCTTTCTCGGCGAGCGACAGTTGCGGGAAGTTCAAGGCGATATAGAACGCCAGCTTGTTGTGGTAGAAATCTTCGGAGAAGTGAGCCGAAGGACTGTACGCAGCAAAGCGGCTGTCGATGGGGAGTAGCGGACCGTTGTCGATCGTGACGTTCCAGTCGAGACGCACCGACATGGCTCCGTAGTATCCGAAGATGCTTTCCAGATAGTAGCTGATGCGTTGAAACACCTTTTCGCGTTCGGTGGGATCGCTGATGTAGTTCTCGCGGCAGAATTGTTCCATCTCTTCGCGAGTGCCGTCCTGTGGTTGCCACAAGCGGGCTACCTGTTCAAAACCTTTTTGTTTCATATCTGTCTGCGCTTGCAGGGGGAATGAGAGGCTCGCCGTCAAGACGAGACCGGTGATAAGTGTAAGTGATTTCATGCGAGAGGTTATTAGAGTGATAAATTGCCCCAAATATAACGAACTTTCTTATATTATGCCTACCTTTGCCGCCGTTTTATATTATATCTCTATTAAAAAACAGATTCAGCATGATTACAGTCTCAAATGTTTCCGTACAATTTGGTAAAAGAGTATTATTCAATGACGTAAACTTGAAGTTTACGGGTGGCAACTGCTATGGCATTATCGGTGCAAACGGCGCCGGTAAGTCGACCTTCCTGCGCGCCATCTCGGGCGATCTGGACCCTACCACCGGGCAGATCGCACTGGGACCGGGCGAACGGCTGTCGGTGCTTAGTCAAGATCACTTCAAATGGGATGCTTTTACGGTGATGGATACCGTCATGATGGGGCACACCGTGATGTGGGACATCATGAAGCAGCGCGAGGCGCTCTATTCCAAAGCCGATTTTACCGATGAAGACGGACTGAAGGTCGCCGAGCTGGAAGAGAAATTTGCCGAACTGGGCGGATACAATGCCGAGAGCGATGCAGCAGCTTTGCTGAGCGGACTGGGGGTGAAGGAGGATAAGCATTATCAGCTGACCGGCGACCTGAGCGGTAAAGAGAAGGTGCGGGTGATGTTGGCACAAGCGCTCTTTGGAAATCCCGACAACTTGTTGCTCGACGAACCGACCAACGACCTCGATATGGAAACCGTGATGTGGCTCGAAGAGTACTTATCGAACTTTGAACATACGGTGCTCGTAGTTAGTCACGACCGTCACTTCCTCGATTCGGTGTGCACCCATACGGTAGATATCGACTATGGCAAAATCAATCTGTTTGCCGGTAACTACAGCTTCTGGTACGAATCGAGCCAGCTCGCCCTGCGACAGCAACAGAATCAAAAAGCCAAAGCCGACGAAAAGCGAAAAGAACTCGAAGAGTTTATTCGCCGCTTCAGCGCTAATGTGGCAAAAAGCAAACAAACCACCAGCCGGAAGAAGATGCTCGAGAAGCTGAACGTGGAAGAGATCAGACCCTCGTCGCGCAAATATCCGGGCATCATCTTTACACCCGAACGCGAACCGGGCAACCAGATTCTCGAAGTGGCAGGCTTGACCAAGAGTATGGACGACGGCACCGTGCTCTTCCGCGACGTCAATTTCAACGTGGAGAAGGGCGATAAGATTGTGTTCCTCTCGCGCGACCCGCGAGCCATGACAGCCCTGTTTGAAATCATCAACGAAGAGGCGAACCCCGACGCAGGTACGTTCAACTGGGGCGTAACTATCACCACAGCCTATCTGCCGTTGGACAACACACGTTACTTCCATACCGACCTCAATCTGGTAGACTGGCTCGGTCAGTTTGGCGAAGGCAACGAGGTGTATATGAAGAGCTTCCTCGGACGCATGCTCTTTTCGGGCGACGAGGTGCTAAAGAAAGCGGGCGTACTGTCGGGAGGCGAGAAGATGCGCTGTATGATTGCCCGTATGCAACTGCGTAATGCCAACTGCTTGATTCTCGATACGCCTACCAACCACTTGGATTTGGAATCTATTCAGGCATTCAACAACAACTTGAAGGTGTTCAAGGGCAACATCCTGTTCTCGTCGCACGACCACGAGTTTATTCAAACCGTAGCCAACCGCATCATTGAACTGACGCCCAACGGCATTATCGACAAGATGATGGAGTACGACGAGTATATCACCTCGGAGCATATCAAAGAGTTGCGTGCGCGCATGTATCGTTGAGATAGGAGTGACCGCCTATATAATCAGAAAGCGGCAGCCAACACAAGTTGGCTGCCGCTTTCTGATTCAATGTTAGTGTCGGAAAGTGATATTCTTACTCATCCCAAGTAAGATTTGAGCAATTTACTACGATTACTGGTTCTTAATCTGCGTATTGCTTTTTCTTTAATCTGGCGTACACGCTCTCGGGTCAATCCGAATTTGTCGCCGATTTCTTCCAAGGTCATTTCTTGTTGTCCGATACCGAAAAACATACGGATGATGTCTTTTTCTCTATCGGTTAACGTAGAAAGTGCTCTATCGATTTCCCTCGCAAGAGACTCGTTCACCAACGTGCGATCGGCCATGGGAGAGTCGTCGTTGACCAATACATCCAGCAAGCTGTTGTCTTCTCCTTCTACGAAGGGGGCATCGACGGAGATGTGTCGTCCCGATACCTTCAACGTATCAGAGATTTTATCAACAGGGATATCCAACTCATCTGCCAATTCTTCGGGCGAGGGGCGACGTTCGTTGGCTTGCTCGAACTTGGAGAAGGCTTTGCTGATTTTGTTCAGCGAACCTACCTGATTGAGCGGTAGACGAACGATGCGCGACTGCTCTGCCAGCGCTTGCAGGATAGATTGGCGTATCCACCATACCGCGTAGCTGATGAACTTGAATCCACGTGTCTCATCAAACTTTTCGGCAGCTTTGATAAGTCCCAGATTGCCTTCGTTGATCAAGTCGGGCAAACTAAGCCCTTGGTTCTGGTACTGTTTGGCGACAGATACTACGAAACGCAGATTGGCACGCGTCAATCTCTCCAGCGCGAGGCGGTCTCCTTTACGGATGCGTTGAGCCAACTCAACCTCCTCTTCGACAGTGATGAGGTCTTCGCGTCCGATTTCCTGCAAATACTTGTCGAGAGAAGCGCTCTCTCTGTTGGTGATACTTTTGGTAATTTTTAATTGTCTCATCCTTCTATTTGAAAATTGGGTTGCAAATGTACGACAATTATTTGATTCCTTTGTTAGGGGAAACCTATTTTTTACTCATCGTACTCTTTTGTATAAACAAAAAGAATGGCATTTTGTTATATGCCATTCTTTTTTTAATCGTTAGTAACAGAGGAGGTCTCCTATGGCTGGGTCAAATCGACTGCATAGTTGGCACGTCTGCCCGATGGGAACATACCGCTGATGAACAGTACTTGGTCGGGCGACTTGGTGGCATCTTTCAATACCTTCTGCAAGTCGTCGGTCGAAGTAATCTGTATACCATTGACGCGAAGAATGATGAATCCTTTGCGGATGCCTGCATCTTGCATCTTGCCTTTGGTGACACCGGTTACTTCCAGACCGTAGTTCAGATTGAGCTGGCGTTTTACGTCGTCGGAGATGGGCTTGAAGGCTGCACCGAGAATGTCCATATCGGTATTCTTTACGACCTTGGTCGTGCCTTGTTCGTTCTTCAACATCACCTCTACGGTCTTCTCTTGCTTGTTGCGTATCAGTTTTACCTTTACCTTGTCGCCCGGACGATGCGTAGCAAGAATCTCTTGCAGGTCGGCAAATTTGTGTATGGGTTTACCGTCTATGCCTGTAATGACATCGTCGATTTTAATATCTACACTCGATGCCGAGCCACCTTCTTCGATGCTGCGTACCCACAGACCGTCGATCACATTGTTCTTGTCGCGCATCTCTTTCTTCAGGTCGCTGATGGTTTTCTTCGTCTCACGGTCGGTTTGTTGTGTGTCGCCGGGTTCTTCAACGAGAGAAAGTACACCTACACCCAGCTTTACGCGCTGTACGGCTCCATATTGTTTCAGGTCGGCTACTACTTTTTTCATGATGCTGGTCGGGATGGCAAAACCGTAACCGGTATTCGAGCCGGTAGGCGAGTAGAGCGCCGAGTTGATACCTATCAGTTCGCCGCGCACGTTGACCAATGCGCCGCCGCTGTTACCGGCGTTGATGGCAGCGTCGGTTTGGATGTATGCCTCAATGCTATTCTTCGCCATGTTCAGTGAGCGTGCTTTGGCGCTTACGATACCTGCGGTGACGGTCGATGTCAGATTAAACGGGTTGCCTACTGCCAATACCCATTCGCCTACTTTGAGCGCATCCGAATCGCCGACGGGCAGGGTGGGGAAGTCGTTGCCTTCGATCTTAATCAGCGCCAAGTCGCTGTCTTCGTCGGTACCAACGACGTGTGCTTTTAACTGGCGGTTGTCGTTGAGCGTTACGCTAATCTCGTCGGCATTGGCAACAACGTGATTGTTGGTTACGATATAACCGTCTTTCGAGATGATCACACCCGAACCGAACCCGGTGCGGGGCGGTTGTTGTACCTGCCGACGTTGCGTTCCGCCACCCCGGTTTCCGAACATATCGCCGAAGAAGTCATAGAAAGGATCGCGTACCTCGACTTCCTGCGTCTTGGCAGCTTGTGTAGAACGGATATGCACTACGGCATGTACGGATATCTCGGCAGCATAAGTAAGATCTACCGGTTGTGCATCAATAGCCGTGAAAGAGGCAGGTTGTACGTTGGGATTCTGCGCAAACATCTGGTCGAAGTGAGCAGTATCATGGGTACTGATAACCTGTTTTTGCAGCATGCTATAGGTAGTTATACCTGCCACTCCAGCACTAAGGATGGCTACTGCTGCTACTCCAAGAATGATTTTTGTTGTCCTTTTCATATTGTTATTTATTGATTAAATTGTTAATTCAAACTTGTCGTTTAACATTTCGACGTTGAAATAACGACAAAAAACATTCACTTCGTTCACTTGTCGCTTCTTTTTGTTCTCTTTTAACAGACTACTTTTGCAAATTAAAGGCGATTAACTGCAACAACTGACATTTTTACATGAATTGGGTAACTGCCGAATTGTTAATGACAAAGGTTACCGACACGGTGTTTCCCTCTTCGTCGACTGCGGTGAGCGAATGTTTGCCCGGAGCGGGTTGTAGCTTGATTCGGTGGAAATCTTGTGTCTGCATCAGGTATTGATTGTCTAAGTGCCAGTACACCATGCTTTGGGGGCGTCGGTGTGCCAATTCGGCAGTAAATGTGCCTTGGCTGCCATCTAATTGTCGGGGTAGTGTGATGCGGGCGTTCATGGTGGGATAGATAAATTGCATAGGGCGCAATAACTCGTCGCCACTGTCGGGCTTAGCCGGTGGGATGGGCTGATACTCGGGGTGATATTGGCGGTAGAACCACTCTTGTACGGGTGGTAGGGTAAACCACGACTGCCCGTTGATGCGTTGGTGATAGGGACAGACTTCGCTGTTCCGACCGGCAGGCAGGATGAGCGCGGTGTCTTTCTCTTCACAGAGTCGTCCTGCCAGCATGCCCGATCGGCGGCAAATCGTTGCATCGACAAACTGATTGACCGGACGCTCGAACCAATGCGAGCGGGGGAGGAGGTTGAACACGTCGAACAGCACCGGTCCGGCTGTGCGTGCGCCTACCAATCCGGGCTTTCCTTCGCCGGTGGCGTTGCCCACCCATATCCCTACGGCATAGCGGGGTGTCACTCCCACTGCCCATGCGTCGCGGAAGCCGTAGCTGGTGCCGGTCTTCCATGCTACGTTTTTCTCTTTCAGCGCTTCAAAGGTTTGCCACACGGCGCCGGCATGCAGCATCTCCTTGCCGCCGTCGATAGGTGGCAGTTGCAGCAGCGTACGTCCCATGTTGGCATAAGCACGGGTTACTTCCCATAAGGTTGCCTCTCCGCCACCCAGTATGAGCGACAAACCGTAGTGCGAGGCGGGTTGGCGGAACGTGGTCATGTCCAGCTGTTGCAGCAGGTCGAGAAATTTGGGTACGCTGTGGCGTTGCAGCATTTCTACTGCCGGAATGTTGAGTGAGCGCGCCAGTGCCTCGTCAGCAGGTACGGCGCCCTCGAAGTGGCGGTCGAAGTTTTGCGGGCTGAAGCCGTTGATATTGACAGGTACGTCGGGCAACAGCATGTGTGGCAACAGCTCGCCTTCTTGCAGCATGACGGCATAAAGAAAGGGCTTTAAGATGCTGCCGGTGCTGCGCGGCGCTTGCAGGATGTCGACCTGACCGGCGCCTCTCCGACGTTCGTAGTGCACATTGCCGCAGTATGCCAGCGGATGACCGCTATGCAGGTCGATGACCAGCACAGCCAGATTGCGTATGTCGCTGCGGGCAAACTCGTCGCTCCAGCGTTCGGCTAAAGCTTCGACCTGTTGCTGTACCGACTTATCGATGGTGGAGGTTATGTATTCGCCCGGATGTTCTTGCCGGTAACGGTCAACGAGATGGGGTGCAATCTGTGGAAGCGGATGTGGAGCATCGGGCAACGGCTCTTCAATAGCCAGTGTGTAAGTGGTGGTATCCATAACGCCTTGTTGATACAGACGTTTCAACAGGCGGTTGCGTTTGGCAAGGAGGGCTGTGCGCGATTTGGCGAGGTGTATCATGGCAGGCGAATTGGGTAATACTGCCAGTGTGGCAGCTTCTGCCCACGACAGATCGTCGGCAGGATGTCCGAAATATCGCCAGGCAGCTGCATCTATACCTACCACATTGCCTCCGAAAGGTGCATGTGACAGGTACAGTGCCAGTATCTCTTCTTTGGTGGCGCGAAGCTCTAATCGGGTAGCCCAAATCATCTCGTTCAGCTTCTCGGTCAAGGTACGTTCTTCGCCCCGCATCAGCCGGATAGTTTGCATGGTGAGGGTGCTCCCTCCGCTGACGATGCGCCGCTGTTTCAGGTTGAGGCAGATGGCGCGCATCATAGCGAGCGGGTCTACTCCAAAGTGATAGTAGAAACGATGGTCTTCGAAGGTGAGGAGGCATTGCCGCATCTTGTCGGGTACGGTGTGACGCGGCGGAAAGCGCCACTGACCGTCGGCAGCTACGCGGGCGCCCAGCAGTTCGCCACGACAGTCGACTACCACGGTAGAGTAGGGGCAGTGAAACAGTTGTCGGGGTAGGCAGAACAGGTAGCACAGCAGCAGCCAAACGCCGATAAAGAGCAGGCATTGACGTGGTTGTAGTTTGGTTATGCCTTGCATAGTCCGGCAGATATCCGTCCGTTGCGTCGGGTATAGTCTACAAACGAATAGGGATGGGCGTGGCGTTCGTCGGCAGGGTGTGGCTCTCTGACGAGTTCTACCCATTCGGCAGGGTCGATGGCAGGGAACCAAGCGTCGGCTTGCGGCGATTCGGCATCTATCTCTGTCAGGCAGAGTGTGTTTGCCAGCGGCAGGGTTTGTTGGTAGAGGCTCTCTCCACCTATTATATATATCTCTTCGTGGGGGGGGCAACTCCGGAGCGCTTCGGCAAGCGATGTGAACAGTTCTGCCCCCGGGTATTGCATTCTTCGATTGGACGACAGCACGATGTTGCGGCGATGGGGCAGCGCCCCTTTGGGGAGCGATTCAAATGTCTTCCGTCCCATCAGTACGGTATGAGCGGTGGTGAGTTGCTTGAAGCGTTTCAGATCGTTCGGCAATTTAAATAGCAACTTGTTTTCAAAGCCAATGGCGCGGCGGCGGTCGATGGCGGCAATGAGGGTGATCATACATTATACAGCTACTTGCCCCGCAATATGCGGATGCGGGTTATAATTCACCAATTCAAAGTCTTCGTAGTGGAAGTCGAAGATGCTTTTCACATCGGGATTGATGTGCATTTGAGGGAGTGGGTGTGGTTGGCGGGCGAGTTGCAACTTTACCTGTTCCAAGTGATTGAGGTAGATATGCGCATCGCCCAACGTGTGTACAAAGTCGCCTGCTTTCAGCCCGGTAACTTGTGCCATCATTTGTAGTAAGAGGGCATAAGAGGCGATGTTGAACGGTACGCCCAGAAAGATGTCGGCGCTTCGTTGGTAGAGTTGCAGACTCAGTCTGCCGTCGGCTACATAGAATTGGAAGAAGGCGTGGCAGGGTGGCAGCTTCATGTTTTTCAGGTCGCCTACGTTCCAAGCGCTGACGATGATGCGTCGCGAATCGGGGTTGGTGCGAATGGTGTGCACCGCTTCGCTGATTTGGTCTACGACGCCTCCGTCGTAGTCGGGCCACGAGCGCCATTGGTATCCGTAGATATGTCCCAAGTCGCCGTTGGCGTCTGCCCATTCGTTCCAGATGCGCACGCCGTGTTCTTGCAGGTACGTCACGTTGGTATCTCCTTGCAGGAACCACAGCAGTTCGTAGATAATAGACTTCAGGTGTAGCTTCTTGGTAGTCAGGCACGGGAAGCCTGCATCCATGTTGAAGCGCATCTGGTGTCCGAAGATGCTGACGGTGCCGGTTCCGGTGCGGTCTTCTTTGTGTACGCCTTCGGTCAGTACGCGATTGAGGAGGTCTAAATATTGTTTCATAAAGATACGTTTTACTAAGCTATAAAAATGGCGTCATCAAGTTCCCCACCCATCCCACGAACTTCTTCCATGGTGAGCGTTGTTTCCATACGTCGGGGGTAAGGAGTATGCTGTTGTGTTTATCGCGCTCGAACATTCGGTTCAGTTGTCCGGTGGTAGAGCCGTCGAAGATAAACGCATTGGTTTCGTAATCGTAGCGCAGGCTGCGGCTGTCTAAGTTGGCAGTGCCTACGGTGCAAAATGTCCGGTCTATCATCATGATTTTGGCGTGATGGAATCCGCCGTTGAAGAGGTACACTTTGGCTCCTTTCTTCATGAGCTGATGCACCACGTGGAAAGATGCTTCGGGTGTGAAGGGTATGTCGGATACGGAGGGTATCATGATTTCGACTTCCGTACCGCGTTTGAGAGCATCTTTCAGCGCTTTCCGGATAGACTTGGTCGGAACGAAATAGGGGTTTACTATTTGTATGTTTTCGCGGGCGGCATGTATGGCGGCAGTATAGGCACGGCTGATGGAGCGGGGGGTCTCTACGGGGGTGCGGTCGACGATGGCTACCACTTGCGTCAGGCTGTCGGGGTATGGGAGAATGGGCGGAAAGTATTCCGGACCGCCGATGTGTTGCTTGGTGGCTTTGTTCCACATCGTTAGAAAGATGCCTTGCAAGTAGCGCGTCGCCTCGCCGTCGATGCGTATGTGTATGTCATGCCATTGTCCGATCTTGGGTAGTCCGTGAATGTAGTAATCAGCCACGTTCATGCCGCCGGTATATCCTATTTGTCCGTCAATAACGACAATTTTTCGGTGGTCACGGTGCATGATGTGGTTCAAATAGGGGAATTTGATCGGATCGAACTTCACAATCTCGATACCTCGTTCGCGAATACGTTTGAGGTGTTGCTTCTTGAGTGGTTGGTTGTTCGACCAGTTGCCGAAGTCGTCGAATATGGCGCGCACCTTTACGCCTTCCCTGGCTTTCTCTTCCAGCAGGTCGAACAGCGCGTTGGCAATAGAATCGTTGCGGAAATTGAAATACTCCAAATGGATGTGATGACGGGCGCGTCGTACCTCACTGAACAGGTCGGCGAATTTGTCGTGCCCGTTCATGAGCAGAGTGACTATGTTGTTTTGGGTGACCGGTATTTGTTGTTCGCGCAGGTAGTCGGTGAATGGTGCCTCACTGGTTTCTTGCGCGCGGGCAATTCCGACAAAAAGGAATAAGAGGAGAGCAGTATGGTAGATTCTACGTATCAATATGGTAAACACACTTTCTTAATTTTTAGGAATGTGCGTAGCAACAGGGGTAAATTGTTGGCTATCGCGGTTCCACCGATAGTCGATGGTAGGGTGAATATAGGGTTTTAACAAGTCGGACGAAGTTTTGTTCATATAAGTGGGCGTGGTGAAGGTGAATGTCAGCACATCGTTGTCGGGGGTAAACGTTGCTTTCATGAGTAGCATGTCGGCTTGTGTGGCTGCGTCGCGGAGTTCATAGCTGTCGGTATCGGCAGGTATGTTTACGAAATCGGACATAACGGGAGGAATAAGGGTTGGTGCGACAGGCAACTCTTTCCACGCTGTGGTATAGAAGTGTATGCTGCTGTCGCAGGCAGGTGCGCAGGCGGTGTTGATGATGGCAATGATGGAGGTGGTATCATTCACAGCCAACAACTTGAGTTGCCACGTGGCGTTGGGTGAGAGGCGGATATTGATATAATCGGCAGTCAGGGTGGTCATTTCCGATTTCCCGTTAAGGCGGTTGGTAACCTCGGCTTTCATTTTACTGTCCAGAAAGTCGATGCAATCTGCACGATTCACCGCAGTCAGTAGCGGACAGATGCTGTCGGGCATATCGACAAACACCGTTTTAGCTTCCTGGGCATGCAGAGCAATTGCCCAGGAGAGGCATATTAACACAAACAATTTCTTCATTACGGAGGATAAGAAACGGCTTTTTATTTGTGTAGCATGTTGCACATCTCTTCCAGATATTGTTGGTCGATTGCGTCGAAGGTATTCAGTTGTTCACTGTCTATGTCGAGCACTCCCCATACCTGCTTGTCTTTGCCGAACAAGGGTACTACAATTTCCGAACGCGATGCAAAATTGCAGGCGATGTGTCCGGGAAACTTATTGACGTCGGGTACTATGATTGTTTCGGCGCGTTCCCATGCGGTGCCGCACACGCCGCTTCCTTTGCGAATGCGGGTGCAGGCTATCGGACCTTGGAAGGTGCTTAATATCAGCTCTTCGCCTTTAACGAGATAGAATCCCACCCACAGGAAACGGAATGTTTCATTGAGTGCGGCTGCAAGGTTGGCAAGGTTTGCCATGATGATGGTTTCGTTCGCCATCAAACTCTTGACTTGTGGGAGCAATGCACGGTATTTATCTTCTTTGCTACCGTTGGAAATATGCAAATGTTCTGCCATACTTAATTGTTGATGATAAGGATAATGTGAGTTGCAAATATGAGGACAATATGCGAAACAGCAAAAGTTTTTTTGATTATTTGGCAAAACTTACAGGTTGGCAGCAAGGAATTTCCGCATCTTGTCGGTCGTCATTCCGCGTCGGCGGGCATAGTCTTCCAGTTGATCTTCACCTATTTTGCCTACCATAAAGTATCGCGAAGCCGGATGTGCAAGCATCAGTCCGCATACGGATGCGTGCGGGTGCATGGCTCCGTTTTCGGTAAAGGTGATTCCGATCTCTTCGACGGGCAATAGTTGATGCAAGAGGAAGCTCACCGACTGGTCGGGCAGTGAGGGGTATCCCACCGCCGGGCGTATGCCTTGATATCTCTCTTTCAGCAGTTCGCTGATCGAGAGATTTTCGTGGGGTGCATATCCCCATGCGGTGCGTCGCACGTATTGGTGCATTTTCTCGGTGCCGGCTTCAGCCAGCCGGTCTGCCAAGCTCTGTGCCATAAGTTTGCGATAGGGGTCGTCGGCATATAATTGTTCGGTGTCGGTTTCGCAGGTCACGGCAAATACTCCTACGGTGTCGGGTTCGTCGCTGCCGATAGGCTTTATAAAATCGCTCAGGCAAAGGTAGGGACTTTGGTCGGCGTGGGGCGTTTGTTGCCGCAGTAGCGGGATGCGTACCTGTTCGATGAGCAGGTTGTCGCCGTCGGCATAGGCTTGGCATAATCTGAAAATTGTGCGTATTCGGGTGAGAGGATTCCACTCGTTGAGCAACTCTTCGGCATCTTGCCTGAGTTGTGTTGCCTCGTCCGATTTAGGCGGCACGCGCCATGCCAAGTAGAAGAATGTCCAGTTGATATATGGTTTCAGGTCGAGCGGGGTATAGTTTATGATCATGATTATTTGAATCGCAGCTCCTTTCCGCGATAGTTATCGTCTATGTATCCATTGTCGTAGACAAGCTGTCCGTTGACGATGGTTTTTTCTACTTTCCATCCGAAAGATGCTCCTTCGAGCGGACTCCAGCCGCATTTACTCAGCACGTGGTCGGGGGTTACAGTCCATTGGGGGCATGGGCGTACCAGCACAAGGTCGGCATAGTAGTCGGGGCGGATAAATCCTCGTCGGTCGATGTGGAAGATTCGTGCCGGTGCATGACACATCTTTTCCACGACCGTTTCGATGGTGAAGTATCCTTTGTCGGAGAGTTTTAGCATGCCGACCAGCGAATATTGTATGATGGGCATCCCCGACGCAGCTTTGAGCGCTCCACCTTTTTTTTCACTTAGCAGGTGGGGGGCATGATCGGTAGCGATGGTGTCTATCAAACCTTTGTCGACGGCACGTCGCAGAGCGGTTCGGTGATGTGATTGTTTGATGGCAGGATTGCATTTGATGCGTGCGCCTAATCTGTCGTAATCATGGCTACAGAAGAACAGATGTGGCACACAGACTTCGACAGTGATTTGTTGGTGCCATGCAGGGAGTCGTTTATTGAAGAGCTGCAACTCGGTATTTGTTGAGAGGTGCAGCACGTGCAGGCGGCTGTTCATTTTGCATGCCAGGCTCAATGCCAGTTGGGTTGAGTTGTAGCAGGCTTCTGCGGTGCGTATGCGTGAATGCAGGGCGATGGGTATTTCTTCGTTTTCGGGGTATGCCTGCCGGATGCGTTCGGTATTACGTCGAATCATCGTTTGGTCTTCACAATGGGCAGCGATGAGTAGGTCGGTACTGCCGAATATTTTTTCGAGCGATTCCAATCTGTCTACCAGCATATTGCCGGTACTCGAACCCATGAACAGCTTGATGCCGCATACCTTTGTTTTATCTAACTCTCTGAATAGGGTATAGTTATCGTTGGTTGCTCCGAAGTAGCACGAGTGGTTTACGATGCAATGTTGGTTGAGCAGTTCGAGCTTTTGTTCCAATGCTTTGAGGGTCACCGTAGGTGGATTGGTGTTTGGCATATCCATGATAGCGGTTACTCCTCCGGCTACGGCAGCCCGGCTTTCGCTAAACATATCGGCTTTGTGTGTCAGCCCGGGTTCACGAAAATGAACGTGCTCGTCTATGACTCCCGGCAACAACAGGCAACCGGTGGCATCTATGATGTAATCGTACATCTGTTCGGGTGGTTTAGGCTTGTTTAAGATCCGAGATATCATCTCGTCCTCTATGACTACGGATCCTTTGTATCGCTTTCCCTCGTTAACGATGATCGCGTTTTTAATGAGTGTTCGTTTCATTGTTTGAAAGAAATTGTGGGTTATATCGTTCTATCTATATTTTCTTTTCTTATGTATCAAGCTATCCCATTTAAGCCTGATTACTCCCAGCATGGCTTCTCCGAAGATGCTGCTGTCCATTTTCGATGTACCCCATTCGCGGTTGATAAAGATAACGGGTATCTCTACTACGTTAAATCCGAATTGGTAGGCGGTAAATTTCATCTCTATCTGGAAGGCGTATCCTTTGAACCGGATCGCATGGAGGTCGATGGTTTGGAGCACGCATCGCCGGTAGCAGATAAATCCGGCTGTGGCATCGTGTATGGGCAGTCCGGTTATCAGGCGTACATACCGCGAGGCGAAGTACGACATCAGTACGCGCCCCATCGGCCAATTTACTACGTTGACACCACTGACGTATCGCGAACCGATGGCTACGTCGACTCCATGGTCGGCACAAGCTTTATACAGGCGGGGCAGGTCGGCAGGATTATGGCTAAAATCGGCATCCATCTCGAAAATGTAGTCGTAGCTCTGTGTTAGCGCCCATTTAAAACCGGTGATATAGGCAGTGCCCAACCCTTGTTTGCCTTGCCGTTCTATCATGAAGAGCCGGTTGGGAAAGACTGGTTGCATTTGCCTGACAATATCGGCTGTTCCGTCGGGTGATCCGTCTTCAATAATCAATATATGAAATGACTTCTCGAGGGCAAAAACGGCGCGGATAATGTTTTCAATGTTTTCCCGTTCGTTGTAAGTGGGGATGATAACTAAGCTATCCGATGTTGTTTGCATACGTTGTTTTTTAGGTTGGTGACAAAGGTAGTGCAAAATTTATTCCGAAAGTTTCGTAGTTGAAACTTTTTTCCTATCTTGCCGCCGTTTTACGTAAATAACTAATCTTATGAAGAATTTTATTGTCACATTCTGCCTGTCGATCCTTTGTTTACCGGTCATGTCGCAACAAGTCAATCCTGTTCAGGAAGCAATGGCAAACTACGATTATGAAAAGGCGCTGGCGCTGATTGGGCAGGATCCGTCGCCCACGCTTGCTTTGCTATATCAGAAGGGGAGGGCATTGAAAAGTCTCGGTCAGAATGCCCGGGCGCTCGAAGTGTTTCAGGATATCGCCACCCGCGATACGCTCAATCCGCGTGTTTACATCGAGATGGGGGAGTGTTGCAAGTCGCTGACCAAGTATGTACAAGCGTTGCAATGTTATCGGAAGTCGCTCGACTTGAATCCAGACAATAAATATGTACGCATACAGTACATCAATATGTTGATCAACTGTCAGCAATATCAGGAGGCATTGGGTGAGAGCAGCCTGATGACCGAAACCGACAGTTCGGCAGTGGTGTTGCATCTGCAGGCGCAGTGTTTCGAACGATTGGAGCAACCCGCATTTGCCACCGGATGTTATCATGTCATTCAGCAGAAGTATCCTGCCGATTATCTGGCTGCTGCCAAACTGGGGGCGCTATACATTGCCGCACACTATTATGACTACGCCATCGAGGCGACCGAACGCTACCGGCAGATTGATACGACTAATATTTATGTCAACCGCCAGAATGCCCAGGCGTACTGCTTGAATAAGGATTATCTCAAGGCAATAGAGCGTTACACACAGTTGATGGCAGAGGGCGACAGTACATTTCAGACTTGTTACTACTTGGGTGTCAGCTATTATGCCACTACCAAAAACTACTTTGAGGCACACGACATGCTGGAGATGGCTCGCAAGTACGATCCGCAAAACGTGAATCTGCTTTATTATCTGGGGCGTGCCTGCTCGCGTTCGTCGTGGAAAGAGCAGGGGGTGATGTATCTCGAAGATGCCATCAACTTTGTTACTCCCACCGACAGCGTGATGTCGCGTCTGTATGGTGGATTGGCTTCGTGTTACGGAGAGAATCATCAATATCTCAAACAGATTGAAGCCATGAATATCCGGTATCAGAAATTTGATAAAACACATCATAAGCTGCTTTACGATATTGCCTATATCTACTACTATTACTTGAAGGATGTTGGTAATACCGAACGTTATCTGAAGGTCTTCCTGAAAACCCGCCCCAAGAATTTGCAGGAAAAACCGGAGGTAGACGAAGATGGAAACGTAATTCTAAGTATGGCAACGTATTATAATTCGGCTGCCGACTGGCTGAATAGCGTGCAGACTAAGAAGATAGAAGATGAATTCTTTCGAGGGAAGAAAGAGTAGGTGTCTCCCTTTGAAGTGAGACAGATCTCCCTTTGATGTGTGAGCTGACGTCTCGGCATGTGTACAATCATTCATGATGATACGGACTCCCGTTCAAGATCGACAACGCCCGATAGAGCTGTTCTACGAAGAGCAACCGTATCATCTGGTGCGAGAAAGTCATGCGCGAAAGCGACAACTTCTCGTGTGCAGCCCGATATACACTTTCCGAGAACCCGTAAGGACCGCCGATAACGAACACCAATCGGCGACTTACGCTGTTCATTTTATGCTCCATATAGTCGGCAAACTCCAGGGAGCGCATCTCTTTGCCCCCTTCGTCGAGCAACACTACAACATCACCCGGCTGTAGGGCATGCACAATCAGCTCGCCCTCGCGCTCTTTCTGCTGCTGCTCCGTCAGATTCCGCGTGTTCTTCAACTCGGGAATCACCTCTATCTCAAACGAAAAATAGAACCGGATGCGGCGTACATATTCCTCGACGGCGCTAACCAGATAGGATTGAGTGGTTTTACCTACCACAAGCAAGGTACTCTTCATTGCAATTTGTTCGTTGAAGGCACAAAAATAGACCTTTTTTGTTGCAATTTGCAATTAATGCGTACCTTTGTAGCATCAAACGTATGAAACAATGAGAAAACGATTCATTTTATTCTTGATAACTCTGCTTTTTTGCACGACATCTGTCATGACGCAAGAGGTGCCTGTCGGCGTGATTGCCGCTTTCAAAAAGGGGAGTTCGACAGAATTAAGTAACTATCTGGGTGACAAGGTCGACTTGGTTATTCAGAATCGTCCTGCCGCTTCCGACAAACAGGGAGCCGTACAGAGTTTGATGCGTTTATTTACTGATAATAAAGTAAGCAACTTTAACGTCAATCACCAAGGTAAACGCGATGAATCGAGTTTCATCATAGGTACTCTGACCACTGACAAAGGAAACTTTCGCGTGAATTGCTTTTTTAAGAAGGTACAAAATAGATATATTATACATCAAATCAGAATAGATAAATCCAATGACTAAGACAGAAGAAGAGCTGGTAGACAGGCTAATAGACCTGGCTTTCGCTGAAGATATAGGGGACGGAGATCACACCACCCTGGCTTGCATACCCGAATGGACGCGCGGCAAATCGGTGTTAAAGATCAAAGAACCCGGCATCCTTGCCGGAGTAGAAATAGCCAAAAGAGTATTTTACCGTTTCGACCCGACGCTGAAAGTGTACGAAATTATGCACGATGGGGCTTCTGTGAAGGTTGGAGATATACCCATGATCGTAGAAGGCAGAGTACGTTCGCTGCTTCAAACCGAACGCATTATACTCAACATCATGCAACGTATGAGCGGTATTGCCACGATGACACGCAAATATGCCAATCTGCTCGAAGGTACCAAAACACGCGTACTCGATACCCGAAAGACAACCCCCGGCATGCGCATACTCGAGAAAATGGCAGTCAAAATAGGTGGAGGAGCCAATCACCGCATCGGACTTTTCGACATGATTTTGCTCAAAGACAACCACATCGATTTTGCCGGAGGCATTGCCAAAGCGCTCGAACGCGTACACACCTACTGCAAAGAGAAAGGTAAAAACCTGGTTATCGAAATCGAAGTCCGGAACTTCGACGAACTGCAACAAGTACTCGACTTGGGAGGCGTGCAGCGCATCATGTTCGACAACTTCACACCCGACATGACACGTAAAGCCGTCGAAATGGTAGCCGGACGATACGAAACCGAATCATCGGGAGGCATCACCTTCGATACACTGCGGAGTTATGCCAATTGTGGCGTCGACTTTATCTCCGTAGGAGCGCTTACGCACTCCGTCAAAGGAATCGATATGAGTTTTAAAGCCATGTAATTGATGCGTTAACATATTTTGTAGATATAATCTTTGCAGCATTGCAACAAGTGCTGCGTCTAACTAACAAACGATCTATGGAGGCGTTCTGTTAAAAAAGCATCGACATTGGAAAGCAAAGTAGATATGATAGAGGGCTGTCGGGTCGGAGACCAATCTGCCCGACAAGCGCTGTACACTCTATATTCCAAACAGATGCTGGCGGTATGCTACCGCTATACAGGCAACATAGATACGGCACACGATGTATTGCACGATGGGTTTATTAAGATTTTCACCCACTTCACCTTTCGGGGAGAATGTGCGATCGAAACTTGGATAACCCGCGTCATGGTGACACAAGCCATCGACTACCTGCGACGGCAAAAGAGAACAGGCAATATCATAACCACCGACCAACCATTGCCCGAACTCGCCGATGAACAGGAGATAGCCGAAGAGGGAAACCACCTCACCAACCAGCAACTGCTGGAGTTTGTGGCAGAGTTGCCCGATGGATGTCGCACCGTCTTCAACCTCTATGTGTTCGAAGAAAAATCGCACAAAGAGATAGCCGGACTGCTGGGAATCAAAGAGCACTCGTCGACTTCCCAGCTACATCGAGCCAAAAGTATGTTAGCAAAACGAATAAAAGATTATATAGCCAATGAAGAAAGAAAATAGTGATATAACCCACCTGTTTCGTACCCGTCTCGCCAACGTCAAGATGGAACCGCACGACGACTTCTGGGACAAGTTGCAAGCCGACTTGCATACCGTGCCCGAAGAAAGCGTCGCACCCCTCACCGTTCATGCACAGCAAGCAGGCACACACCGATACAATTGGCGTGTGGCAGCAGCCGTAGCTGCCTTGTTGGCTGTAGGCGGAGCATCGTTCGCCTGGTGGAACTTTGTTTCACGCGAAGAGAGAGGGGAAACTTCTGTTCAAATAGCCGAACGGGTACCGGTGACAGCTGCTCCAACCCTTCCGCTAACCGTCGGAGAAGAGGAAATGGCAGCGCCTCCCCCTGTCGTTGTCAAAGAAGCACCCGTTGCCGGTCAGCATACAACACCTGCGAGGAGCGTGCCGGCCAAGAGAACGCTTCTGCCATCAGGTGTGACAGCCGCCTCGCACAGCGACACATCCGACGCCGACGACGAAACCGTTACCGTATCGGTTTCCGTAACCATTACCCAACGCGTGGCAACCGGTGGGCAACCGGCTTCTGTCACCACCGGCACAAGCAACGAAGCCGAAGCTGTGACGGCTTATGAATATGTTACCCCTGCGCCACACAACTGGGCGCTGAAAGCTGCCGTAGGTACCGCGCTCGGGAAGGGCGATTTCGCCATGCCCTTCGTAGCCTCGCTGACCGTAGAACGTCGTCTCCATACAACCTTCGCCCTCGAAACCGGCGTGCAATACAGCTACGAGCAGCATGAAGCCACACACACCCTGCGCATACCTTTGCGGGCAGACGTTACGCTGACAAGCAGCAAGAGCGTCGACCTCTACGCTACCGCAGGCGGAGCTGCCGAGAAGGTGCTTACCGAAGGAACGCCCCTGCAATACTCGGTCGCTGCCGGCGTAGGAATACGCTACCGGATAAACAATCGATGGGGATTGTTTGCCGAAGCTACCGTATCACACCATTTCCCCAACGATAAGGTCGTCAACCTGCAAACGGTGCGACCCACCAATGTCAACCTGCTTTGCGGTATCCGTATGGTATATTAACCCTTAACCCTCAAATAGCTCCTTTTTATGCGAACACTTTTGTCTACCTCTACTATATCGTGCACATTGGCAGCCGTGTGGCTCCTAATGATGCTCTCATGCACCGGTTGCAGCAACGAAACCCTCAATTACAACGACCCCGAAGCCGCTCTTTTTGTCAAACAGCTCAAAGAGGGCAAATTCTCTGCCGAAAGCCCCGAAGGATTAACCCTCATGCCGCACTTTACTATCGACGATATTGGCGACTTGTTGCCTTATGCCGACGACCTCACCGTTATTCCATCCTTCCCACTGGCACCCGTTTCCTATTCTGCCGGCGGAAAACTCCGCTTGGGTGAATGTATCTTGTGGACGATCGAAAGCATCCGGCTGGGGCAAAACGCATCTATGGGATGTAAATTGGTGCACAGCGATGCCGAGAACTATGAAGGTATGTACTTCCTCACCGACGAGGAGGTAGTCGATGCCGCTGCCCGATACAAACACTGGTGGGAGAACCGGAAGTATCCCCGCACCATGTGGACTATTGACCCCTGTCACGATGAACCGCTTTGCGGAAGCGGCTACATGTGGTGGTAAACCTGTAACATCGAATGAGAAAAAAAATGATTTTCGGGCTGTTTCTTACAACAGCCCTCCCCCTTTGCGCGCAAACCGTAGCCGAGCAAGATTCCGTCAGACTGCACAACATACCCGACGACAATCAGCTACAAGAATCTCCGCTGCCCGATACAGACAAAGAATGGATGGATTTTGACTTCACCTTGCCCACTCTGCCCATGCTGCCGAAAACAAAACCCAACCTGACATTGTTTCCTTACACCGGAAGTACACCATTTAATTGGGACCCCATCTACCAGCGAAAAATAAAAGTAGGTAAAGACACGTGGCGCGGCAACCCGCTCTACGGAATAGAGATGTTTCGAGATTATTCCAACTGGGCAAAGTCACCCTTCGACAAGGGGGTGCGCAAAAGTCGCGACGAGATAGAATTCTCGGGTATGCGATACGTCACCACCGAACGAGCCAACAACATGGCGGTGAGCAGTTGGAAGCAGACATCCGCTCCGTCGGGATTAGACATGATGAAGGTCTTCACCCGCGACTTCTGGGATGTAAAGGGACGCAAGCGGCGCGCACGCACGTTGGAGGTATTGAAAGCTTATGGCGATTCTCTGAATCTCACCCCTGCCGGTCACCAAGCAACAACCGAATAAACACTATATAATATGAGTAATCGAATAACATCTCTTTTCGGCATCAAATACCCTATCATACAAGGAGGTATGGTGTGGTGCAGCGGCTGGCGGCTGGCGTCGGCAGTAAGCAATGCAGGCGGTCTGGGCTTGCTGGGTGCAGGCTCTATGCACCCCGAAACCTTGCGCGAGCATATCCGCAAGTGCCGGTTGGCTACCCGTAACCCTTTCGGCGTAAATATCCCCCTGATGTATCCGCAGATAGACGAGATCATGCAGATAGTCGTCGAGGAGAAGGTGCGCATCGTCTTCACTTCAGCCGGTAATCCGGTAAAATGGACAGGATGGCTCAAGGAGCGCGGTTTGAAGGTAGTACATGTAGTCAGCTCTTCGCGCTTTGCCCGCAAGGCGCAGGATGCAGGTGTAGATGCTGTCGTTGCCGAAGGTTTCGAGGCAGGTGGACACAACGGCAGAGAAGAGACGACCACCCTCTGTCTGATACCTGCCGTGCGTGCAGCCACCTCATTGCCGCTCATGGCAGCGGGAGGCATTGCCACCGGCGCAGCCATGCTGGCTGTCAGGGCGTTGGGAGCCGAAGGCGTACAAATAGGTACCCGCTTTGCCCTGACCGAAGAGAGCAGCGCCGATACCGCTTTCAAGAACTACTGCCTGAACTTGCAGGAAGGAGATACAAAGTTGCTGCTGAGAAAGCTCTCCCCCGTGCGCCTGATAAAGAACTCTTTTCGCACGCAAGTCGAAGAAGCCGAAGCACGCGGCGCTTCCGAAGACGAGCTGCGCACGCTGCTTGCCAAAGGACGCGCCAAGCGTGGTATCTTCGAAGGCGAACTCGACGAAGGCGAGCTGGAGATTGGGCAGATAGCGGCGCTTTTCAACGGTCGACCCATACAAACGGTAGCCGAAGTGATGAACGAACTGGCAGCCGAATATCGGCAGGTATTGGCTACCATACAAGGATAAATGTGTGCAATGACGCCCTCTTGCAGGCTTGCTATGGGGCGTTCATTGAGTTAAATGTTGATTTAGCAGATTTCTCGTTCACTTTTTTGCGTGTATTTGCTACACCAATTGTTTTTTCCGCTTTCTTTGCGCGATAAAACTCACTATTATGTTACGAAAAATCCGGGTAACGCTTGCCGTTATCTTCTTTGTTCTTATTACGCTGCTGTTTCTCGATGCGACAGGCACGCTACACACCTGGTTGGGGTGGATGGCGAAAATTCAGTTTCTGCCTGCTTTGCTGGCACTGAACGTAGGCGTATTGGTGTTTCTTGTGTTGCTGACGTTGCTGCTGGGACGCGTCTACTGTTCCGTAATCTGCCCGCTGGGTGTGATGCAAGACGCGATAGCTTGGTTGGGTAAGCGCGGCAAGAAGCGTAACCGCTTCAAATACAACTACTCGAAAGAGAAAGTGTGGCTACGCTACATCGTTCTGATACTCTATGGCGCAGCCGTAGTGGCAGGGATAGGCTTTGTCATCGCTTTGCTCGCTCCTTACAGCGCTTACGGACGCATCGCTTCGCACCTGCTTGCGCCGCTGTATCGGGCGGGCAATAACCTGCTGGCTGTGCTGGCAGCGCGTGCCGACAGCTATACGTTCTACGCCGTCGATGTCTGGATGCCGTCGTTGCTGACGCTGCTCGTTGCCGTGCTGACGCTGGTTGTTTTAGGAATTCTGGCATGGCGCAACGGACGCACGTATTGTAATACCATTTGCCCGGTAGGTACTGTACTGGGGTTCCTCTCGCGCTATTCTCTGTTTAAAATCAGAATAGACGCCGGTAAGTGTACCGGTTGCCAGCTCTGTGCGCGCAGTTGCAAGTCTGCCTGTATTGACAGTAAGAATCACACGGTCGATTACAGTCGTTGTGTCGGTTGTATGGATTGCATCGGTCAGTGTCGCGAAGACGCTTTGTCTTTTTCGTATGCTCTGCCGCATACCCCAAAGGTTGCTTCGGACTCCTCTACGACTACTCCCGTATCTAAACCCTCTTCGGTCGACACGTCGCGTCGCGCCTTCTTCACCGCAGGCGCCATGTTGGCTACTGCTACTCTGCTCCATGCGCAAGAAAAGAAGCGCGACGGTGGTTTGGCAGTTATCGAAGACAAGGTAGCCCCTCCGCGCACCACACCTATCTTGCCTGCCGGTTCGCACGATTTTCGCCGGTTTGCCCAACATTGCACCGGTTGTCAGCTTTGCGTATCCACTTGCCCGTCGCATGTGCTACGTCCCTCGTCGGGTTTGATGACGCTGATGCAACCCATGATGGCTTACGACCACGGTTACTGTCGCCCCGAATGTACCCGCTGCTCGGAAGTATGCCCTACCGACGCCATCAGCTTGGTAAGCATGGCAGAGAAATCGTCCATTCAGATAGGACATGCCGTATGGGTTCGAAAGAATTGCGTACCGCTGACCGACGGCAAACCGTGCGGTAACTGCGCCCGCCACTGTCCGGCATCGGCTATCTCCATGATACCTTCGGTCGAAGGCGATCCCAAGTCGCTGCCAATACCCGCTATCGATGTAGAACGTTGCATCGGATGCGGCGCTTGCGAATATCTCTGCCCCTCGAGACCGTTTACAGCCATTTATGTAGAAGGGCACGAGATGCATAAAACTATATAATGATGCATGAGACTATATAATTAAGGTGGAATTGTGCTGTTGAGATGAGAGTAATATGACCATATGCTAATAGAACAAAATGATGAAAGATAAAAAGAATCTGTCGCGGCGCGAGTTTCTGAAACTCGCAGGTATCAGCGCCGTAGCTGCTACCGCTGCCGGAACCATATATAGTTGTAAACCGGGCGCGGGTGGGGGAGCAACCTCCGCCGGACAACCCGTGCCCACCGGCGAAATGACTTACCGAACTTCTGCTACCGGCGACCGTGTCTCGATCTTGGGATACGGCTGCATGCGCTGGCCGATGAAGGGTAACGAGGTCGATCAGGAGACCGTCAACCGCTTGGTAGACTATGCCATCGAACACGGCGTGAACTATTTCGATACGGCTCCCGTATATGTACAGGGATTGTCTGAAAAGGTAACAGGCATCGCTCTGAAACGACACCCGCGCGAGAAGTATTTTATTGCTACCAAGCTCTCTAACTTCGGACACGCTTCGCGCGAAAACTCTCTGAAGATGTATCACCAGTCGTTCTCCGAACTGCAGGTCGACTATATCGACTACTACTTGCTGCACTCGTTGGGCGGGGGAGGTATGGACGCCTTCCGTACCCGCTTTGTCGACAACGGCATGATGGACTTCCTGATGGAGGAGCGCAAGGCAGGACGCATACGCAACCTCGGATTCTCGTTTCACGGAAATGCCGACCAGTTCGATGAGTTTCTGAAACTGCACGACACCTACCATTGGGACTTTGTACAGGTGCAGCTCAACTACGTAGATTGGGATCATGCCGGTATGGGAAATACCAATGCTTCGCTCCTGTACGACGGCTTGGTGAAGTACAAAATTCCGGCAGTAGTGATGGAGCCGTTGCTGGGCGGTCGACTATCGAAGTTGCCTACTTATGTCATCAATCACCTCAAACAGCGTCGTCCCGACGACAGCGCCGCTTCGTGGGCGTTCCGCTTTGCCGGGTCGCTCGAAGGGGTCATGACCGTGCTTAGCGGCATGACTTATATGGAGCATCTGCAAGACAATGTGCGTACCTACTCGCCACTCGTTCCGCTGACTGCCGACGAACGCACCTTCCTCGAAGGAACGGCAGAGATTATCCGTACCTATCCCACCATCCCTTGCAACGATTGCGACTACTGCATGCCTTGCCCTTACGGCATCAATATTCCGGCTATTCTGCTGCACTACAACAAATGCGTCAACGAAGGCAATATACCCAAAGATAGTGGCGACGCCAACTATCGCAGCGCCCGTCGTGCCTTCCTTGTGGGCTATAACCGCGATGTCGAAACGCTCAGGCAAGCCGACCATTGCATCGGCTGTAACGAATGTACGCCGCTCTGCCCGCAACGCATCCGCATTCCGCAAGAGCTGCAGCGCATCGACAAGTTCGTTGAGAAGCTGAAAAGAGAAGGACCGATGTAGGCTTTTCCAAGATAACTGTTGTTTGCTTCATAAAATGTTAGAGAAACTTGTATATTTGTGATTCTACTGTGATAAACGTTCTATTACTGCGACGAATAGGCTAAAACAATAACTTAATCATTAAGAATCACAATGAAAGATTTTCTGAAATTTATGTTTGCTACCGTTGCCGGATTGGTAGTTACAGGTGTGCTATTCTTCGTAGTGAGCCTTGTAGTGATGGCTGGTATGCTCTCTACATCGGAACCGGAAACCGTAGTACAGAAGAACTCGGTGATGCTGCTCAATCTGGACGGAGAACTGGTGGAACGCAATCAGGAGAATCCGTTGCGAACCTTGTTCAGCGACCGCACCGCCTCCTTCGGATTAGACGATGTCCTCTCTTCCATTCGCAAAGCTGCCGAGAATGACAACATTCGCGGCATCTATCTACAGGCAGGAACCCTGTCGGCAGGATATGCCAGTCTGCAAGAGATACGCCATGCACTGCTCGACTTCAAACAGACGGGTAAGTTTATTGTTGCCTACAGCGACAACTACACACAATCGCTCTATTACCTCGCCAGCGTAGCCGACAAAGTGCTGCTCAACCCCAAAGGAGTGATTGCCTGGCAGGGATTGTCTTCGACACCTACTTTCTATGCCGACTTGCTCAAGAAAATAGGCGTCGAAGTGCAAATATTCAAGGTTGGTACCTACAAAGCCGCTGTCGAGCCTTATATAAATACCTCCATGAGCGATGCCAATCGCGAGCAGATACAGGCGTATGCCGGTTCGATATGGAAGCAGATGGTCGATGGCGTAGCCGAATCGAGAGGACTGACTGCCGATGCCCTCCATGCGCAGGCCGATCGCATGATTATGATGTACCCGTCGGAAGAGAACGTAACCTGCGGATTAGTAGACACCTTAATATATAAGAACGACGTGCGCAACTATCTCAAACAGATGATGGGTGTGGATAAGGACGACCGCATCAATATGCTCGACCTGACAGCCATGACGGGCATCAATCGCAACGTGCCTAAAGACAAAAGCGGGAATATCGTTGCCGTGTACTATCTGACAGGCGAGATCGATTTGGCTGCCGATTATGTCAACCTCAGCGACGGCATCTTATCCGATCAAGTCATACGCGACCTGCGACGCCTCGCCGAAGATGACGATGTGAAATCGGTCGTGCTGCGTGTCAACTCACCCGGAGGAAGTGCGTTCGGCTCCGAACAAATATGGTACGCCGTGCAACAACTGAAAGAGAAGAAGCCCGTCATTGTTTCCATGGGCGACTATGCTGCATCGGGTGGATATTATATCTCCTGCGTAGCCGACACCATCGTTGCCGAACCTACTACACTGACCGGATCGATCGGTATCTTCGGCATGTTCCCCAGCTTTAAGGGATTGGCAGATAAGGTCGGCTTATCGTTCGACGTCGTGAAAACCAATAAATACGCTGATTTCGGCGAAACGACCCGTCCCATGAATGAGGCCGAACAGGCTTTGATGCAACAAACCATCAACGAAGGATACCGCCTATTTGTGCAACGTTGTGCCGACGGACGGGGGATGACCCCCGAAGCCATCGAGAAGATTGCCGAAGGACGCGTATGGACAGGCGAAATGGCTGTGAAGAACGGATTGGTCGACTTGCTGGGCGGCATAGACACCGCACTCGACATTGCCGTCGAAAAAGCCGGCATAGATGCCTATACCGTATTGACCTATCCTGCCAAAAAAAGCTTCTGGGAGGTTCTCATGGATAGCAACCTGCCGAGCTACCTGCGCAGCAGTATGCTGACCGGTCGCGCTGCCGAACTCTATCAACCGCTGCTATGGCTCGAGAACTTTGATAAGATGGATAAAATTCAGGCACGTATTCCTTACGAGCCGAATCTACGCTAATGTCCCGACAAACGTTCTTGCTTAAATTACCTTTGGCTATTCTCTCCCTGATATATGGAACAGGGGTGTGGGTGCGCAATAAGTGCTTCGACTTCGGCTTGCTGAAGTCGGAGCATTTCCCCGTTCCGGTGATCGGTACCGGCAATCTGTCGGTAGGAGGAACGGGCAAAACACCTCATACGGAGTATCTTATTCGTCTGCTGCAACGCTCCGGACTGAATGTGGCTGTATTAAGTCGCGGCTACAAACGCAAGAGTAGGGGCTACCTGCTCGCTACCCCCGAAACCGATGTTGCGCAAATAGGCGACGAACCGTTCCAGATGAAGCAGAAGTTTCCGCAGATCAGGGTAGCAGTCGATGCCAACCGGCGGCGAGGCATCCGGCAACTGATGGCACAGAACAATCCGCCGGTCGATGTCATTCTGCTCGACGATGCCTTCCAGCATCGCTACGTACATCCCGGACTAAACATCCTGCTCACCGACAGCACGCACCCTTTCTTTCATGACCGGCTGATGCCGCTCGGGCGATTGCGCGAACCCCCTTCGAGTGCCCGACGTGCCGACATCGTCATCTTCACCAAATGCCCCGACATGGATGACGATTCAAATCTGCGTGCACCGTTTGCCCGACCATTCACATTCAGCCCCGGTCAGCAAGTTTACTTCTCTGCCATCCGATATGAAGAGTTGATTCCCCTTTTCGGCGGAGAACCGCGTAGGCTTCAAAGCATCACCCCCGATACATCGATCCTGCTCCTTACAGGTATTGCCCATCCGACGCCCTTGAAGAAAAAGTTAGAAGCGTATACGCCGCATGTCGATCTCTTTGCATATCCCGACCATTACGCATTTACCGGCAATGATTTGCGATATATCAGGCAGCAATTCAGGCATACATGGATTGTTACTACCGAGAAAGATGCCGCCCGATTGAAAAATCATCCGGCTCTCGATCATTCTTTGAGGCAATACTTGTATGTACTTCCAATAAATATTGTATTTTTGCACCACCAACAGAAGTACTTCAACCAAATAATAATGAAATATGTTACAGACCATTCAAGAAACAGCGACTTATTTGAAAAGTAAAATGCACACGCATCCAGAAACCGCGATTATTCTGGGTACCGGTTTGGGTAGTCTTGTCGGCGAGATAACCGATAAGCATGAAATAAAGTATGAAGATATTCCTCATTTCCCGGTGTCGACCGTCGAAGGACACTCCGGAAAACTCATTTTAGGCAAATTAGGAGGAAAAGACAGTCTGGCCATGCAGGGTCGTTTCCACTATTACGAAGGATACTCCATGAAGGAGGTCACTTTTCCGGTACGGGTGATGCGCGAACTGGGCATCAAAACGCTCTTCGTATCGAATGCCAGCGGCACTACCAACCCCAACTATTCTATCGGCGACCTGATGATTATTACCGACCACATTAACTATTTCCCCGAACATCCGTTGCGCGGCAAAAACATACCCTACGGTCCGCGCTTCCCCGACATGAGCGAAGCCTACGACAAAGAACTGATTCGCAAAGCCGACGCCATCGCTGCCGAAATAGGCGTCAAGGTGCAACATGGCGTCTATCTGGGCACGCAAGGACCTACCTTCGAGACACCTTCCGAGTATAAACTGTTTCGCCTCTTCGGAGCCGATGCGGTAGGCATGTCTACCGTACCCGAAGTGATTGTTGCCAACCATTGCGGCATACGCGTATTCGGCATATCGGTGATTACCGACATCGGTGTAGAAGGAAAGATCATAGAAATCAGCCATGAAGATGTACAGCGAGCCGCCGATGCCGCACAGCCGCAAATGACTGCCATCATGCGCGAATTGATTCACCGCTCTTAACCATCATTTTCGATCCATGCGAACCGAAATAGCTACCCTCGGTGAGTTTGGCTTGATAAAGCATCTCACCGAAGGCATCGCACTGAACCATTCTTCCGGTATATATGGTATTGGTGATGATGCCGCCGTTTTGCAGTATCCTGCCGGCAAACAAGTGCTCGTTACAACCGACTTGTTGATGGAGGGGGTACACTTCGACCTGACTTATGTCCCGCTGAAGCATCTGGGATACAAGGCTGCCGTCGTCAACTTCTCCGATATTTACGCCATGAACGGAACGCCCCGCCAAATCACCGTTTCGCTTGCACTCTCCAAACGCTTCAGCGTAGAAGATATGGAGGAATTGTATGCAGGCATTCGCTTGGCATGTCGAGCCTACAACGTCGATATTGTGGGAGGAGATACCTCTTCCTCGCTGACCGGACTTGCCATCAGTATTACCTGCATCGGCGAAGCCGATAAAGCCGATGTGGTGTATCGCCACACCGCCCAACCCAACGACCTGATTTGCGTGAGCGGCGACTTGGGAGCTGCTTACATGGGACTGCAACTGCTGGAACGGGAAAAAGCTGTGCTGAGAGGGAACGACAACGTGCAACCCG
The DNA here is from genome assembly GCA_031262085.1 of Prevotellaceae bacterium. Taxonomy (GTDB): domain Bacteria; phylum Bacteroidota; class Bacteroidia; order Bacteroidales; family Bacteroidaceae; genus Bacteroides. Next base: position 34,082 of record JAISIN010000024.1, read on the forward strand.
ACTTTGCCGGCAAGGAGTATCTGCTGGAACGACAACTCAAACCCGAAGCCCGACGCGACATCATCGACGCCCTGCGTGACGCCCATGTTCGCCCAACCTCCATGATAGACATTTCCGACGGTCTCTCTTCGGAATTGCTGCATATCTGTACCCAAAGCAAAACCGGTTGCCGCGTCTACGAAGAGCACATCCCCATCGACTATCAGACTGCCGTCATGGCGGAAGAGTTTAATATGAACCTCTCGACCTGCGCACTGAACGGCGGCGAAGATTACGAGCTGTTGTTTACGGTCGCTCTGGCAGATAAGGAAAAAGTAGAAGCCCTGGACAACATCAAGCTGATAGGCTATATCACTCCACCCGACCAAGGTTGTATGCTCATCACTCGCGACGACCATCACGAGTTCACGCTCAAGGCGCAGGGGTGGAATGGAATGCAGCAGTGACTCATTTTTAAACGCACGCCTGCGCTGCGATGTCGCCATGGGCTACTACTTCCGGACGCTGGCTGTACCCGGCTTGGGCAAAGACTTAAAAAATGGAGCGGATGGCACAGAGTAGAAGCATAAGTGATTACCTTTGTGTCATCAAATCATTAATACGTAGAATCATATGCAAGCAGTGCCCCGAATGTATCCCATCGGGATACAAGATTTTGAAGAACTACGTAAGCGCAACTGCGTGTACGTAGACAAGACCGACTTGATTTATTCGTTGGTCAATAACTACGCTACCTGCTTTCTGAGTCGCCCGCGTCGCTTCGGAAAGAGCCTCTTGTGCTCCACGCTAAAAGCCTACTTTCAAGGTAAGAAAGAGTTGTTTAAAGGATTGGCTATCGAATCGTTAGAAACCGAGTGGACGGCACGCGAAGTGCTTCATATCTCGTTTGCCGACTCCAAGTATGTCGAAGTCGATAGTTTGAAAGATCTGTTGAACGATACCCTTACCCAATGGGAAGCTCTCTATGGAAGCCGTCCCACCGAAAGAACATTTAATCTTCGTTTTAAAGGTGTCATTAGGCGTGCTTACGAGCAGAGCGGCAAGCAAGTAGCGGTACTGATCGATGAATACGATTCACCCATCCTCGATGCCATCAGCGCCGACAAAGAGACCTTGCGCACCGATTTGCGAACCACGCTGCGCGGATTCTTTAAACCGCTCAAAGACAGTGGTGTGTATATCCGTCTGCTCTTTATCACGGGCATTACTAAGTTTAGTCAGATGGGTATCTTCAGTGAACTGAATCATATAGGCAGCGTCAGTATGCACCCTAAATACAGCACGATTTGCGGTATCACTGAAACAGAGTTACTCACACAATTCAAACCCGACATTGCCCTGTTGGCAGAAAATAACAATGAGACTTACGACGAAGCCTGTGCCCACCTCAAGCAGATGTACGATGGCTACCACTTCACCCGCAAAAGTGAAGAGATATACAATCCATACAGCGTTATCAACGTGTTCGATAGCTTGGAATACGGGCGCTATTGGTACTCCACCGGCACGCCCACTTTCCTCGTCGAAATGGTAAAGAACAGCAGTTTTATTCCCGAGACATTGGAAAGTTGCGAGGCTGTTGATTCGATGTTCGACCGCCCGGTAGAGAACCTGACCGAGATACTCCCCGTGCTCTACCAGAGTGGCTACCTCACCATCAAGGGTTATGACGACGGCATCTACACTTTGGGCTACCCCAATGATGAGGTGAGATACGGTTTCGTCAACTCCCTGCTGCCTGCCTATCTCGGATACACGGAAGAAGAAGGAAAAATGAGCATTCTCGCCATGAAGAAAGCGCTCGAAAACGGCGACGCGGAGACTTGCATGAAGCAGATGCGCTCGTTCGTTGCCTCCGTTCCTTACGAAGCAAAGAGCAACAACGAATCGCGAGCCGAAATCATCTTCTACATGATCTTTACGCTGCTGGGACAATTCGTACAGACACAAGTACCCACCGCTATCGGTCGATCCGACGTGGTGGTGAGAAACAAAAAGTACATTTACATCTTTGAAATCAAAGTCCACGGCACTGCCGACGACGGTCTCGCACAGATAGAACGGCAGCATTATGCCGCGTCCTACGAAACCGATACCCGACAGGTGGTGCGCGTCGGCGTGCAATACGATGCCGAAACGCGCGGTATCACGGAATGGAAGGTGGAGTGATTCTCCCGCGGGCGTACACCTGCGCAACGGCAAAGCCTATTTATCTCATTTACTTTGTATAACTTGCAGATTTACCATACCTTTGCGCAATCTTTCATCAATCATTCATTAGACATTTCCGGATATGCAAGAAAAAATGACCATCCCCTACGCCATAGCCGACTTTGCCGAATTACGCGAAGGTGGCTATTACTACGTGGATAAAACGCAGTTTATTCCACGCATAGAAAATTATAAAG